>NZ_PQFE01000002.1:0-280480 GCF_022342445.1 Tessaracoccus sp. ZS01 | reverse complement strand
GGAGAGGTGTCGGGCGCTGCCGGTGAAACGGCCGGGGTCGGGGACGGGGACGAGGTCGCGAGGGCCGGCGCGGTGGAGGGCGGGACCCCCTGGGCGACCGGCCCGCCGCAGGCGGTGATCGCCGTGAGAGCGATCACCGCTGCGACTCCGAAGGCGGGGCGCCGTCGGTCAGGGCTCATGATGGTCAGTTGACCAGGGCGCGCCTGCGCACCAGCACCACACCGGTGCCTGCCGCCAGGAGTGCTGCCACGGCGAGGAGGGCGGCGGAGTTGGTGGCGTCCGCAGCAGCGGCCTGTCCACCGGTGCCGCCGGGAACGCCGCCGGGGGCGCTGTGGAGACCGTCGATCACCTGGACGGCGAGCCCGAGGTTGGCGTCTGCCGCACTGCCCCAGGCGTAGACGATGGTGTTGGCGCCTTCAGCGATGTTCACATCCGCCGGGCCGATCGCCACGGTGTCGGTGCCGGTGAGCACCACGTCGGCAGACACGGTGCCGGCCGCGAGGTCGGCCTTCATCTCGTCAGGGTTGGCGAGGTTGCTGAAGGCCACGGTGCCGTTGGCGCGCACGTCGACGGCAGGTGCCGCTGCGGTGTGGCGGACGGTGAGGCGTCCTTCTCCGGCGGCGGTGGCGGCCACGTCGTTGACGAAGGGCGTGAGCATGGGCTTGCCGTCGGCGTCGAGGTGGGCCACGACGGTGATGTTGGCGCCCCCGGGAACGGTGACGTCGTTGGCCTCGATGGCGGCCTCCCCGTCGGCACCGGCGCCGGCGGCAGTGACCTTGAGGTCGTAGGAACCGGCCGGCAACTGCACAGCGTCGGTGAGGGTACCGGGCGCGAAATTGGTCAGGAGGGAGTTGCCGTTGGCGTAGACGTCCACCGTGAGGCCGGGCACGCCGTGGAGGATGTGGACGGTTGCTTCGTGCTCGTCAGCAGCTGCCATGTTCGGGGCAACCGCGCAGGCCAGTGCCAGCGGCAGCACCGCGGCGAAGATTCGTGCTCGCATGATGGATCCTTTCGGTCCGGGCCCTGAGGCCGGCGCAGCGCGGCTTTCGCGCTACTGCCCCCTTAGTCCGCCTGGGACCGGTCCGTGGATGCACCTTGTTCAATGTTTTTTTAAGGTTGGTCCGATCGCTGCCCATGTAGGGGCACCCCGGAGATTAATCCCAAACCTTGGTAGTAATATCTCCGGCATGCAAGATATCTCGCTCAGCCCCAAGTCCAGCTGCGGTTGCGGCGGCCACGACGAAGCCCTCCCGGAGCTCGACGCCCGCACCATCCCGCACGCCATCCGCCACGCCGCCATCCACGGCGTCGTCGACTCGTTGCAGCCCGGCACGGCTTTCGTGCTCGTCGCACCGCACGACCCGATCCCGCTCATCGCCCAGATCCAGCAGCGTCACGGGCAGGACGTCGCCGTCAGCTACGTGCAGCAGGGCCCCGACGCCTGGAAGCTCAAGCTCGCGCGCTCCTGATCGTGACAACCTCGGGTACAGCTGACCGGACGTCCCGGGCCACACGGGACATCGGTCAGCGCACGAAGAACTGGCGGGTGGCGATGGTCGCCCTCGCCGGTTTTTCGCTGTTGGCGGGGCTCAACGCCGGGCTGTTGCGGCTCGGCGTCTGGGCGCCCGTTGATTCAGACCGGCTGGCAGACCTCCACGGCCCGGTCATGGTGCTCGGCTTCATGGGGACCCTCATCTCCCTGGAGCGGGCGCAGGCGCTGCGGCAGGCGTGGGCCTATCTCGCCCCCGCGCTCTTCGGCCTGGGGTCGGTCACCCTGCTCGTCGGCGCCCCCATCGGGTTGGGCAAACTCCTCCTCTTCGACGGGGGCCTGGCCTTCCTCGCGCTCACCATCGCGCTGTGGCTGCGCGCCCCGCTCTCGCTCGTGGCCGCACAGGCCTTCGGCGCGCTGTTCGTCGCGCTCTTCACCGGCCTGTGGCTGGTGGCGGAGATCGCCCCGCTGCTGCCGCTGCTCGCCGCCTTCCTCATCATCACCATCGCTTCAGAGCGCGCCGAACTGGCCCAGCTCACCATGGGCCGCCGCGCCATCCCCACCCTGCTCGCCCTCGGCACGCTGATCGGCGGTGGCGCCGCCCTCAGCCTGGTCTTCCCCGACACCGGTGCCCGGATCGTCGGCCTCGGCTGCCTGCTCACCGCGCTGTGGCTGTTCCGAGACGACGTGGGCCGCCGCTTCGTGCGCAGCACCGGGCTCCGGCGGTTCAACGCCGCCTCGCTGCTGGCCGGCAACCTGTGGCTCGCCGTCGCCGGCGTCGTGTGGCTCGTCGTCGGCCAGCCCACCTCCAGCGGCACCTACGACGCCGTCATCCACGGGGTCTTCCTGGGCTTCGGGCTGGCCATGATCATGGCGCACGCCCCCATCATCTTCCCGGCCGTCATCGGGCGGCCGCTCCCGTATCGTTCGTCCATGTGGGCACCGCTCGTCGTGCTCAACGTGGGCATGGTTCTGCGCCTCTTCGGGGGGCTGGCGGGCATCCAACCCCTCTACCGAACCGGAGGCATCCTCACCGTGCTGGCACTCCTGATCTTCGCCGTGACCGTCGTGGTGTCGGTGGTGCGTTCATGAGGGGGCGCCGGTCGCTGCGCGACTTCACCCTGCTGGTCTGGCTGGTCGGCGCCGTCGTCATCGCGCTGGTGCATCGCTGGGTGCCCGAATCCACCTGGCTGATGGTGCACCTCGTCGGGCTCGGCGCCATCACCCACTCGGTCATGGTGTGGAGCGCCCACTTCACCGCAGCCCTGCTCAAGACCCGGCCGGACGACAAAGCCAGGAAGGTCGCCGATGTGCGGTTGGGCCTCCTCGCCGTCGGCGCGCTGGCGGTGTTCGTCGGGGTGCCGACCACGCAGTGGTGGCTGGTGCTCATCGGCGCGGTGGCCGTGTCGACGGCGGTGCTGTGGCACGCCTGGACCCTCATCCGCGACCTGAAGCGCGCGCTCCCCGGGCGCTTCCGGATCAGCATCCGCTACTACGTGGTGGCCGCGCTCTGCGTGCCGGTAGGAGCCGGCTTCGGCGCCGCGCTCGCCTGGGGCCTGGGTGACCGCTGGCACGCCAACCTCCTCGTCGCCCACACCATGACGATGATCCTGGGCTGGGTGGGCTTGACGCTGGTGGGCACCCTCGTCACCTTCTGGCCGACGGTGCTGCGCACCCGGATGGACGACCGCGCGGAGCGCCTCGCCCGCCAGACGCTACCCATCCTGCTGGGCGGTCTGGCCGTGATCATCGCCGGCTCGTTGACGGGGCTGCGGCCCGTCGCCGCCGTCGGCATCGCGGGATACGCCGTCGGGCTCCTGTGGTTCGGGCGCTGCCTCGTGGCCCCCACCAGGAAGCGGCCCCCGCGCGAGTTCGCCTCCGCGTCGATCCTGGCTGCCTGCGTCTGGGCGTGCGTCGCGCTGGTCGCCACGGCGGTGCACGTGTGGCGCGCCGACGACATCGCGCTCGCCACGGACTACCCGCTGCTCGCCGGCATCTGGGTGGTGGGCTTCCTCCTGCAACTGGTCACCGGTGCGCTGAGCTACCTCCTGCCGTCGGTACTCGGCGGCGGCCCGCGCGTGGTCCGGGCGGGCGCTGCCTACTTCGACCGCTGGGCCACCGCCCGGCTGGTCGTCATCAACGGCGGCCTGCTGCTGTTCCTGCTGCCGCTGCCCAGCTGGGTGAAGGTGACGGTCTCCAGCGCCGTGCTGGTGGCGTTGGCGCTGTTCATCCCGCTGATGGTGCTGGGCATCCGGGCGTCGGTGAAGGAGAAGAGGGCGGCCATGGCCGGCCTCGAACCCTCGCTGCCCGCAGAGCGGCCCAACGCGCTGACCGGCAGCGGCCTGGTGGCCGGCGTCGCCGCGCTGGCCGTCGTGGTCTCGCTCGGGTTCGGAATGGACCCCGGAGCGGCCGGCATCGTCCCCCCGGGCACCACGACGCAGGCGGTGGCGCCCACCGGCGAGACCGTCCGCGTGGCGGTCACCGCGCACGACATGCGCTTCGAACCCGCCAGCATCCAGGTGGACCCGGGCGACCGGGTCATCATCGAGCTCACCAACCTGGACGACACCAACGTGCACGACCTCATGGTGGGCGACGTCCGCAGCCCCCGGCTCGCAGCAGGGGAGACGGCGGAACTGGACCTGGGCGTGGTCGGGCAGAGCATCGAGGGTTGGTGCACCGTCGTCGGCCACCGGCAGATGGGGATGACGTTCTACGTCGTCGTCGGCGACACCGCTCCCGAGCCGGCCGCCACTCCCGGCGACGGTCACGCGGCCCACCAACCCGCCGCAGGCAACCCCGAGGCGGAGTTGGGCCACATCGTCGACCCCGTCGCACCAGAGCTGACAGACGAAACCGTCCGCCGCTACGAGTTCCGCGTCACGGAGGAGCCCCTCGAGGTGGCCCCCGGCCTGTGGCAGCGCAGGTGGACGTTCAACGGGCAGAGCGTCGGCCCCACCCTGCGGGGCACGGTGGGCGACACCTTCGAGATCACCCTCATCAACGACGGCACGATGGGCCACTCGATCGATTTCCACGCCGGCGCGGTCGCGCCCGATGCGCCGATGCGGACCATCGCGCCCGGCGAGAGCCTCGTGTACCGCTTCACGGCGGAGCGGGCCGGAGCCTGGCTCTACCACTGCTCCACCATGCCCATGAGCGCCCACATCGCCGCCGGCATGCACGGCGCCGTGATCATCGAACCGGAGGACGGCTGGCCCGCGGTGGACCGTGAATACGTGGTGGTCCAGTCCGAGGTCTTCGCTGACGACGCCGCCACCGCAGACGAGGCCACCGAGATCAACCCGGACCGCGTGCTCGCCGAGCAGCCGGACCGGGTGGTGTTCAACGGCATCGCCAACCAGTACGACCAGCGGCAGTTCGAGGCGAAGGTGGGGGAGAAGGTGCGCTTCTTCGTGGTCGACGCCGGGCCCAACCGGGCGTCGAGCTTCCACATCGTGGGCGGCCAGTTCGACACCGTCTACCGCGAGGGTGGCTACCTGCTGCGCGACGGCGAGGACGCCTTCGGCAACACCGGAGGCGGGGCCCAGGTGTTGGCGCTCCAGCCGGCCGAGGGCGGTTTCGTAGAGATCACCTTCAACGAGGCGGGGCACTACCCGGTGGTCAGCCACATCATGGTCGACGCGGAGCGCGGCGCCCACGGCATCGTCGAGGTCACGGACTGAAGACGCATCCGAACTCCACGCTTTCAGGCTGCCGAGAGCTCCGTGTCGTCGCCCAGCGACTCGCCGGCGACAGCGGGGACGCCGCCCAGGTCCACGAGGAAGCCACCGGGGAACTCCTCCGACAACAGATCAGCCAACCGGCGCGCGGTGCGGGAGCGGGCGTCGCGTTCGGCGTCCGCCGACACCGGCTCCAGCGGGTCCGTGCCGTGCAGCATCGCGCCCAGGTGGTCGTCAAGGATGGGATGGCCGCCGAGCGCGTCCATGTCGCCGAAGACGTCGAGTTCCGCACGCACCACCTCAACGGCCGGCAGGAGCGCCTCGGGGTTCGAGGTCAGCAGGGTGGCGCGGGTGCCCAGGGCGGGGAAGGTGGCCTCGTAGGGGAGCAGCGACATGGTGGTGTCCGTTCTGTTCGTCGGTGAATACAACCAAACCGGAGCTTTCTGTGCACATCCTGTGAGGCGTCTGGCAGGTCGGTGTGACCGGTTCCACTGCCCGATCTGGCCCCACGGGGGCACCTGAAGGTGAGCAATCCGAGGTCGCCGGTTAGGATCGATGCGTTACCTAGGAAGGGAATCGTCGTGTCCGAAGCCGGCCTGCAGGCAGCACGCCAGAAGATGATTGATGCCGGGGTACCCACTCCGGCCATTGAGGTGTTCACGCGCTTCTACCATCTGCTCGAATCCGGTGAGACCGGTGTCATCCGAGAGGACACGATCGAGCCGCTGCTCGACCCGCCGATGCTGACGGACGTGGACATCACCGACGCCGAGGCCCGCGACGCCATCGGCAAGACGGTCATCATCAAGCTCAACGGTGGCCTCGGCACCTCCATGGGCCTCGACAAGGCCAAGACCCTCCTCCCCGTGCGCGACGGGCTCAACTTCCTGGACCTCATCGTCCGCCAGGTGCTCGCCGCCCGCGAGCGCTACGACGCGCGCCTCCCGCTGCTCCTGATGAACTCGTTCCGCACCGACGACGACACCCTGGCGCACCTGAGCCGCTACCCCGAACTCCCCGTCGAGGAACTGCCGCTGAGCTTCGTGCAGAACCAGGAGCCCAAGCTCCGCGCCGACGACCTCACGCCGGTGTCATGGCCCGCAGACCCGTCGCTCGAATGGTGCCCGCCCGGCCACGGCGACCTGTACCCGGCGCTGGAGGGCTCCGGCGTGCTCGACGCGCTGCTCGAGGCCGGCTTCCGCTACGCCTGCGTCTCCAACGGCGACAATCTGGGCGCGGCCCCGAACGCCACCATCGCCGGCTGGTTCGCCAAGTCCGGCGCCCCGTACGCCGCAGAGTTGTGCCGCCGAACCATCAACGACAAGAAGGGCGGCCACCTCGCCGTCCGCAAGGCCGACGGGCAGCTGATCCTGCGCGACACCGCGCAGACCGCGCCGGAGGAGATGGACTTCTTCACCGACGAGCACCGCCACCCGTTCTTCCACACCAACAACCTCTGGTTCGACCTGCAGGTCCTGAAGGACACCCTCGTCGAGCGCGGCTCGGTGCTGGGGCTGCCCCTCATCCGCAACGAGAAGACGGTGGACCCGACGGATTCGTCGTCCACGCCGGTCATCCAGGTGGAGTCCGCCATGGGCGCCGCGATCGAGGTGTTCGAGGGCGCCACCGCCATCTGCGTCGGCCGCGACCGCTTCCTCCCGGTCAAGACCACCAACGAACTGCTGCTGCTCCGCTCGGACGTCTACAACCTGACCGACGAGGGCAAGCTCATCGCCTGCACGGATGCCTCGCCGGAGATCAACCTGGACTCGCGCTACTACAAGACGGTGCAGAAGTTCGCCGAGCGTATCCCGTCGGCGCCGTCGCTGCGCAAGGCCAGGTCGTTCCGGGTGGAGGGCGACTACACCTTCGGCTCCGGCGTCGTCGTCACGGGCGACGTCACCCTGGCGGATCCGGGCGACAGCCGCACGGTCGCGGACGGTGCCCGGCTTGACGGCTGACCCGCTCGCGCGTGCCCTCGCCCTGGCGCTGACGGGGGAGGAACTCCCCGTCGGGTCTGTCGCAACGTTGGCCGAGGAACTGGCCGCATTGGGCTTCACCCATGAGCGGCTGTCCGCACTCCGCCACGAGGCCCAGGCGGCGGAGCGCGTCTGGCCGTTCCCGGTGCCGCTGGACGTGCGACGCGAGGTGGGCTTCGCTCGCTTCGACGCGGCGCTGGCCACCGGCCGCCAGCAGTTGGGTCTGACCGGTCTGGTCGCGAACCGGCCTGCGGAGCGGCCCCTGAACTGCGACGAACAACGCCTCGTTCAGGACCGCCCGCCGCACTGGTGAGCCTGGCGGGACATGAAAAGGGGCGCCTCCCGTGGGAGGTGCCCCTTCGTGTTCCTCGAGATCAGAGGGTGCGGGCGCGGATGGCGTCGCGGATCTCCTCGAGCAGTTCCTCGGACTTGGTGATCGTGGGCGCCTCCGCCGCGGAACGGTCGAAGCGCTCCTTGGCCCTGGTGTACGGCAGCACGACGCCGAAGTAGACCACCGCGGCGATGATGACGAACGCCAGCAGGGCGGTCAGGAACGCGCCGACCGAGACGCCGCCCGGCTTGAAGTTCGAGAAGTCCGGGGTGCCGCCCAGGAGTCCCAGCACGTCCATGAACATCGCGGTGAACGACTCGATGACGGTGGCGAACGCGGCGCCGATGACGAATGCGATGGCCAACTCGATGAGGTTGCCACGCATCAGGAATTCTTTGAAGCCCTTCATAGTTCTTCAGACTTTCTGTAAACCGCCGGAGCGAATGTCTCACGACGGACGAATGCCCCGTCGTCGGACCGTGGGCCCGGTTTGACTCTAGCGAGGCACCGGTGCACACACAAGGCGACTGGCCATCACCCGGTGGCAGCGCCCAGCACGATGCGCAGGCCGCCGTCCTGCCCGAGGGCGGCCACCATGGGGGCCTCGGACGTGGGCACGTCCACGAGGACCATCGGCCCGGAAGTGCCTGTTGCAGTGGCCAACGGTGAGCCTCCGGAGGGCGCGGCGGCCAGCACAGCCACGCGTGCGTCGGTGGTGAGGATCTCCACCTCGTCATAGCCCGTGGCGATCAGGGAGATCCGGTCACCGGGGTTCAGCAGCGAGCGGAGATTGTCGTCGCGCAGGACGATGGGGACCAGCGCCCGGCCGGGTTCTGTGCTGCGGCTGGCGGCCAACATGCCGGGCTGGAGCACGGTGCCCCCGCCCAGGGAGACTGCGGTGCTGCGCCCCACCAGGGCGTCGGCTTCAGTGAAGGCGCCGTCGGGCACGGACTGCGGTGGCAGATGGGCGAGGCTCAGGTCCGAGGCCGTCAGCACGTGGCCCGCCGGCAGATCCGCCGAGATCACGACGGCGGGCTCAGTGGGCCCGTCCGCGGGGGCGAGGGAATTGCCCAACATCAGGACGGCCGCCGCGGCGAGCACTGCGCCCACCGCGCGGCGGTGCCAGGACACCCGTTGGGCGATGAGATCGAGGAGGCGCTTCATGCCTCCACTGTGGCCGGTTGGACCATCGATCCACCGTTATCCACAGGTCTGAGTGCGCGTCAGGCGGACTTGGCCTCGACCTTGGCGGCCGGCTTGGCCTCGGTCTTCGCGGGCTCCGCTGCCTTGGCGGCAGGCTTCGAGGAGCTGCGGTTGTCCGTCTTGTAGAAGCCGGAGCCCTTGAACACGACGCCGACGGCGCTGAACACCTTGCGCAGGCTGCCTTCGCACTCAGGGCAGACGGTGAGCGCGTCGTCGGTGAACTTCTGCACGACCTCGAGGTCGGTGCCACAGTGGGTGCAGCGGTACTGATAGGTGGGCATTGACTTCCTCCGTAGAGACAACCGCCCGCCATGATAGTTCAGCGGTCAACGATGACCCAACCGAGCTCGGTGGCGTAGCCATCCATGGGCACGTCATGGGGAAGCATCGGCACGCTGTCGACCACCTCATCGGACCTCGCGAGGGCCACCAGCAGGGCGTCGGGCCGTCGTCCGGTCAGCGCCCGGTCGTACCAGCCGCCGCCCGTCCCAAGCCGTGATCCGTCGCGCCCGACGGCGAGGCAGGGGAGGAGCACGAGGTCAGCCTCAGCGATGGCCTCCGCGCCCAGCCCCGGGCCTGGCGGGTGCGGGATGGCTCCCCAGCCCGGCACCAGCGCGTCCCAGCCGGGGAAGACCGCCCAGTCGGGAAAGCGGGTCAGCCGCGGCACCAGCACGCTCCAGCCCAGCGCCAGCAGGCCGTCGATGATCGCTCGTGTGCCGGGTTCACCGGGCCGCGACACGTAGACCGCCGCCGTCCCCACCGGCAACTCCGCGACGGCGGCGAGCACATGCCGCGCGAGGTCGGCGTCCACGCTGAGCCAGGTCGCGTCGGAGACGGCCGTCCGGGCGGCCGACACGGCCTGGCGCAGCGCGTCCTTCCGGAGCTGTTCGGGCATTGGCATATCGTAAGGGCCATGGCCTGGTTTGGACGCAAAAAAGAGGACCCCGTCGTCGAGGAGATCCCCGAAGAGCCGCGGCTCCCGGAGGCCCCTGCCCTGAACGCCTCAGGGCTGCGCAGCGTCGCAGACCACACCGCCTATCTGCTCGGCCTCGTGGAGCCGCTCGAACCGTTCGGCACCCCGCTGCTGGAAGCCTGGGACCAGGTGATGTGCGAGGACATCGACTCGATGATCAACGTGCCGCCCAACTCCACCGCCAAGGTGGCCGGGTACGCGGTGCGCGCGGCGGATCTCGTCGACGACCAGGGACACCTGGCTGAGCCCCTGCAGATCGCCGAGGCCACCGTCGAGCGGTTGCCCGAGGGCGCGGCGGTCGTGGTGGCCGCCGGTGACGTGCTGCCGCGCGGCGCCAACGCTGTGCTACCCGCGACCTTCGCCACGCTGGAGGACAACCGTGCGCACCTGATCGAGAAGGTCACGGAGGGTGAGTACGTGCGCGCCGCCGGCGAGCATCTGAGCGTCGGCACCCGCCTCCTCAGCGAGGGCGAGGTCCTCGACGACCGCGCCATGGGCCTCCTGGCGGGGGCCGGCATCGACAAGGTGATGGTGCGGCCCCGGCCGCGCGTCGTGGTCGTCAGTTCTGGCGAGCATCTCGTGGACCCAGGCGCCACCCTGTCGCACGGTGACGCGACGGACGCCAACTCCTACATGATCTCCGCCGCAGCCCGGGCCGCCGGCGCCACGGTGTTCCGCGTGGCAGTGCACTCCAACGACCCCGAGGCGCTCCGCAACGCCATCACGGACCAACTCATCCGGGCAGACCTCGTCATCTCGACGACGGGTGGGCGCCGCGAGGACTACGAGGCCGTCGTCGACGTCATGAACGATCTCGGCATGGTGGATTCCGTCGACGTGGCCATGTCGCCTGGTCGCACCCAGACGTTCGGCCTGATCGGCGAGGACGACGAGCGGGTGCCCATGCTGATGCTGCCGGGCAACCCGGTGAGCGCCTATGTGTCGTTCCACGTCTTCGCGCGGCCGCTGATCCGCCGCCTGATGGGCGCGCGCACCGAACACCGTGCCTTCCGCGCGATCACCCGCACCATGTTGCGGTCCATGCACGGCACCATGCACCTGCTGCGTGGCCGGGTGCAGCTCGACGGCAGCATCCGCTACGTCGAACAGGTCTCGCTGCCGCACGCGCTGGGGGAGCTGACGGAGTCGAACGCCCTGATCCTGCTCGACGAGTCGCTCGAGTCGGTGAAGGCCGGCCAGGCCGTCAAGGTGTGGTTGTTCGACGAGGAGGACTGAGCCCCGCTGCCATCCGCCGCCTGCGCGGCGTGCGCGCGCGGTGCCGAGAGTGGCCGCGAGCATGAAGAAACCCCCGGGCTTCCACGCTGAAGGCGTGCGGGCCCGGGGGTTCTCCTTCGGTCAGCCTCGCTTCTCGGGTCCTCCGAACATCACGATGTTGTTGAACACCCACTGGTTGCTCTGCGAGAAGGTGTACCCACCCGCAGGCTTCGCCGTGGCCGCGTACACCGTCGTCCAGGTGTAGGAACGGCAGGCCCCACGGCCCGTGGCGGCGGTGTCGCACTCGGTGCGCCACTGGCGGCCCGCGGAGGTGAACTCGCCCGCGTAGCCGAGCGGGTTGCCCTTCCACGCCTCGCGCGTCATGTACGGCAGGTAGGTCAGGTTGTTGAACGCCCAACCGGACTCCCGAACGAACTGCCCGTTCTCCATCTTGACCACGGTGGCCCAGATCTCGGTGCGGCACCGCTCCGTCTGCGAGTACGCCTCACACGTGGTCATCCACTGGCGGCCGTTGAAGGTGTGCGTTCCGGCCTTGGTGTAGGGGACGGTCGGCACGTACTTGTCCGAGGCCGGCGTGGTCGTCGGCTTGGGCGAGGGCGTCGGCTTGGCAGACGGCGACTTCGACGGGCTCGGTGACTTCGACGGGCTCGGCGAAGGCGACGGAGACGGCGACGCGACCGGCTCCTCCTCGACCGTCAGCGGCACCGTGGCCGTCTGCGTCACTCCACCGGCAGTCACGCTGAGGGTGCCGGTGTGGTTACCTGCCGGCAGCGTGGCGGAGGACGACAGCTCGAAGATCGAGTTCACCTGACGGTGGTCGAAGTCGGCGCCGGCCCCGTCGAGGTACGGACGCTCGGCAGTGACCGTCAGCGGCAGCACGTCGTCGCCCACCTGCAGGGTGGCGGTGATGCCGGCCGGCGTCGCCTTGGGCAGCGAGGCCCAGCCGACCAGACCCAGTGCGTCGTCGACCTGCAGCGCAGGCAGTGCGTGGCCGCGGACGTCCAACTCCCACGTGCCGTCGCCCGGGTAGAAGTTGCGGCCGGAGACGGTGAGGGAGGTACCCAGCGTTGTCAGGCGCTCACGGAAGTCCACGATGCTGCGGCTTGCCTGCGGCGTCCAGCCCACCTCAGCGGTGGCCATCAGGCGCGGGTACAGCAGGTACTCCATGGAGCCCAGGCTGCGGATGTGCTCGCCCCAGATGGGAGCAGTGGGGCCAAGCACCGAAGCCTCGGGAACCTGTGCCTGTGCAGTCGGGTCCCAGTTGTAGAACTGGTTGATGTCACACGCGGTGCCACACGCCCAGGCGGGACCGAGGAGCTCGGCACCCGGGCGCTGCGGGAGATAGGCGTTGGGGGCCGGGGACATCACGAGCTTGAAGCCGCGTGTGTTGACCAGGTTGCGCACGTTGGCGCTGATGCCGGCCGACGTCCACTGCTGGACGACGGTGCCGTCGGGCAGCTGCGCCGCCGCCTTGTCCGCGGCTTCGTTCCACACCACGGGGATGGCGTCCAGCTCGACGGTGATGTCGCTGACGCGATCCATGTAGACCCGGTAGGCCTCGGCGGTGGTGTTGTGCGACTCGTCTCCACCGATGTGGAAGTAGCGCTTCCCGTTGACCAGGGTCTGGTTCTGCTCGATGAGCTGCTTGAAGACGTGGCGCATGAAGGTGTAGGTCGCAGGGTTGTTCGCATCCAGGCTGGACTCACCGACGCTGGTGTTGGTGATCGGCGGTGCCGTCGTCTCGCCCGGCGCCAGCTTCGGGAAGCTGCCCTCGGAGTTCAGCTGCGGAATTGCGTGCAGGATGGCGTTGGAGTGCGCGGGACCATCGACCTCGGGAACCACCGCGATGTTGCGCTCGTCGGCGTAACGGATCAACTCGGCGACATCCTCGGCGGTGTAGAAGCCGGTGCGGCCCGGGAGCGTGGTCCACTGCGACTGCGTCACTGCGGTGCCACCGGAGACGGAGGTCAACAGCGAGTAGTCGATGTCGTCACCCTCGACGCGACCCTCGTTGCTGATCGCGATCCGCCAACCCTGATCGTCGGCGAGGTGCCAGTGAAGCACGTTGAGCTTGTGCGCGGCCATCTCGTCGATGATCTCCTTGACCTCATCCTTGGGGACGAAGCTGCGGGAGACGTCGAGCATGAAGCCGCGGTACTCGTAGCGCGGTCCGTCAACGATCTCGACGGCCGGGACGGTCCAGTCCTGCGCGACCGGCTGGGCCGAACGGGCCCAGGGGCCGAGGAGCTGGAGCAGTGTCTGGGCGCCGTAGAAGAGCCCGCTGCGCTTCGGTGCCGTGATCACGACGCCGTCCGCGTCGACGGAGAGCTCGTAGCCCTCGTCGGTACGCCCGGGAAGGTCCGCCATGGAATCGTCGAGGACGAAGGAGATGGCGTTTCCGGTACCGCTGGCGGCGACTTTCAGGTCGAAACCGGTGGCCGGACGCAGGCTGGCGGCGAAGAGGTCCGCAACGGCGGTGGCGGCCTCGCCCGAAGCGACGACGGTGGTGCCGGCGTCGACGGTGAACGCGGCCTCGCCTTCAGTGGCGGAGACCGGCTTCGGGATCACGTCGACCTTCAGCGGCTCGACGACCTCGCCGTCCAGCGTGCCCATGACCTCGATCTCCCAGATGGCGACGGGCCACGTGGCGGACTTCGAGTTGACCTGCACCTTCACGTGGCGGTACCCCGAAACGTTGAGGGTGCTGGTGACCCAGTCGCTGCGCAGGCCCACCACGTTGGTGGCCAGGTCGGTCCAGGTGGCACCGTCCTTGGAGCCTTGGATGGTGTAGTTGGTGGCGAAGGTGTTGCCCCAGCGGATCTTGACGGTGTCGATGGTGGCTTCGGCCCCGAGATCGACGGCGATCCACGGGGTGTCGGTGAGCCCCGACCAACGCGATGCGTCCGGGCGGTTGTGCACGTCCGGGGGGATGCTGGTGCCTTCAGGGCCGGTGTCGCCGTCGAAGGCGCGATCCGCCGTCCATGTCAGTTCGCTGCCCGAGGACGTCACCGGCTGATTGAGGCCGAGGTTGATGGGAGCGGCGTGTGCGGCTCCCAGGGGGATGAGTGCGCCCAGGAGAGCCAGCGACGCGAGTAGCGCCGCCAGCTTGGGCCATGCTCGTTGTTTCATTGGTTCTCCAAATCGTGCGGGATGGGAAGAGCTTCAGGTGCTCCACTGGAGTCGGGGGGTTTGTGGGCCAACATAAGGTTGGTCAGCGAATTCCTCCTGGAGTCTGGCCAACTCGGACTCCAGTTCCGAGCGAACTGCTGCATAGGCGGGGTCGTCTGCGACGTTGTGGAGTTCGGCGGGGTCCGCCACCAGGTCGTAGAGCTCGTATTCGGAGGGCATCACCACACCCGACGAGCCGGGGGTGCCCAGGCCGTCGTTGTAGTAGTGGATGAACTTGTGGGTGGCGGTCCGCACGCCGTAGTGGGCGGGCGCGTGGTGCTCCGGGTCGTCGTGCTCCCAGTAGCGGTAGTACATCGAACCGCGCCAGCCCTCGACCTCCTCGCCCCGCAGCAGGGGCCTGAAGCTGCGTCCCTGCTGGGCGGGGAGCGCGTCGGGGCTCTCGCCGCAGACGTCGAGGAAGGTGGCGGCGAAGTCCACGTTGGTGATCATCGCCTCCACCCGCGTGCGGGGTGCGATCTCCGCGGGCCAGCGCACCAGCATGGGCATCGTCAGCGACTCGTCGAACATGAGGCGCTTGTCGAACCAGCCGTGGTCTCCGAGGAAGAACCCCTGGTCAGAGGTGTAGACGACGAAGGTGTCGTCGGCCAGCCCCTCGTCGTCGAGCCATTGGAGCACCGAGCCGACGGAGTCGTCGATGGCCTGGACGGTCTGTAGATAGTCGCTCATGTACCGCTGGTACTTCCAGCGGCTGCGTTCCAGCCACTGGTCGTCGCCCTGCAGTTCGGCCGGCACCGGTTCCTTGACGTCGCGCTCCGTGAGGTCGTCGAGCGCCATGCGGACGTTCTTGACGACGTCGGCCCGGTCCTCATGGGTGTCCCACATCGTCTCCGGTTCCGGGATGGTGCCCACCGGGTACAGGTCGCTGTGCCGCTCGTGCGGCACCCACGGACGGTGCGGGGCCTTGTGGTGCATGAGGAGGCAGAAGGGCCGGTCCCGGTCGATGCGGGAGAGGTAGTCCAGGCTGAGATCGGTGATGATGTCGGTGGCGTAGCCTTCCAGCCGGGCCGCGCCGTCGGGACCGTACATCTGCGGGTCGTGGTAGTCGCCCTGACCGGGGAAGATCAGCCACTCGTCGAAACCGCGCGGGTTGGCCTTCTCGGTCTCCCCGAGATGCCACTTACCGAACAGCGCGGTCTGGTAGCCGCGTTCCTGCAGCACCTGGGCGAAGGTCGGCACACGGTAGTCGAACTCTGAGTAGATGGAGCACGCCCCGTTGACGTGGCTGTACGCGCCCGTGAGGATCGTGGCCCGCGACGGGGTGCAGATCGAGTTGGTGCAGTAGACGGCGTCGAGCCGCGCCCCCTCGTCGGCGAGGCGGTCGATGTGGGGGGTGCGGTTGACCACGCTGCCGTACGCCGAGATGGCGTGGGCAGCGTGGTCGTCCGCCATGATGAAGATGATGTTGGGGCGGCTCATGCCTGCGCGTATTCCTCCGCCAACCAGTAGTTGCCCACGGGCACCACCTCGGGGGCCTTCTCCGCCTTGACGAACTCCTCGTTGAGGCCGGTGAGCCACGCCTCGATGGTGCCGTCGTCGGTCTTGGCGATGACGTCGTCGGCGCTGAACACCTCGACGAACTCCTGCTCGCTGGCGATGGCGTCGGCTGGGGCCTTGATGAAGTCGGCGAGGATGCCGTTGAGCTCTTCGCGGTTGGCGGCGGCCCAGGTGAAGGCCTCCTTGCAGACCGCCTGGAACTTGGCCAGCACCTCGGGGCGGTCCTGGATGTCGGTGCCGGCCACCTGGGCGGCCAGGAACGCGAGGTCGCCGAAGTCGGTGGACTTGGCCACCTCCACCAGGTCGGGCACCTGGTTCTTGATGGTCTCGACGTGCGGGTACCAGATGCCGGCCGCGTCGATCTGCTTCGAGGCGAAGGCGGAGATCGTGGTGGGCGGGTCCATCGGGATGCGCTCGATGTCGTCGATGGTCATGCCGGCCTCTTCGAGGGCGAGGTTGAGCAGCATGTCACCGGAGGTGCCCTCCGGGACGCCCACCTTCTTGCCCTTGAGGTCGGCCATCGAGGTGATGCCGGGCTGGGCGATGACGCGGTCCGCGGTGCCGCGGGAGTTGATGCTGACGACCTTGGCCTGGTCGCTCATCGGCAGCCAGAGGGCGCCGAAGCCGATGTAGCCGAAGTCCAGGTCGCCGGTGCCCAGCGCCTGGATCTGCAGCGGGCCGTTGGTGAAGGCGAGGGTGTTGGCCTTGAGGCCGTGCTTCTCCCACAGGCCCTGCGTCTCGGCGACGGCCACCAGCATGCAGCCGTTGCCATCTTCGATGTAGCCGACGTTGATGTCGTCGACGGTGGCGGGGGCCTCGGCGGCGGAGGTCTCGCTGGCCGGGGCGGACGTCGGGTCGGTGGCGGCGCCGGAGGTGGTGTCCGCGGGCGCCGGGGTGGTGGCTGCGTCGTCAGTGCCGCAGGCGGCAAGGACAGCTGCGCCGGCGATGCCGGCGGTGCCGAGCAGCATGTGTCGTCTGGTGATCATGGGTCTCCTTGGTTTGTCGAGCGTCATTGCTTGTAAACGGCGTTCCAGACCTGGTTGCGCAGGTCTGTGAACTCGGGCGAGGTGCGCAGGTCGTCGTTGCGGGGGTAGGGGAGGTCCACGTCGATGATCTGGTGGATCCGTCCGGGGCGGGCTGCCATCACGATGACGCGGTTGGCGAGGAACACCGCCTCGTCGACGTCGTGCGTGATGAACATGACGGTGCGCTTCTCCTGTTGCCAGGTGTCGAGGAGCGCGGTCTGCATGTGGACCCGTGTGAGGGCGTCGAGCGCCCCGAACGGTTCGTCCATCAGCAGGATCGAGGGGTTGGCAGCGTAGGCGCGCGCGATGGCGCAACGCTGCTTCATGCCGCCGGACAGGTTCTTCGGCAGGGCGTCGGCGAACTGGGTGAGACCGGTGAGTTCCAGCTGCCGGTCCGCGATCTGGCGGCGCTTGGACTTGGGGATCTTCTGGAGTTCCAGCCCGAACTCGACGTTCTTGCGCACGGTGAGCCAGGGGAACAGGGCGTACTGCTGGAAGATCACGCCGCGCTCCGGGCCGGGGCCGGTCACCGGCTTGCCGTCCACACGCACCTGGCCGCCAGTGGGCTTGAGGAGGCCAGCCGCCTGGTTCATGATGGTGGACTTGCCGCACCCCGAGGGGCCCACCACCGTGACGAACTCGTTGTCGGCGATGGTGAGGTTCAGTTCCGTGACGGCGGTGAACGGTTTGCCGCTCAGCTCGAAGACCTGCGTGACGCGGTCGAAAACGATCTTGTCGGACATCAGTGGCGCTCCTGCCAGCTTGTGAGGCGATTGTCGAGCCAGAGGAGTATGCGATCCATGATGAGTCCGAAGACGCCGATGGTGATGAGGCCGACGAAGATGGTGGAGATCTGGTAGTAGATCTGGGCGTGTTGCATGCGGTAGCCGACGCCCTCCTGGGCCGCGATGAGCTCTGCGGCGACCAGCGTGGCCCAGGCTGAGCCGAGCCCCTGACGCAGGCCGACCATGATGAACGGCAGCGACGCGGGTACGGCGATGCGGCGGAAGATCGTCCAGTCCTTGGCGCCGAGGACACGGCCGGCGTTGATGAGCGTCTTGTCGACGTTGACCACGCCCTGGAAGGTGGCGATGATCGACACGAGGAAGCTCGCGAGAGTGATGACGAAGACCTTCGGGACTTCGCCGATGCCGAGGAACACGATGGCCAGCGGGATGATGGCCAACGGGGGGATCGTCCGGAAGAACTGCGTCCACGGCTCGACGATCGCGCGGACTGGGCGGTACCAGCCCATCGCGAAACCAAGGGGGATCGCCAGGCCGGAACCGAGGAAGAAGCCGAGGAGGACGCGGCGCAGTGAGGCCGCGATGTCACCGAGGAGGGTCCCGTCCTCGATGAGTTCCCACGCCCTGATGGCGACTTCGCTGGGGGAGGGGAGGGTGTCTTGGGTGAGGGAGAGCAGCCACCACAGAGCGATTCCGCCCAGCACCGAGACGACGCTCAACCACGCCCACGGGTTGCGGGTCCGTTTGATCTTGACTTCGAGCTCCGGCGGAAGGGTGGTCGGGAGGGGCGTCGTCAGGTCCATGCCGACGTGTGTTTCGGTGCTCATGCGGTGACTGCTCCGACCTGTGAGTGGGGGTTCTCGGCCCGGACGATGCGCTCGAGCTGACGTTCCGTCGTCTCCAGCCAGCCGATGAACCAGGACGTGCTCTGCCAACCGCGGTCTTTGGCGGTCGCGTCGATGAACTGGAGCCACTGGGAGTCGATCTCGGGCACTGGGTCTGCGTCCTCGCTGGCGAGGGCGGTGCTCTCCTCCGCGCGCTGCTGCTGGCGGAACGCCAGCTCGGTGCGGACGATCTCCAGGGCGTAGGTGGGGCCCAGCTGGCCGGCGAACTGGAGCCGGACGGTGAAATCCGGGGCCATCGGCCGCTCGGCCGGCTCATACGGGCTGGCTGCCCACTCCAGGAGGGCCTGGCGGCCAGCGGGCGTGAGGCGGTAGACCTTGGCGTCGGGCGCCGCGTCCCGCTGGTCCAGAGTGCAGGTCACCCAACCCCGCCGCAACAGTTCGCCGAGGGCGCGATAGATGGGTGTCATGGACGGCCGACGCCCGAGAAATCTGCCGTCGCTGCGTAACCATTTGCCGATGTCGTATCCGCTTGCCGGCTTCCTCGCCAGCAGCCCCAAGAGGGGATAGTCGGGCTGCATTGCGCCTCCTAGTACCTTACGGGCATAGTTTGGTCAACCGCTGGGCAACTTGTCAACGGTCATCCCGAAAGTGACTATCGCCGGATGGGTAGAGCACGCTGGATCCGCGCAATCTCGTTAGAATCAATATCGCGACGCGCCGCGGCCGAGCGGTCGAATTACACGGATGTTGTTAACGTATGGGCATGCTCGCCGGGATCATCATCGCTGTTGTCGTCTGCGCCGGCCTTGCGTTCGCTCTTCCCTGGGTGAGCGCGCAGCGGCCCTCTGACCTCGAGCTCGAGGGCGACCCCACTGAGCGATTCGCAGACTCCATGCGCATCCTGCGCCGGGACGTGGAGGATTTCGTCGAGGACGAGAACCTCGCCTCGGTGTCCACCCCCTTCACCCGGCGGGCCGAGTTGAACGAACTCCGCCTCATCGCGCGCCAAGCCGCCCGACGACGCCTCACCGTCGTCGTCGTGCTCCTCGGCGCACTGGTCATCCTCACCGTGCTGGCCGCGTCGAACATCGTCGCGTGGTGGACGCTCGCCGTGCCCGGGGGAATGCTGGTCGCGTTCCTGTGCGTGGCCCGGCTCACCGTCGTCGCGATGCACCGCAGCCTCGACCGTCGGGCAGCGGCCGTCAACGGCGGCTTCGACGAGCACGAGGACACCACCACCATCGACATCGGCCAGCCGGAATCGGAGAGCACCGAGATCTCCATCGAACTCACCATGCCCACCACCATGGGTGCGTTGTGGGATCCCATTCCCGTGACGCCGGCCACCTACGTGTCGCAGCCGCTGCTGCCGCGCACCGTGCGAACCATCGACCTGTCCGCGCCCGTTGCGGCCACCTCGCCCCTGGTGCCGACGGCGGACAACCCCGCGGCCCCGGTCGAAGAGGGCGAGGCCACCATCACGGCGTCGGGTGGCGCGGCGAGCATCGCCGAGTTCCGCCCTCGCGCCGTCGGCGAGTGACGCTGGTCACGGGCGAGTGCCCCGTGGGGACCCCAAACTTGGAGCGATTCCCGACGCGGTGCTAAAGTTGTCGATGCTCTGGGGCTATGGCGCAGTTGGTAGCGCGTCTCGTTCGCAATGAGAAGGCCGGGGGTTCGAATCCCCCTAGCTCCACCAGACAAATGCCCCGCTCCGGCGGGGCATTCTGCTTCTCCGGGACGATGCTCGAAATTCGCAGGGAGATATCTGCCACATCGCCCTCTGTAGCGCCGATGTGGTAGAAATCTCCCTCCTATTTCTGGAGACTCAACCCTGGTCGGCGAGTAGTTCGACTTCCGCCGTGGCGCTCTGCTTGATCGTGCGGCCGACGGAGCACAGTCGGTCGACTGCCTTCACCGCACGCTCCACTAGCGCGGTCTGCTTCCCCTCGTCGATCTCCGACATGTCCACCACCACTGTGCTGCTGATCGCGGAGTAGCGGTTCTCGCCCCGCACCCCGTCCCCCTCGACGGAGAACGTCGCGTCGAAATCCGGCCCCAGCTTGCTGGAGAGGACATGATCGGCGGAGAGCGCGGCGCAGGCTGCCGCCGCGATCTGCAACAGCTCGCCGGGAGTGAAGGCCGCCTCTGCGTCAGGTCCGCCGATGCGCACCTCGGCGCCGCGGTCGTTGCGGGCCACGTACACGGCCCGCTCGACCCTCACTGCGGTCAGCCTCCGGGGTGGTCTCCCGCCGATGTCTGCCTCGGGACGCTCGGGATCGTCGGTCATGGCGTCAGTCTGCCACGGGACGATGTCCCACCCGATAGGCCTCGATGTGGTCTCAGTCCAGGCACCGCCCACCGCGACACCCTGGCCTGCTGCGCCAAGGGGATGAAGCCCAACGCCGCGACCACCGTCGCCGCCGCGATCAGCCATGGGTACGCCACGGCGCCGATCAGGGCGGCAACGACGGCGGATGTGAGCACCTGGGGCACATTGAACATCATGTTCATCGCCGCCCCGCTGCGGCCCTGCAGGTTGAGCGGCAGTTCGAGCTGCCGGAGCGTGACGGTGGCCACGATCATCAACGGCATGGACATCCCGAGCAGCGCGATGGCGAACACCACCACCACTACATGCTGCACCGTCAGCGCCGCGAAGGACGCCACGAACAGGGCCAGGCCGACCATCATCAGCCGGTCGTAGCCCCACTTCTTCAACAGCCGGGCGGCGTTGAGCCCGGAGACGACAGCGAACACCCCCTGCACCGAGATGAACACCGACAGCATCTCCGCCCGCAGCCCCAGACCTGTGTCGAGGATGGGGAAGATCAAGGCGTTGATGGCGCCGGCGGCGAAGACCGCCATCGCCAGGGCGAGGGTGAAGCGCCAGAGCCGGGGGCGGGAGTGCAGCGCCCCGAAACCCTCGAGAGACGTGTGGAACCAGTGCCTCTCACTGGAGATCTCATTGCGGGTCTCCGTGATCCGGAGGTTGGCCAGCAGTAGCGCGTAGGTCAGGAAGGCCACGGCGGTGACCACGAGGACCGGACGGATCCCCCACAGCGCGAAGGCGCCGGCGGCGGCCAGTGGCGCGATGATCCGCAGGCCCTGGTCGATGCTCCCGAACAGCCCGTTGGCGGCCGCCAGCAGGTGATCCGGCAGGGTGTCCCGCAGCAGCCCGCCCTGCGCCGCGGCGTTGACGTAGGTGGCCAGCGAGTAGACGAAGGTGACCGCGTAGATCAACCACAGGTGCGTCGCGTCGTTCACGGGCAGCAGGCTGAGCACGGCCAGCGCGATCACGATGTTGCTGATCACCAGGATCCGTTTGCGCGAGAACTTGTCGGCCAGCAGCCCCAGGGCGGGGGCGAACAGCGCGGGCACGCCGAGGACGATGAACACCGTCGCGGCAAAGACATCTGAGCCGGTCAGCACCTTGACCCAGATGCCGATGGTGAGGAAGAGCGCGGAGTCGCCGAGGTTGCCGATGGACCAGGCCGCCACCAGCTTGCGGTAGGCGGGAATCCGCAGCGCCTCGCGGGTGGTGCCGAACTCCTCTGTGCCGATGCTCATTGCACGGCCCCCTGCCTGTCGGTGTCGAAGTTGGACAGTTCCGGGGTGCTCGCCATGAACACCGTGTTGCGGAGCGCGCCCTCGGGCCGCAGCGACTCGTCGGCGTTGCGATCCCGGTACCGCTCGAAGAGGGCGAGGACGGCGTCCATGAGTTCCTCGTGCTCGTCGTGGGTGACCCAGAGCGAGGTGTGCGAGACCAGCGTCCGGTCGATCGCCTCCGTCGGCAGGCCCGGTGCCGCCTCGATGAACGCGTTGAGGCGCCTGGCCTCCTGCGTGACGACGGCGGTGCCCAGCGCGAGGACCGCCGGCAGCGACTCGGGCTCCTCGGCGGAGAACATCTGGCGTTGACGGCGGGCGGCGACCTGCCACGGGCGGCTCTTGGCGTCGCCCGATTCGGCCCGCGTGATGTAGCCGTGCTTGGCCAGCGTCCGCAGGTGGAAGGAGCAGCTCGCCACGGACTCGCCGATCGCGTCCGCGCACTGCGTGGCGGTGGCGGAGGCGACTCCGCTGAGGTAGTCAAGCAACGCCAACCGGATGGGGTGGGCGAGCGCACGGATGCGCGTCGGGTCCGTGGTGGCGTCGTGCTCGTGTCCGCTCATGCCACGAGAATAGATGCTAAAGAAGTCTTTAGCAAGAGTTCTTTAGCATTCCTTCCGGGGGGATCAGCGCGACCGGCCGGCCGCCCGCGGCCGCACGTCCTTGAACTCGCGCAGGTGGTAGCCGAGGCTGGAGTCGCCGAACGTCTCGGCGTCCGCCACGGAGGCCAGCACGACGGTGTGGTCACCGCCCGGCACGAACTGCAGGTGGTCGCAGCGCAGCCACGACACCGCCCCGTCGATGCGGGGGAGGCCATGGTCCTCGCGCCAGCTGAGGTCGGCGAACCGGTCGGCGGCGCCCCGGCGCGCGAAGCGCACGCCCACGTCGGCCTGGTCCCCGGCCAGCACGTTGACACCCACCCGCCCGGCGGCGCGGATGCGTTCGATCATCCCGCCCCTGTTGTCCAGGGCGAAGAAGACCATGGGCGGATCCACGGAGAGGGAGGCGAACGCCGAGACCGTGGTGCCCGTGGGGGTGCCGTCGACGGTGGTGGTGATGATGGTCACCGGGGCCGGGACGCGAGCCATGGCTTCGCGGAAGCGCACCTCAAGTTCTCTCACGCGTCCCACGGTAGTCGCTCGACGCCGTCCGCCCCGGTCCCGTTCCGGGGACACCCCGGGAGCCGTCAGCGCTCGTCCGCGGTGTACATCCCCGGGCGGTCGTACTGGAGCGTGGCGCCGTCGGCCTCGTCCCGCATCTGGCGCGGCGCGATGGCGCGGGCCAAGTGGTAGATGCCGATGGTCACGATGGTGCCCAGCGCGATGCCGCCCAGCTCGAAGTCGCCGCCGAGCGGTACCTTGACGTCGCCCACGCCGATGATGATGCCGGCCGCGGCGGGGATCAGGTTGAGGGGGTTGCCGAAGTCCACGTTGTTCTCTTTCCAGATCTTCGCGCCGAGCAGGCCGATCATGCCGTACAGCACGACGGTGATGCCGCCGAGGACGGCCGACGGCGTGGCGGAGATCACGGCGCCGAAGATGGGGGAGAAGCCGAACAGGATGGCCACGATGGCGGCGACGACGTAGGCCGCCGTCGAATAGACGCGGGAGGCGGCCATGACACCGATGTTCTCGGCGTAGGTGGTGGTGGGGCCGGCGCCGACAGCGGTGGCGAGCATCGACGCGGCGCCGTCGGCCGCGATGGCGCGGCCCATGAGCGGATCGAGATCCTCCTTGGTCATCTCCGCGACGGCCTTCACGTGGCCGGTGTTCTCCGCGATCAGCGCGATGACGACGGGGATGGCGATGATGATCGCACCCAGCGAGAACTGCGGCAGGTGCAGGCCCACCACGTTGGCGGTGGAGCCGAACTCCCAGTTGGCCAGGTCCGTCACCGGGGGCAGACCGAACCAGTCGGCCTCCTTGACGGCGCTCCAGTCGACGCGGAGCTGTTCGGTGACCGTGCCGTCAGCGCCCTCCTTCTGCAGCGGACCGAACGCGAGGTCGGCCAGCCAGCTGATCACATAGCCGATGACCAGCGACAGGAAGATGGCGATGCGGCCCCAGAAGCCGCGCAGGCCGATGGACAGCCCCACGACGATGAGCATGACCACGAAGGCCAGCCAGGGGTCGACGGGCCAGTAGACGCCGGCGACCACCGGTGCGAGGTTGAAGCCGATCAGCATGACGACGGCGCCGGTCACCACGGGCGGCAGCGCCTTGTGGATCACGCGGGCCCCTGCGAAGTGGATGATGAGGCCGGCCATGAAGAGCAGGAGGCCGACGACGAACAGCGCGCCCGTCAGCGTGGCGGGGTTGCCGCCCGCCGCGTAGATGGCCGTGGCGACACCGACGAAGGAGGCCGACGAGCCGAGGTAGCTCGGCACGCGGTGCTTGACCACGAACAGGAACAGCAGGGTGGCGATGCCCGACATCATCACCGCGAGCTGCGGGTTGAGGCCCATCAACAGGGGGAATACGAAGGTGGCGCCGAACATGGCCACGACGTGCTGGGCGCCCAGCCCGATGGTGCGTCCCCAGCCCAGGCGTTCGGTGGGCTTGACCACCGCGTCGGGGAGGAGGACTCCGTTATTGTGCAGCTTCCACATGCGGTCGCTTCCTTTCGTCGGCGTGATGTTACTCGGAGCGCCCCTCGGGTGGCATCTCCGGGTGTCCTAATGGGCGGCCATGTTGCGTGTGCGCCCGGATGCCGCGCGCGGCGATGGATACTGTTGGGTCATGGCGCATGACGTGGTGGTCCTCGGCGCGACGGTGGCAGGTCTCACCGTCGCACGGCTACTCGCGTCTGAGGGCTTCGGCGTGGTGGTGCTCGACCCGAACGACGAGGGGGTCAGCGCCGCCACCTCCCACGGTGTCGCGGCCATCGGCCACGCCTCCACCGTCGCCACCATGGCCCACTTCTACGGTCTGGCGGCGGCGCGCGAACACACCCGCCGCAACATCGCCGGCCTCGCGCAGATCACGGAGGTCTATCCGGACGCGCAACCGATGATGCTGCGCGACCGATCGCTGCCCGGCGGCGACGAGGCCGAGACGCTGCAACTCGCAGACCTGTACCGCGGGGAGGGCGGCGCGGCCGACGTGCTGGTCGCACCGGATTCGATCAGCCTCATGTCGCAGGCGTTGGTCGTCGACCCCGTCGCCTACGCCGCCGAATTGCGCGCGGCAGCTGTGCGGGCGGGCGCCAATGTCGTCCATGGCGTCACTGTGACGCACCTGACGCGGCGCGAGGGAGCCACCCGGATCTACTTCCGCAACAACATGGCGTGGCTGCACGACGTGGGGCACGTCACCGGCATGGCCGTGATCGACACCCTCGGCGTCAGCCCGTGGGGCAGGGTGGCGCGGATCGGCCCCGCCGAGTGGGTGCCCGTCGTGCGGTGCCGCCCGGCCGCGCCGCTCACCGAGGTGTCGCTGTACGCCCGCCCCGAGGTGTGGATGGTGCGCCCCACCGGCGACACCGCGCTGCTGCTGGGCCAGAAGACAACCCTCGGCGGGGTGGAACAGGCCGCGGAGGCGCTCGGGGCCTGGGCCGTCGACCACCTCGGTGCCACTGAGATCGAGCACAGCCGCCTGGCGATCGACCCCAGCGACCACGGTCGCCCCGTCGTCGGCGCCTCCGCCATTCCGGGCGGGTTCTACGCGCGCGGCAACGGTCGCGGTGAACTGATGAACGGGACGGCGAGCGGCCACTACCTGGCCAGGTTGCTGGCCGGGCACCAGCGCAGCGACAATGCGCTGCCACCCATCAGCAAGATCCGCGCCCTCGGGTCGCGGATGCTGCGCAGCCTCTGACCGACGTGAAGAAGCCCCGGACTCGGCGAGTCCGGGGCTTCCTGCAGTGCTGACTAGGGGGTCTTGAACATCACGATGTTGTTGAAGACCCAGTCGTTGCTCTGGCTGAAGGTGTAGCCGCCGGCGGGCTTCGCCGTGGCGGCGTAGACCGTCGTCCACGTGTAGGACCGGCAGGCCCCGCGGCCGGTGGCCGGGGTGTCGCACTCGGTCTTCCACTGGCGCCCGGCCGAGGTGAACAGCCCGTTCGTGGTCGAGCCCAGGTCACCCAGCGGGTTGCCCTTCCACCCCTCGCGCGTCATGAACGGGAGGTAGGTGAGGTTGTTGAACACCCAGCCGGACTTCCGGACGAACTCCCCATTCTCGATCTGGACGACGGTGGCCCAGATCTCGGTGCGGCAGCGCTCGGTCTGCGAGTAGTCCTCGCAGGTGGTCATCCACTGACGGTCGTTGAGCAGGTGCGTGCCCGCCAGGGTGTAGGGCGCGGTCCGCACGAACCCGCCGCCTGGCTTCGTCGGCGTCGTGGTCGGCTTCGCCGTGGGCGACTTCGAGGGCTTGGGCGACTTCGACGGCGACGGCGAGGCGGACGGGGACGGTTCCACCGCCGGCTCCACGGTCAGCGCGAAGGTCACCGACGAGACGTTGCCCTCAGCGTCGGCCACGCGGACCGTCACGTTGTAGCTGCCGGCCCCGGTGGGGGTGCCGGTGAGCTTGCCCGCGGTGTCGATCGTCAGCCACGACGGGGCGTTGGCCACCGTGTAGGTGAGCGGCACGGACGGATCCGATGCGGTCACCTGCAACTCGAAGGCCTCACCGACGGTGGCGCTCTGCGCAGCGATGGGCGTGACCACCGGCCCCGTGGCATCCGCGACGGTCAGCGTGGTGGACGCGACCGCCTTCGATGCCCCGACCGCAACCACTTCGAGTGCGCCGGAGGCAGTGCCAGTGGGAACTACGTGGGACGCGGTGAAAGCGCCCTCGGCGTTCGCGGTGGCGGTCACCATGGCGTCGCCGACGGTGATGGTCACCGCTTCTCCTGAGGTCCAGCCGGCACCGGTGATGGTGACGGTTTCGCCCGGCTCAACTGATACCGGCGAGACCACGACGGATGGGTTGGGCAGCGGCTCCGGGTCGGCGGCCGGGGTACCCCGCACGCCGAGTTCGCCGGCGTGCGCCCACGCCTGGCCGGTGGCGGCCGGGCTGGTGGCGAGCAGCTTGACGTAGCGCGCGGTCACCGGAGCCTCGAGCGTGACCACCTTGGGGGCGGTGTTCTTCTCGAACGAGCCCGAGGCGATCGTCTCGAACGCTGCATCCGCGGGCTGGGCGTACTGGGCCTGACGCAGCTGCGCGGCGGTGGGAGGCACCCAGGTGCCGGCTGTCGGGACCTGGATCTCGTAGCCGCCGATCTGGCCGTTGCAGACAGCCGGATCGTTGGACGAACCACAATCGCTCTTCGGGCGTGGGGTGTAGGTGAAGGACGTGAACTCCTTCTCCTCTCCCAGGTCCAGCACGATGTAGTGCGGGTAGTTGGGGGTGCCGGCGCTCCACTGGGTGTGCCAGAAGGTGGACGGGTTGCCATCTATGGCCGCCGACACGTAGCCGTTCACGGCGCCTTCGCCGCCGGCTTCGGCGCTGTTCCAGGCGGCCACGGTCTGAACCGGGATGATCGCGGGATCGGTGAGCTGGATCCCGACGGTGGCACTCACCTCGAGATCCGTTGCCACGAGGCGGATCCGCAGCGTTCCCTGCGTGCCGGTGTTCGGGGTCCTGACGGTGAACGACGCGGTACCGTCGCCCTCGGCGACCACCTGACGCTCAGGCGACACCTGCCAGCCTTCGGGGGCCTCGACGACGAGCTGGGCGCCGGCGGGGGCGCCGACGTAGTCGACGCTCACGACACCGTCGGTGGAGTAGACCAGCGACTCAGGCGCGTCGGTCACGACCAGCTTGGTGTCGCCGTCGATGGTGTAGGTGCCACCGGCGGTGGCGGTGAAGGAGATGACGCCGTCGGCGCGGGTGGCGGCGACGGTGGCGCCGGAGCCGTCACGCACGGTGACGGGGGCTCCGGCCAGGGTCGTCTTGACCTTCACCGGGCCGGCGTTGCCGGTGCTGAGGCGGATCTGTTCGGCTGCCCCGGAGGCCCAGGTGGTGCCCACGGTGACGTCGTTCCAGGCCTTGATGCCGTCCACGGAGCCGTTGCTCCAGGCTGCGGGAAGGGCCGGAAGCACCGTGATGAGGCCCGGGTCATTGGCGACGAGCATCTCGTTGATGCCGGAGGTGGCGCCGAAGTTGCCGTCGATCTGGAAGGGCGGGTGCGCGTCCCAGAGGTTGGCGTAGGTGGAGTTCGAGATGATGTTCTTCACCATCTGGTGGGCGTGGTCGCCGTCGAAGAGCTTGGCCCAGAAGTTGATCTTCCAGGCCATGGACCAGCCGGTGCCGCCGTCGCCGCGGTGGACGAGCGACTTGCGCGCGGCCTCGGCGAGCTCAGGGGTGGTGTTGGCGGAGATGTTGCGTCCGGGCCACAGCGCGTACAGGTGCGAGACGTGGCGGTGGCCGATCTCGCCGAGTTCCTCGGTGCCCTTCCATTCGAGGATCATGCCGGTCTGGTCGCTGATCGTCAGGCCGGGATCGGTGTCGGCGAGCGTGCTGCGCAGGGCGGCCACCTCCGAGTCGACGCCGAGGATCTCCGCGGCCTCGATGGTGGACTGGAACAGTTCCGTGGCGATCTGCTGGCTCATGGCCGCGCCGGCCACGAACGGGCCGTGCTCGGGCGAGTACGACGGGTTGGCCACGAGCGTGCCGTCGCGGGGGTCCTCGACGAGGTACTGCTCCCAGAACTTCGAGGTCTTCTTGAGCATGGGGTAGGCGGTGGTGCGAAGGAAGTCCTCATCACCGGTGTACAGGTACTTCCACCAGAAGGCCTGCGCCAGCCAGGCGTTGGCCTCGGGGAACCAGAACGCGGTGGACCAGTCGAAGACGCCGGTGAAGCCGTAGGGCGTGGTCTCGTTCATGACCATCCAGGAGTCCTGGATGCCCAGCACGTTCTCCGCGGAGGTGGCGCCGGCGTCCACCAGCGAGGTGATGTAGTCGAGGTAGGCGTCGTAGCTCTCGGGCATGTTGCCCGACAGCGCCGGCCAGTAGTTCATCTGCACGTTGATGTTGGTGTGGTAGTCCGCGGACCACGGCGGGTTGTTCCGCTCGTTCCACACGCCCTGGAGGTTGGCGGCGCCGAGTGTCACGTCGCGCGACGACGAGATCAGCAGGTAGCGGCCGTACTGGTAGTACAGGGTCTCGAGCGTGCGGTCCTGGTCCGAGGTGCCGCGGTAGGCGGAGCGGGCCTGGTTGGTGGGCAGCGTGAGCGCCGCGCCGTCGAGGTCGAGCTTCACGCGGTCGTAGATGTTCTTGTAGTCGGCCTGGTGGGCGGTCATGACGCCGCTCCAGCCCTTGGCCCTGGCGTCGCCGACCCGCTTGGTCACTTCAGCGGCCACCTGCTCGGCCGTGCGGCCGTCGCGGTAGGACCTGGTGATGTCGGCGTTGTACTGCGGGCCGTAGTCGGTGGCGGCGGCCCACACGAGGGTGGCCGAGTCCGCGCCGGCCACGGTGATGGTGGCGCCGGCCGCCGTCGTCGTGCCGCCGTCGGTGGCGATGTCAGCCTGGGCGTTGTACTTGAGGCCGTTGTTGGGGGAGACACCGCTCAGCGTGATGCGGCTGCCGCTGGCGGTGACGGTGCCGGAACTGAGGGCTTCCTGGTTGTCGGCGACGTCGCCCTGCAGCTTGCGGTCATAGGTGGTGGTGAAGTTCACTGCGCCGGGCTTGTCGGCGGAGATCTTCATCATGACGACGTTGTCCGGGTAGGACGCGATGTACTCGCGGGTGAACGTGGTGTCGCCCACCTTGTAGGTCACCTTGGCGACGGAGTTGTCGATGTCGAGGGAGCGTTCGTAGTCCGTGGGGGTGCCGACGCCGTTGTTGAAGGCGAACTGCAGCTTGCCGAACGACTGGTAGTTGCCGTAGCCCACCTTCGGCTGGCCGAGCTTGCCGGCCACCCAGCCGGGATCCGCCTGACCGACGGTGTCGATCCGGTCGCGCACCTCCTGCAGGTTGGCGCGCCGCTGGGTGATCTGGTCCGCGGGGTAGTTGCCGTACCGGTAGCCGGTGACTCCGGGGCCGCCGGTCCAGAGCGTCTTCTCGTTGAGGAAGAGTTCATCATTGACGACCTGGCCGAAGACCGACGCTCCGAGGGCGCCGTTGCCGATCGGGAGGGACTCCTCCTGCCAGCGGTTGAGGGGGGCGGGCGCCGAGTACCGCAGGACCAACGGGTCCTGCTGGGTCGTCGTCGGGGCCGCCGTGGCTGTGGTGGAAAGCATGGGCGTTACAGCTGTCGTCGCAACCAGGGCCGCGGACAGAGCTGCAACGATTGCCTTGGAAAAGCGGGACATCGTTGACCAACCTGTGTCGTAATGAACAGTTCGGCCCTCATTGTTCATGGGGTCCCGGGAAACCGGAACACATTCGGTCAAAGCGCTCAGGCCTATTGCGGGCCTTGTGACCGGCCGGTCAGACCCAGGTGTTGCCCAACCACATCCGCGCCCACCAGCTGCTCCTGCTGACCAGTTCGGCCGTGAGCACCGGATAGAGGTAGGCGAAGTTCACGATCACCAGCGCGACGATCAGCCCCGCGACGATGGCCCGCACCCGCCTCTTCGGATGCTCCGGTGGCCCGAGGATCTTGCCGATCGCCATCGCCAGGGCGATGGAGCTGAACGGGATCATCATGATCGCGTAGAAGAAGAAGATGGGCCGGTCCGCGTACTGGAACCAGGGCAGCCAGGCCGCGCCCAGCGCGAGCACCGGCACCGCGAAGCGCCAGTCGCGCTTGATGATCCACCAGTAGAGGCCGGCGAGCAGCGCCAGGGCGGCGGCCCACCACAGGACCGGGGTGCCCATGCCGGAGATGATCCGCATGCACGTGTCGCCCACCGCCTCGCAGCCCTGGGTGCCGGGCTGGATGTCGTTCTCGGCTTCGATGCCGATGGGGCGCAGCATGAGGATCCAGCTGGCCGGATGCGACTGGTACGTGTGCGTCGTCTCCGTCATCATCTTGTCGCTGGTGTGGAACTCGTAGGCCTGGTGGTGGTACCACATGAGCGAGCCGAGGGCCTTGCCGAAGAACTTCACGAGGGGGTGGTCCGGATTGCCCTCTCCCCAGTCACGGCTGTAGCCCCCAGAGGTGCTGAGCCAGCCCCACCAGGTCGCGATGTACACCGGCACCGCCACGACGACGAGCTGGACGAACGCGGCGGGGGCGTCGATCACGAGTGAGAGCCACTTCCGGTGACGGGCGCCGGCCAGCTGCCTGGCCCCGAGATCCCAGACCACGGTCACGATCCCGAAGACGGCGAGCACGTAGATGGAGTTCCACTTCACCGCGCAGGAGAGGCCGAACAGGACGCCCGCGGCGATGCGCCAGGGGCGAAGGAGCATGAGCGGACCGAACTGGCCGCCCAGGTCGTCGAGGTTGTTCTTCCTCAGGTGCTGGCCGAGGCGGTGTCGGAACCAGTCGCGGTCCGCCACCAGGGCGGCGATGGCCGCGACGGCGAGGGTGGCCTGGAAGATGTCCAGCAGCGCCAGCCGGCTCATCACAAAGGCGAGGCCGTCGAACGTCAGCAGCAGGCCGGCGACCGCGCCGATGAGCGTGGAGCGCGACACCCGGCGGGCGAGCCGGATGGTGAGGAACACCAGCAGCGTGCCGAAGATGAGCGCCATGAACCGCCAGCCGAACGGGTTCATCCCGAACATGGTCTCGCCGAGGCCGATCAGGATCTTGCCCAGCGGAGGGTGGACGACGAACGCGGCCGTGTCCTCCATGCCGCTGAGGTCGCCCTTGAGGAGGAGGTCGTTGGCGCCGTCGGCCCAGTTGCGCTCGTAGCCGGACTGCATGATGGCCCAGCCGTCCTTGGCGTAGTACGTCTCGTCGAACAGCACCTTGTGGGGGAAGCCGATGTTGTAGAACCGCAGCGCGAAGGCCATGAGGGTGATGGAGATCGTCACGATCCAGCCGACGGTCCGGTCACGGAGTTTGCCGTCGTCGAGCGCCGTCAAGGTCGTTTGCACACAGGCATCATAGGCTCTACCCATGCATGACCCGAGCGATGGAACACTGATCCTGGCAGCCACACCGATCGGTTCGTCCGACGACGCCAGTCAGAAGTTGCGCGACGCTCTGACCTCGGCAGATCTCATCGCCGCGGAGGACACCCGCCGGTTCCTGACGTTGGCCAGGCGCCTCGGCATCACGCCGAAGGCGCGGGTCGTCAGCTACTTCGAGGGCAACGAGGCAAGCCGCACGCGCGAACTGGTGGAGGCGGTGGCCTCCGGGCAGCGCGTGGTGCTCGTCACCGACGCGGGCATGCCCTCGGTGAGCGACCCGGGGTACCGCGTCGTGACAGCCTGCATCGACGAGGGCCTGCGCGTGACGGCAGTGCCCGGCCCGTCGGCGGTGCTGACCGCGCTGGCGGTCTCCGGGCTGAAGGTGGACCGGTTCTGTTTCGAAGGGTTCCTACCGCGCAAGACGGGTGAGCGCCGGCGGCGGTTGGCCGCCCTCGCCACTGAGGAGCGCACGATGGTCTTCTTCGAGGCCCCGCACCGGCTCCAGGAGTTCCTGGCCGACGCCGCCACTGAGTTGGGCGAGGCGCGACGCGGGGCGATCTGCCGCGAACTCACCAAGCCGTACGAGGAGATCATCAGGGGGCCGCTAGCGGAGTTGGCGCAATGGGCCGCCGGCGAGGTGCGCGGTGAGGTCACCGTCGTCATCGGTGGCGCCGAGCCGCAGGAGACCTCGGCCGACGATGCGCTGGCGCTGGTTCGGCAGGCCATGGCCGGTGGTGCGAAACTATCTGCGGCGGTGGCCGATGTCGCCAAGATCACCGGCACCAGCCGCAAGGCTTTGTACGCGGCCGCTCTGGCCGACAAGGAGAAGTGATGAGCGTCATCGACGAACTGGGGCTGCCCCCGCTGCCGGAGTCGTTGCCGCGCGCGGTGATCGACAACCACACGCACCTCACCTCGACGGAGGAGTACTCAGGCCTGAAGGTTGCCGACAACCTTCGCCTGGCCGCCGGGGTGGGGGTGACGAGGGTGATCGAGGTCGGCTGCGACGTGCCGAGTGCCCGGGCCGCCGTCGCGCTGGTGGAGGCAGACCCGCAGGTGCGCGCCGCGGTGGCGCTGCACCCCAACGACGTTGCCCGCACTTTCCTGAAGCACGGGGAGTCGCGGCTGGACGAAGACCTGGCGGTCATCGAGGAGTTGTGTGCGCATCCGGGTGTCGTGGCCGTGGGGGAGACGGGGCTGGACTACTTCCGCACGCGGGAGGCTGAGGGTCGCCGGGCGCAGGAAGTCGCCTTTCGGCGCCACATCCAGTGGGCCGAGCGCCTGGGCAAGACGCTGATGATCCACGACCGTGACGCCCACGACGACATCCTGCGGGTGCTGGACGACGAGGGCGTGCCGGAGCGGTTCGTGATGCACTGCTTCTCCGGCGACGCAGATTTCGCTGCCCGGTGCCTCGAGAGGGGCGCCTGGCTGTCGTTCCCTGGTGTGGTCACGTTCGGCTCGGCGGAGTCGCTGCGCGAAGCCGCGCTCGCCACGCCGGCCGACCGGATCCTGGTGGAGACCGACGCCCCCTACCTCACACCCAAGCCGCAGCGTGGCAAGGCCAACGCGCCCTACCTGCTGCCACACACCGTCCGGTTCCTGGCCCAACTGCTCGAGGTGGACCTCGCGGAGTTCTGTGACCAGTTGACCGCCAACACGTTCGCCGCATACGGCGGGAGGTGGGGAGATGCCTGAGACCGGACTGCTGGACCCGTCGTCGGTCCGCAAGATCGCCGCGGAACTGGACCTGCGCCCCACCAAGCAGCGCGGCCAGAACTTCGTGATCGACCCCAACACGGTGCGCCGCATCGTCGACATCGCCGACGTGCGGGCCGACGACGTGGTGCTCGAGATCGGGCCCGGCCTGGGTTCGCTGACTTTGGGCCTCCTGGAGCGCGGCGCCACCGTCGTCGCCGTGGAGATCGAGCAGCGGCTCGCGCGGCGGCTGGAGCAGACTGTTCGCGAGCGGATGGGCGGTGACGCGGCCGGGCGGCTGCATGTCGTCGAGGCCGACGCCCTCCAGGTGGAGCAGTTGCCGCTTGCGCCCACCGCGCTGGTGGCGAACCTGCCCTACAACGTGTCGGTGCCCGTGTTGCTGCGGATGTTCGAGTTGTTCCCGGACTGGACGCGTGGCCTGGTCATGGTGCAGTTGGAGGTGGCGGACCGATTGGTGGCGCCACCCGGCTCCAAGGTGTACGGCGTACCCAGCGCCAAGGCCGCCTGGTACGCCGAGACGGCGCGGGTGGGCACGGTGCCGCCGAAGGTCTTCTGGCCGGTGCCCAATGTCGACTCGGGGCTGGTGCGGATCAGGCGCCGCCCCGCACCGGAGACGACGGCGACCCGCGCGCAGGTGTTCGAGGTGGTCGACGCGGCCTTCGCCCAGCGTCGCAAGATGTTGCGGGCCGCGCTCTCCGGGATGGCCGGGTCGTCGTCGGCGGCGTCCGCGGCGATCGAGGCGGCCGGGCTCGACCCGCAACTGCGCGGGGAAATGCTTGACATCGAGGCATTTGCGCGCATCGCCGAGCGACTTCTGGGGTAGGTTCATGCCGTGAGTAACACGGTGCGGGTGCGCGTACCTGCGAAGGTGAATCTCGCTCTGAGGGTCGGTGGGACCGACGCCCAGGGCTATCACCAGTTGGCAACCGTTTTTCAGGCCGTGTCGCTGGGCGACGAGGTCGCCGCTGAAGAAGCCCGAGCCGGCCAGTTCAGCCTCGCCTTCCACGGTGAAGGCGCCGCATTTCTGCCCGTGGACGACACCAACCTCGCCATCCGGGCCGCAAAGTTGCTTGCCCGGCACGCCGGGCGTGACGACGTGGGTGTCTCGTTGACCATCCGCAAGCGCATCCCTGTCGCCGGGGGCATGGCCGGCGGGTCAGCAGACGCCGCCGCGGTGCTCATGGCGTGTTCCGCGTTGTGGGGGTTGGGGCTCTCCCGCGAGGAGCTCCACCCGTTGGCCGCGGAACTGGGTTCCGACGTACCGTTCCTGCTGCTGGGAGGCACCGCGATCGGCACCGGCCGGGGCGAACAGCTGGCCCCGCTGATGACCGAGGGCACCTACCACTGGACGTTCGCGTTGTCGCACACCGGCCTGTCGACCCCCGCGGTGTTCAGGGAGTTCGACCGGGTCAGCACACCCAACGCAACAGACATCCCGCACGACCTGGTGGAAGCGCTCCGCGCGGGAGACCTCCCCGCGGTGGGGGCCGCGCTGTCCAATGACCTGGAGGAGGCTGCCATCGCGCTGCAGCCCACCTTGGCCCACACGCTGCGGTTGGGCCGCGATGCCGGCGCGCTTGGCGCCATCGTCAGCGGTTCGGGCCCCACGTGCGCCTTCCTGGCAGGGTCGGAGGCCCACAGCCATGAGATCGCCGAGGCGTTGGCCGTGTTCAGCGGTGTCCGCGCCGTCCGGCGTGCCTACGGCCCGGTTTCCGGAGCGCAGGTGATGCCGTGAGTGACGAGGTCGACGGCGTCGTCGCAGCCTGGGAACGGGTGCGCCCGGATCTGAAACTCGCGCCGCTGCAGGTGTGGTCCCGGATCGACCGCCTCGCCGGCACCTTGGCGGTCCAGCGCAAGGCGGCGTTCGCCCGCCACGAGATCGAGGGCTGGGAGTTCGACGTGCTCGCGGCGCTCCGCCGCGTCGGCAGCCCCTACCAGATGACGCCGGGGCAACTCCTCAAGGAGACCCACGTCACGTCGGGCACGATGACCAACCGCGTGGACCGGCTGGTGAGCAGGGGAGCGGTGACCCGCGAACCTGATCCCCACGACGGCCGGGGCGTGCTGGTGTCGCTGACGGACTACGGGCTGACGCTGGTGGACGCGGCGATGGCCACGCTGATCGAACTCGAGGCGGATCTGCTGGAGCACTGGAACCAGGCCGATCAGGACCGGCTGGCCAACTACTTGCGGCGCCTGCTCCTGGGTTCTTCCTGAGGCCCGTCCTCCACGGCAATCTTGTCGCGTCGCTTGTCGATGGTCTCCATGATCAGCTTCGGGTCCGGCTTGAGGTGCGCCATCCCGTTCCAGGCCAGGTTGATCAGGTGCCGGGCCACGATCTCGCGGGACGGCTCACGGCTGTCCAGCCACTGTTGACCCGTCTGTGCCACCAGCCCGACAAGGGCCTGCGCGTAGAGGCCGGCGAACTGGGGGTCGTGACCGGTGCGGCTGAACTCCGACGCGAGGATGTCTTCCACCTGCACCGCGATGTCGCTGAGGATCGACGCGAACGAGCCGCCGGTCTGGCCGGCGGTGTGGACCGACGACGGGTCGCGCGACAGGATGCGGAAACCGTCGGGCCGGTTCTCGATGTAGTCCAGCAGTGCCATCGCGCCTCGCTCGAGCAACTCGCGTGACCTTGCGCCGGGGGTGGTGAGGGCGTTGCGGATGGCGTTGTGGAGCGTCTGGGTCTCGCGGTCCACCACGACGGCGTAGGCGCCCTCTTTCCCGCCGAAGTGTTCGTAGACCACCGGCTTGGACACACCGGCCCTGGCCGCGATCTCCTCGACCGCGGTTCCCTCGTAGCCGCGCTCGGCGAACAGTTCGCGGGAGATCTCGATGAGCTGCTCCCTGCGTTGGACCGCCGTCATGCGCGTCCGCGAGCGGCGGGCACGGTTGGGCGCAGCGGGAGTGGTCACCCCTCCAGTCTGGCCCATCGCTCAGACGGGCGCCAACCATCCGATCTCTGCGGGCGACAACGCGCTGCGTCCGAGCGGCCGCCGGGGACGCGGGATGGATCAGGCCCGGGCGAGCCAGCACCCCTTGATGTGGTCATCCACGTGCCCGATCGCCTGCATGAGTGCGTACATCGTGGTGGGGCCGACGAAGCGGAATCCGCGCCGGCGCAATTCCTTGCTCAGCGCCACCGACTCGTCGGTGCTGGCCGGCACGTCGAACCCCGTCAGGGGTGCCTGCTCCCGCGGCCCCGGCGCGTACTCCGCGATCAGGTCCGCCAGGCGTTCGCCGTCCTCGTGCATCTTGTTGAGCGCCCGGGCGTTGGCGATGGTGGCGAGGATCTTCAGACGGTTACGGATGATGCCCGGGTTGGCCATGAGCTCCTCCACGTCGTCCTCAGTGAATTGAGCGACGATGGCGGGATCGAAGCCCGCGAACGCCTCACGGAAGGTGTCCCGTTTGCGCAGGACGGTCAGCCAGCTCAGACCGGCCTGGAAACCTTCGAGGCAGACCCGTTCGAGCAGCTCGCGTTCGTCGTCGGAATGGTCGAGGGGGCGGCCCCACTCGTCGTCGTGGTAGGCCTGATACAACGGGTCATCGGCGCCGAAGCAACGCACCTTGTCCATCTGGTTCTCCTTCGTGGCAGGAACAAGTCTCCCCTCCACTGTGGCCGGTGCGCCAGCCGATTTTCGATGGCTTTGGCTCCTGTGGATAACCGGGCTGTCGGCTTGATAGACTCTCGGGAGCCTCAGATGAGGTTGATCCCCGGTTGGTCTTTCGGTAGGGCCCGCCTGACTTTGAATCAGGATTAGCGAAGCAGGTTCGACTCCTGCCCGGGGAGCTGAAAAAGCACTTGACAAGGCAAGGCCCCCTCTGGCTCCAACGGGGCGGGTCCGAGCGTCCTCACAGGTAGCGGCCCCGGCGATGCTCGAGGGCCTCCATCTCGGACTCAGGTAGCTCGAGGGATTCCACCACGGCCCGCACGAGCAGCCCCCACCCGGCATGCCCCGGATCCGCGTCGACGAGTCGTACACCGGCCCAGGCCGCAGCGTGGACCAGGCGGGGGCCGTGGGCGTCGTCGCTCCACTCTCCGGTGCGGAAGGGCCCGCCAGGTGACGGCGCCACCCGGGCGAACACGTCGGAGAGCCAGCCCTGCCCCTGGCGCAGCACGTTGACGGTGGCCAACTCAGTCCTTCGGAACAGATCCCACCAGTCGCTGTCCTCGTCCACGAGCGCCACCAGTTCAGCGGGTTCTCCGTCGGCCACCAGCACGGACGAGATGGTCCATCCGTCGCGGGTGGTGCCTTCGGCGCTGGTCCAGATCGTGACCGGGGAGGGCATCAGGCCGCGGAGCCTGCGAACCGGGTCGCGCCGGTCTCGCGGTGGCAGGAACGGATGGTCACTGTGGATCGACATGGTTCCAGTGTTCCCCACGGGGACGGCCGCCGATGCTGGCCGCGCAGGCGCGGCTTCTCCACATGAGCACGTGGTTGATCGCGCAACAAGTTTGAGCGATGACGCTGGAGGAGTCCCGTTTCCGGCACGGTGACCCGCTGCCCTGCCTAAGTTCACCGAACGACTCGAAGGAGTCGTGACTGTTGAGCGACAAGGTTGTCGTTGCCGCAGCGGGTGGCTTCCCGCTGCTCAGGATCAAGGAGGAGACCTGACGTGACCAATCCATTCAAGGCGTCAAGACGCGGCTTCCTGGCCGGAGGAGTCGGCGCGGGGATACTGGCCGCCGCTGGCGCCGGCGTAGCAGCCCACGCCAATCTGGGCGCGCAGGACAGTGCCGCCCCCAGCAACGTCGGGGGCCCCCGCCCGATCGGCCAGGAATCGATGGTGGAGGTTCCATTCGAACAACTCGGCACCGTCCGGATCGGCCTGGTGGGACTCGGCAACCGGGGCCACAGCATGGCCTCCGGATGGGCACGGCAGCCCGGCGCACAGGTGGTTGCGGTGTGCGACATCCGTGACGATCGCGCCCAGCGCACCGCAGACACGCTGCAGGCAGAGACGGGGACCAGACCCGCCACCTACGGCGGGTCGGCGGATTCCTATCAGAAGATGTACGCCGAGATGGACCTGGACCTGGTCTACGTCGCCAGTCCGTGGGAATTCCACTACGCACAGGGGCGAGACGCTCTGTTGGCGGGCGCGCATGCGATGGTGGAGCTGCCCGTCGCCATGGAGCTCGACGAGTTGTGGAGCCTGGTCGACACGTCGGAACAGACCCGCAAGCACCTCATGCTGGCGGAGAACTGCAGCTACGGCCGCAACGAGCTGGCGATGCTGAAGATGGCCCACGAGGGGGTCTTCGGCGATGTCCACAACGGCCACGGGGGTTACCTCCACGACCTGCGGAGCCTGCTGTTCGCCGACGGGTACTACACGGACGACTGGCGCCGCCTGTGGCACACCCGGCTCAACGCCAGCTTCTACCCGATGCACGGCCTGGCGCCGATCGCAGCGGCGATGGACATCAACCGCGGGGATCGTTTCACGACGCTGTCGGCGACGGCGACCCCGGCGAAGGGCCTCGCTGACTACCGGGAACGCTACGTCTCGCGCAACCATCGCTCCTGGAACGAGACCTACGTCAACGGCGACCTCATCACCTGCATGATGACCACCGACATGGGCCGCATCGTGCGCGCCGAGCACGACGTCTCCACGCCGCGTCCGTACAGCCGGATCAACAGCCTGGCCGGCACGCGCGGCCTCATGGAGGACTACGTCGGTGGTGGCTCCGGCGCCCGGATCTACATGGAGCCTGACCACACCGACCACGGCTGGCGCGATTTCGGCTCCTACCGCAGCGAGTACGACCACTGGCTGTGGACCGAGGTCGGCGGCCAGGGCGGCCACGGGGGCATGGACGGACTCATGCAGTGGCGCACCATCCAGCTCATGCGCACGGGCGGGATCCCCGACATCGACGTCTACGACTCGGCGGCCTGGTGTTCACCGGTGCCGCTGAGCGCCGCCTCACTTGCGCTCGGCGGACAGCCGGTGGACGTCCCCGACTTCACGCGCGGTGACTGGAAGTTCCCGCGTCTGGGGCTCGACTCCCAGCCCGGAACCATGCCGGGGGCCTGACCGATGCAGACAATGATCTCTTCCCTCCGAACCGCGTCGCGCAGAACCAAGGCGGCCACCGCCATGGTCACCGCCGTGGTGCTCGCACTGTTCGGGGTGTTCGTCGTCAGTCCCTCGCTGGCCCAGGGGGAGGTTCTGGCGGTCGAAGTGTCGATCGCACCCGTGAACCTCGACGGGCCCGTGATCTCCGACATCGCCGTCACCCTCACCAATACCAGCGGCAAGGCCGTCAGCGACATCGCCGTCGAGGTGACCGGGCCCATCAACTGGACGCTGTACCCGAGGGTGCACCACGTCGAGGCTGAACTGGCGGCCGACGAGTCGATCGTCCTCACCACCGAGATCCACGCCCCCAACGACCCGCCCAGCGCCACCACCCGCACGTTCAGGGCCAGCGCCAACTACGAGACCAGTCCTGGCGTCCGCGAGACGTCCACGGCCACCCGCCAGCAGCCTTCGGGTGAACTGGTGGTCCTGACTCTCGAGGAGGCCCGCAACAACGTGGGAACCACCACCCTCGACACCGTCGAACTCGGCGACTACGACGGCGAAGGAAACTCCTTCTCCCGCGAACTGCTGGCAGAGCTCGGGGTCACCCCGGGAGCCGCGCTGGAGGTCGGCGGCGCCACCTTCACGTGGCCCGACGTCGAACCGGGCCAGCCGGACAACGTCTCCAGCCGGGGGCAGGCCATCTCCCTCGAGGGCAGCGGCACCACGATCGCAGTGCTGGGCAGCGGGCTGGGTGCCTCGGGTGTGTCCGGGGAGTTCACGGTGAACTACTCCGACGGCACGAGCTCCACCGGCATGGTGGGCTTCGGCAACTGGTTCTCGGCCACACCGGCCTTCGACGAAGTGGTCGCATTCGCGATGAACGGACGCAACACGCCAGACGGCCTGGCCAACACGGAGTACCGCTACGGGATCTACCTCAGCACGTTCGACATCGATCCCTCCAAGACGGTCGAGTCCGTGCTCCTGCCCAACGCACCGGCGCTGCGGATCTTCGACATGGCCTTCGTCGGACCCGCGGCCTCGCCGACGCCGAGCGAGTCGCCGACGCCGAGCGAGTCGCCGACGCCGAGCGAGTCGCCGTCGGTGTCGCCGAGCCCGTCGGTGTCGCCGAGCCCGTCGGTGTCGCCGAGCCCGTCGGTGTCGCCGTCGGCCTCGAAGTCGCCGTCCGCCAAGCCGACGACGCCACCGGCCACTCCGACATCTCCCCGCGTCGACAAGTTCGTGCCGCAGGCGCCGTACACCAAGGCCGGCACGCACAACATCAACGGTCGTCAGTGGATGACGTCGTGTGAGTCGTACTCGCAGACGCAGCGGTGCCGCACTGAGATCTGGGCCACGGTGGTTCAGATCGAGAACGGTGAGTTCGTCCGTGAGTCGGGTTGGGCCTTCAACAACTTGACGTACCTGCCGTACATGACCCGTGAGGCGTGGAAGGGTAACCCGCTGGGTGACCTCGGCTCGACTCAGAACGGTCAGTTCTCGTCGGCCGGTCGTCAGTGGCGCACGGAGTGCGACACCGCCGCGACCGGTCGGGGCGCGTGTCGCTCGTACACGATGACGACCGTGTATGCGGCGACTGCCAAACCCGGCGGTGGTTACGCGTTCAGCCAGTCGAACCAGTGGGTGTTCAACAACATTGTGATGTTCGGAGGCCCAGAGAAGCGCTGACCGTCGTCGGGTGATCCCGCCGCTGGTTGAGCCGACCGCCTCCGAGCTTGCGAGGGACCCGGTCGGGTCGAGACCTCTGAAGCTGCCAGGCTTCAGGGGTCTCGGCATCTCCAGGGTCGGTCGGTGAGCATCCCCTACGGGGCAGGAGCCGAGGCTGCGCGGCACTGGCCGCCGCGCAGCGGCCCGTCGACTGCGGCGCTGACGTAGCAGATGGCGAAGAGGACTCAGCGGAAGCTGTCACGGGGCGCGCGGCGGCCGCCTCTTGGCTCAGTGCTCCCCGTGAGAGGTCCGGCTCACCCCGCGAGAGTGCCGCCGAAGACCTGCCAGGCAAGCAGCGACTTCGCCACCAGGCTGAGGATGATGTAGCTGCGCTCCCCGAACAGGTAGTCGGCCCATCGACCCTTGGCGCGGTACTGCAGCCACTGGTTGAGGCCGAACACGTTGAAGAACAGGAAGAGCGACACGACGATGGCGTAGACGAAGCCGGGCGGCTCCGCGTTGGACCCCGGGGCGATGGTGTAGAGCAGGATCGCCAGCCAGGGGACTATCCCGGCTATGCAGCCGAAGATGAAGGGCAGGAAGCCCCCGGTGCCCGCAACTTCGTACTTTTCCTGCAGCCATCCGAACAAGATCATTGACACGTTCGCCCCGGCGATCCCGATGAGCGCGGAGACATCAGTGATCCCCACCAACTGTGAGATGACGACGATCATGAGGGTGGACGAGAAGGAGTACTCCACCCAGCGGGCGCGATTGATCTGGCGGGACAGATCCCTGACATAGCGTCGGAACCACACGGTGCCGACGATGAGATGCGCCAGGAAAGAGAGGAACAGGAAGCCGGCGACTGCGAGGCCCGTGGGTAGATCCGCCAGCACCGTCGCGGGGCCGGGCGGCGTTCCGGGCGGCCCCGCCAGGTAGGAGGCGGTGATCGGCAGCGCGAAGTCCGTGGCCAGAATCAGCACTGCTATCGCCTGAGCCAGATGGAGCCCCGCAGCCCCCAGGTTCAGGGTACGGAGTCTGCCCTGTTCCGATGCCGTGATCTCGCGTGACCTCATTCTGACAATTTAGCTCCAGCCTCTCCCTCTGGGGCGATCCACGCAATTTCTCGATCCGCACCGCTCTTGCGGGGGTGACGGAGGCTATCGTCGACCCATGGGGCAGCCCCGACGTGACCAGCCCAGACCCGGACAGGAATCCGTGTGGGATTATCCGCGCCCGCCTGTCCTTCGCCGGTGCGCTCTGCCCATCCAGGTCGTCCTGGGCGGCGAGGTGATCTGCCGGACATCGGAATCCTGGCAGGTGCTGGAGACTAGCCATCCGCCCACCTATTACCTGCCACAAGCGAGTTTTGCGAAGGGTGCGTTGCGGGCCGCGCCCGGCGGGTCCTTCTGCGAGTGGAAGGGATCGGCACGCTACCTGGACGTGCATGGTGGTGGCAGTGTCGCGCCGGCGGCGGCATGGTTCTACCCGTCGCCAGCCGAGCCCTTCGCCCCACTCCTGGATCACGTGGCGCTATACGCCGGGCCGATGGACGCGTGCCTCGTCGACGGCGAGAGGGTCACCCCGCAACCCGGTGGGTTCTACGGGGGGTGGATCACCTCGACGGTGAGCGGGCCGTTCAAGGGACTTCCTGGAACCAGTGGGTGGTGAGACAGCGGACCAGGACGAACGCGGCTGCTGCGCCGGTGCCGGATGAATCAGGCGCCCGACAACGCCTATGTGGGGGCCGACGAGGCTGCACGGCACTGACCGCCGCGCAGCGGCCCACCGGCGGCGGCGCTGATGAAGCAGATGTCGAAGAGCCCGGCGGTGAGAGGGAGGGCGCTCCAGGCGATCGATGCCAGGCCGAGCGCACTTCCGCGGCCCGCGAGGCCGGCGGCCAGGAAAGCAGCGCCGGCGACCACCCTGAAAACGCGGCCGCTGGGGCTGTTGACCCACCTGCCGAACCTCGACCTGTTGAAGGACTCCGCCATGGCGCTCATGCGCGCATCGTAGGCATCCCGGCATGCCGGGAGCAATGGCTCACGGCTGTGGACGTGCGGCCCGGCGGTTCGGCGGCGGCCGGACCGGCGTGGATAGGGCGCAGAGATCCTGACCGAACGCTCCGATATTGACTCTATGCTCGTTTATAATAGCTCACATGAGCGACGTGGGGGATCTGGTGCAGCAGGGCATCGCCGCGCTCTGGCACGCCGCTGCCGCCCTGAGTGCTGACCCCCTGGTGTCTTCAACCAGGCGGTTGAGCCTGGTTGATCAGGTGGCACAGGCGAAGGCGCAGTTGGCCGGCCTGGAACTGCACCTGCTCCATGAGGCCCGGCTCGCCGCCGACGACGCGACGGTGGATGGGGTGAAGCAGTCGGTGCGCACCACCACGGCGCAGGCCACCGCGTCGCTGAAACTGGCGCTGGATCTCGGGGAGCGGTTCCCGCTGATCGCCGGAGCCTTGAACGACGGGGAGATCTCCTTGGCGCAGGCCGAGGCGATCGTCTCCGGGCTCCGGAAGCTACCCGGCCGGTTGACGCAGGCAGATCTGGTGGAGTGCCAGAAGTCGGTGCTTGAACACGTGGACACCCTGGGCCCGGCCGAGTTGCGCGAGGTGGCGTCGCGGCTGGTCGAGGTGATTGATCCTGACCTTGCCGACGCCGACGAGGCGAAGCGTCTGGCGGCCGAGGAGCGGGCCGCGCGGCGAGGCAGGTTCCTGCGCCTTTCGCCGGACCATCACGGCTCGATCCGGATCACCGGCCTGCTACCGGTGGCAGATGCCGCCTTGCTGGCCGCGCAACTGGAGGCGTTGCTGCCGTCGGCCTCCTCCTACGCGGACGCGGGCGAGACGCCGGGGCCGGACGTTCGCCGCGCCGACGCGCTGGTGCTGCTCGTCCAGGCCGCGGGCGCGTCCGGCGAGCTTCCGGCCCATGGCGGGGACCGGCCTCGGGTCCACATCACCATGAAACTCGACACGCTGGCCTCGGGTCTAGGGGCGGTGGGATTACCCGGCCTGGACGTCGACAGCATCACGGCTGGCGAGGCCCGCAGGATGGCGTGCGACGCGGGCGTGATCCCTATGGTGCTCGGCAGCGAATCCCAGCCATTGGACGTCGGCCGCGAGCATCGGTTGTTCACCCCCGCCATCCGCGCCGCCCTGGTTCTCCGTGACGGGGGCTGCGCGTTCCCCCACTGCACCGCCACACCGGCCTCGTGTGAGGCGCACCACATCGTCCCGTGGTGGGCTGGCGGAGAGTCATCGATCAACAACGCGGTGCTGTTGTGTCCGCACCACCACCGGCTGGTGGAGCCAGATCCGCAACAGTCAGCCGAGTCGCAGTGGCAGGTCCACCTGGATCCGGTCACCGGGAGGGCGTGGTTCACCCCACCGAGACATGTGGACCCGGCCCGCAGGCCCAGGCAACACCGAAGACACCTGCTGCGCGAACTCGTGGCCTCCGCCAAGGCATCACCCTGCCCACCCGAGGCAGATGGAACCAACTACAGCCTGGATGAACTCCTCGAACGCAGCGCGACGATCTGGCACGCGGACGGCGGGAATGGTTCTGCGCCAAGCGGCACCGCGCCAGCACGAGTCACCGTCCGGCCGAGAGGCCGGCTCCCTGTGGGAACCGGCCTCTCCTTGCGTCGACGATGACGGCGATCCACGCAACCGCTGATCAACGCAACCGCATCGAAATCAGTTCGCCCTGCGGCGGATCGAAGAGGGCCTTGGTGGTGGCGTAGAGCGTCGAGCCCTTGACTTCGACGTCAACCGCCATCGGGAGCGCCTCGTAGAGGCTCACAGCCCGGGTATCGGCATCGACCTTGTAGATGCCCTCGCCGAACAGGGACGCGATGTACAGGTTGCCGTCGCCGTCGAAAGCCAGACCTGTGGGGGTCATGAGGCCGTCGACGTAGAGCTCGTGGTGGCCACTGGCGACGTCAATGCGATGCACCGAACCGCGGGCGCCCAGGCTCGGGTCTTCAGGTCCACCGGGAAGCAGGCCGACGTACAGCATGCCGTCGGGCCCGAACTCAAGATCAGTCGGCACCGCTTCGAAGGCGTACTCGAGGCCGGCGCAGGACGGCACTCCCAGCATCTCCGCCGCTTCGGCCGTGATCTCCGCGGGCTGTGGGGGAAGGACTGCCACGGTGCTGATGCTGCCGGTCTTCAGGTTGATGTCCAGGACGGCATTCGCGCCGGCGTCGGCCACGTAGGCGGTGTTGCCGCGCACTGCGAGCGAGTAGGCGTGGGAGTCCACTTCGACGTCAGCGCCGGTGTAACTGGCGGGGAATCCAACCACTCCCAGCTCGGCGACACAGTCGGGATTGGCCACCGCGTCGGCAGGGGACAAGCCGTATTGAACGTCCGCATCGAGGTTGTTGTCTATCTCATACTGCGCGATCTGGTCCGTGATGGTGGTCACATTGCCCGCCGCATCGATGGCCTTCAGGGTGCCCACCATGGGGCTCGGGTCGAATGGGCCTGCGCCCACGCTCTCCAGGAAGTACAAGGTGCTGCCGCGATAGTCCGCACCGCCCACCTCCCATCCGGGGGAGGAGTACACGGTGGTGGACTCGCCCTTGCTGACAGTTGTCAGCATCCCGGCGAACGACTGTGAGATGGCCACAGTGCCGCCCGGGCCCACGGCGAGGTGGAGTGGAGTGATGAGCCCGTCCTGCAGGACGGTGGGGCCTGGGTCGGGCGGTGCTGCCTGGGACATGCCCGCCGGCACGAGCGCGAGGAGGGTGGCAGAGGCTAGAGCGACGCTGCGGAACTTCATGAGATCCCCTTCGGACGCAGAGCCGGCCGACGTGGCCGGTCGCATAAGGGCCAGCCTCATCTGAGGCGTGAGTCATGTCAATAGTTTTCATGCCTGGGAAACTGCGCTGACCATGATCCACGCGGCCGGTCGTCGCGCTTCGCTAGGGTTCAGATATGCGAGAGCGTAAAGACATCAAGAGCTGGCTGACGGACATGGACGGCGTGCTGGTGCACGAGAACGTCGCGCTGCCCGGAGCCGTCGAACTCATCGAGCAGTGGAAGGCCGACGGCACCGAATTCCTCGTCCTCACCAACAACTCGATCTTCACGCCCCGCGACCTCGCGGCCCGCCTCCGTGCCTCCGGCCTGGACGTTCCCGAGGAGCGACTGTGGACGTCCGCGCTGGCGACAGCTGATTTCGTGTCCCAGCAGAAGCCCGGTGGCTCCGCCTACGTCATCGGCGAAGCGGGCATCATCACAGCTCTGCACGAGCGCGGCTTCATCATGACGGACCGAAACCCGGATTTCGTGATCGTGGGGGAGACGCGCACCTACTCCTTCGAGCAGGTGACCACCGCCATCCGGCTGATCGCGGCAGGTGCCCGGTTCGTCGTCACCAATCCGGACGCCACGGGTCCGAGCCCGGATGGCATCATTCCGGCCACCGGCGCCATCGCGGCGCTGATGACCGAAGCCACCGGCCTGAAACCTTATGTCGTCGGCAAGCCGAATCCCATGATGTTCCGGTCGGCGCTGAACAAGATCGGCGCCCACTCGGAGGAGACGGGCATGATCGGCGACCGGATGGACACCGACATCGTCGCCGGCATGGAAGCCGGGCTGCACACGGTGCTGGTGCTGACGGGAATCGAGACCCGGGAGAGCCTGAAGATCCGGCCCTTCCGTCCCGTCGAGGTACTCGACGGGGTGCACGAGCTGGTCACGGACTACCGGGGCCCTGCGCACCCGCAGGGATGAGTCCCACCTCACGAAAACGTGAGGAATCTGAGCCTGCGCCGCAAGACGCGGTAGGCATCACAGCAATCTTCGAGCCGTTAGCTATCCATGTGCCCGCCACTTCGGGCAGACAGCTTTCGCATCACCAGCTCGAGGAGACCACCATGGAACGCAAGAAGCTCAAGACCTCCCTCCGGATCACCGCCGCCGTCCTGATCGGCGCCTCCGCGCTCGCCGTCGGCGCCAACGGTATCTACGCCACCCTGAACGCCACTGCCGAAAACGTCAAGCCCCAGGAAGCCGCGTCGGGCACCCTCAGCCTGAGGCTGGGCGCCGGTGCGGATTCGGTCGGCTTCGCCGCCAACATCGAGAACCTGGCCCCCGGCGACGTGGCCAACCGCTACGTCGACCTGACCAACGACGGGTCGCTCGCGTCCACGGGCCTGAGCCTCGGGGTCTCTGCCACGGGCACGCCTTCGCTGATCACGGACGGCGTCACGAGCAAGGCCGTGCGCGTGTCCATCACGTCGTGCTCGGTCGCCTGGGACGTCACCGACGGTACCTGCGCCGGGATGACGAAGACCGAGGTGGCCGCCGCGCCGCTGTCCGCTCTGGCCGCGGCCAACTCCTTCGTGGGGACCACCCGGCTGGCAGTGGGAGGCGTCGCGCACCTCCAGGTGGGAGTCACCCTGCCGGAACAGAGCGAGACCACGGTCAACGGGCAGCTGCCCGCGGGCACCGTCCAGGGCGGCGAGGTGGCACTGACCTACACCTTCAGCGAGACCCAGGCCACCGCTGGCACCACCCACCGCTGACCACTCACCGGAAGAGGATGAGGAGTAAGCCATGAGGCGCAGTCTGGCTGCGGCCACGCTCGTCCTGGCCATCCTCGTCACCGTCCTGCCCGCAGCCTCCGCGTCCAGCCGCGCGGAGGCCCGGGTGGGGGCGACCACCACCGCTGCGGCTTGGGGCGTAGCGGCGGTGGGGCAGGGCGCTGCGCCCACGGGCTCCCCCCTGATCCTCATCTGGACCAATCTCAAAGGCTTCCGCTACTCGTTCGTCGACCTCGTCAACGTCGGCACCGTCGAGGTGTCCGGAGCGAGCCTGCTGCTCGACTCGGTGGCGCTGTCCGGCGGAAACAACCCGAGCCCACAGCTCACCTTCGACGCCTGCGTAGGCGCGGACTGGAACCCGGCCACCGCCACCTGCTCAGGTGAGGTGGTGCACCTCGGGATGAGCGCGGGAGGGATCCTCGACGCGAGGGTTGTCATGGCCGCAGGAGCGCGGATCAGTCTCCGCGTTCTGCACTCGGCCAACCCGAACCAGTTCCAGTCCACCCTGCAGGTGGCCGTCTCGCGAGGCCAGGTTCGCGACGCCACCACCACCAACAGCTGACCGAAAGGCGCTCGACGGATGACCGATCACGCAGCCGCCCAACCTGCTGCCGTCCGTGCCGGCCGGTGCCGTCGGCTCCGAGCCGTCGTTGGCTGGGCCATGGTCACGGCAGTGGTCCTCTGCTGCGTGGCGCTGGCTGTCGTCACGAACATGGGCAACTACCACCTCACCCGGGTGCTCTCGAACAGCATGGCGCCCACCTTCTCTGTTGGCGACCACGTCATCGTCCAGGACCGTCCGGCCGCCGAACTGGCCGCGGGTCAGATCGTCGTGTTGCCGCAGCCGGGCAGCAGCAACCTGTTCATCCACCGGATCCTCACCGTTGAGCACGGCGGAGACGGGCCCATCGTCACCACGCAGGGCGACAACAACCCTGCCCCCGATGCGTGGACGCTGCGCGTGACCTCGCCCACCGTTCCGGTGTTCGTGGCGGCTCTCCCCACCCACGGCCTGCCGTTGCCGACGCTGCCCGCAGCCACCTCGCAGGTGCTCCTCGCACTGGGGCTGGCCGCGCTGTCCCTCCTCCTTCTCCTGCCCGGCCGCACCGACCGCAGCGCCCGCTCCGGAGGAGACCCCGCTAACCCGTAGCCCGAGTGTCAATCGCCTCCCACTACTGCCATAATCGCGGTGGGGAGAGGGGGAACGACCGTGAGGGCGTCGTTCAGTGGCGGTGAGACCGCCGACATCGATCAATTCGTCGCGGAGCGTCGTGAGCGCGTCGCCACCACAGCGATCAGCGAGCTGCGCGCCGCGGAAGCTGCAGAACTGCCGGCGCTGCTGCACCGGCTCGCCGGCAAACTGGACTCGTTCGGCCTACCCATGGCCGGGGAAGCAGTGCGGGAGCTCCTCGGCGACTTACCGGGCGAGGCCTCTGAACTGAGCCGCCGGGCACACCGGATCGCAGCTCTGCTCAGCTCTGAGGTGGCTTCGTGACCCAGCCGCTCATTCTCGTCGTTGAGGACGACCCGGATCTGCGGGAGCTCATGATGGTGAGTCTCACCAACTCCGGCTACCGCACTGTTGCCGCGTCGGACGGTGACCGCGCCCTCGAGCGGTTCCACGCCTCGGCGCCGGATCTGGTGCTGCTCGACATCGCGCTCGGCCCGCACTCCATCGACGGCCTCGAGGTATGTCGCCGGATCCGTCGGGAGAGCGACGTGCCGGTGGTTTTCCTCACCACGCACAGCGACGCCGTCGACCAGATCGTCGGTTTCTCGTCAGGTGCCGACGACTACGTCACCAAGCCCGTCAACCACCGGCTGCTGCTGGCACGCATCGCGGCGATCCTGCGCCGCGTCCACGGCGCATCCCGCTCGTCGGACCCCACCGAGCTGGTCGCCAACGGCATCGCCCTGGACCTGGTGGCACGCACCGTCATGGTCAGCGGCACCCTCGTGGATCTGACGCGTATCCAGTTCGACCTGCTGGTGCCGCTGGTGGAGGATCCTCGACGCGTGGTGACACGCGACCAGCTCGTCGGGCGCGTGTGGGGAGAGTGGTACGGTACCGACCACCACCTCGACGTTCATCTGTCCCGGCTGCGCCAGCGCATCATCGACGCCGGCGGACCACGCGTAGCCCACGCGGTCAGAGGGGTGGGCTACCGCCTGACCAGCTGAGGAGAAGCGATGTCGCCAACGGTCCTTGTCGTCGAGGACGACGCAGATGTTCGATCATTGATCGCGTTCGCCCTCGGGCTCGACGAATCCTGGCGCGTGCTGACGGCGGACTCAGTTGCAGCCGCTTTGACGGTCCTGGAATCGGACGGGGACGTCGACATCGTGCTGACCGACGGCCAGTTGGGCGACGGCACGTCCGAGACCGTGCGGGCGGCTGCCGCCCCGCGCCCGGTGGTGCTCCTGAGCGCGTGGGCCGACGGCCCATCGGCCAATAGAGTTCCGGAAACCGGGTATGCCGTCAGGATCGCGAAACCGTTCGACCCCATGACCCTGTCCGCGGCCTTGTCCTCGGCCCTGGCTGCCCGCAGCCAGCATCCGGACGGGGAGTAGCGGAAGGTGAGCACCACCGAGAGCCTCCTCACCGCCGCCCTCGACGGGCTCATCGACCTGCATGTGCTCGTCGAACCCGTGCGCGACGCAGACGACAGCATCGCCGACTTCGTAGTGCTCCTGGTCAACCAGACAGCTCTCGACGCGTGGGGGGTGACGCGCGAGGAGGTGCTCGGCGTCGGCCTGCTCGAGATTCTCCCCGGTCTCCGGGACGCCGGCATCTTCGGGCATCTCGTCACGACCTCCCGGACCGGCGAGCCAACCGTGTTGGTGGAGCAGGAATACGCCAGCGAGATGCTGGGCAGCGTCGCCTACTTCGACGTGCGTGCCACCAGGGCCTCGGGCGACCTTGTCAGCATCAGCTGGGCGGATGTCACCGCACGGCACCTCGCCTCTGTCGCCGCGGACGAAGCCAGGGAACGCTACCGGCTGCTCGCCGAGAATGCCTCCGACGTGGTGCTGTGCACCACGGAATCGGCGTTGGAATGGGTCTCGCCCTCGGTCGAAGCGATCCTGGGCTGGCGGGCGGAGCAGCTGCTCGGGTCGAGTCCGGAAGATCTGATGCACCCCGACGACGCAGCCATGGTGTGGTCGGCGAGAGCCCCGCGCGCGGCGGGTCCGCAACGCACGGAAGCCCGCGTCCGATGCGCCGATGGCAGCTACCGCTGGATGGATGTGCGTTTCAACCTGGCCGGTTCGCAGGCCTCGGGGCAGGCACTGTGGGCGGTGTCCTGCCGCGACATCGATGCCGAGGTGGCGGTTCGTGCCCACCTGCGTGACGAACGCGCGATGTTCGAGGCGATCAAAGAGTCTGTCACTGACGCCTTCGCCACCGTCGACCGCTTCGGAACCGTCATTGCCTGGAACGGGGCCGCCGTGGACATGTTCGGCTATGGCGAGCACGAGGCGCTCGGCCAGAGCTACCGGCTGTTCATGCCGGAGATGTATTGGGCCATCGTCGAGCGCTGGCTCGGGGACGTCGACGGCAGGGAACTGCGAGAGGCGGCGTCCCGCACCCACCGGGTGCGCCTGCTTCACCGCGACGGCACGACGTTCCCAGGCGAATACTCCATGGCGGTGTGGAGCCGAGGGGACGCCCGCCACGTCACCGTGATTCTCCGTGACGTCACGCGCCAGCAAACTGTCCTGGACAACCTCGAATACAGCCGCCAGGAGCTGGCCGAGGCCCAGCGGCTCGCCAACGCCGGCAGTTGGACCTACCACCCTCGGATCGGCCGCTTCGAATGGTCCGACGAACTGCGTCGCATCTACCGGCTGCCGGTCACGGGCGAAACCACCACGATGGAGGAACTGACTGACCCGATCGTCGAGGGGCAACGGCAACGGGTGATCACGGCTATCGAATCCGCGCTCGCCGGCGGCGTGGAGGCGGACGTGGAGTTCGACCTCCGCTGCGCCGACGGTGAACTGAAGCGTCTCCGCGGGCGGGTCGCCACGGCGACCGACCCACGGGATGGCAGCCTGCGTGTACGCGGCAGCGCCGTCGACATCACGGGAGCCCACCGGGCGGCAGAGGCCCGCGTGCGCCGCACCGCACGCCATGCCGACTACCTGGCCCGGGTGGAACACACCCTGCGCACTCATCTGTCCGTGGTGGAGGGGTGGTCCGGCATCCTCGAGAAGACGTTCGACGACCTGCCGCCGACTGTCCGCGACGAGGCGATCGGGGCGATCCGCCGCAACGCCACGTCTCTGGTGACCCACGTCAAGGGACTGATGAACGAATCGGCCTTCCTCGCCCAGGCCGATGTCATGGAAGTGGGCCCGGTGGACGTGGCCATCGTCGCCGCCGCAGTGGCTGCCGACTACCGGGGCCTGGCGGAGGGCCGCCGCCTGGAGGTGTCGCCCAGGTCTGGGGTGGTGGCGACCGCCTCGGCCGAGGGCCTCGACACCATCGTGCGGCACTTGGTGGAGAACTCGGTCCACCACGCAGGAGAAGGCGGCTCTGTGGAGGTCCTCACGCGCTCGCTTCCGGGCCGCACCGTGGAGATCGTGGTGCGCAACGACGGCGCCCCCATCCCCGACGGCGTGGAGTTGTTCACCGCGTTCGCCAAGGACCGCAGTTCAGGGGGCAACGGGCTGGGGCTCCATGTCGTCTCCACGCTGGTGGAGGCCATGGGTGGTCGTGTCAGCGGCGGCAACCGGGCTGATGGGCCGGGTGCGCAATTCGTTGTCGCGCTTCCGGCCGCCGACTGAACGCGCCGCTACCCGGCTCCCTGGAGCCGCCGGAGCAGGGACTCGACTTCGTGGCGTAGCTGAACCGTGCGCCCCCTCACCACCTGCGCCGCCCGCTGCCGTATCGCCGCGTCGACGCGGTCGTCGTCGAGCAGCTCGAGCCATCCCTCGATGACGCTGAAGTGCGTGGTGATCAGGTGCTGTTGCTCCGTGATCTGGGCGCGGCTGGGCCCACTGCTCCCGGCGGTGTCTCGGTTGAGTGGAACGGTGGCTGTCACCTTCCCATCATCCACGTCGACCCCTGTCATCCCTGTCCCGGTTTCCTCACCGCAGGCTCACAATGTGCCGGCGCGGCGATGCGTGGGATTCATCGTCCCGACACCTGCCGTCCATCTGAGCGAAACCCGCTGTTCGGGACGGTGCCTTAGGAAGTTAGGCAGGACATTTCCCGACCCCCAGGAGCCCCCGTGCCAATCCTGTCCACCCGCTCAGCGTGCGCGCTGGTGACGGCCGCGTCGTTGATCAGCCTCTCGCTGATCACCCCGGCGCAGGCCGAGCCAACCGCATTCCGCGACGATTCCCCCATCGTCATCCCGAACGTGCAACTCGCCCCCGAAGGCACCCTGCTGACCAACCGCGAGGACGCGGCGATCGCGCCCGGCGTGCACTACACGTCGTTCGACCGGTACGAACCCAACGGCTGGGTCCGCGGCGACCTGCTCACGCTCGACCTGACCAGCAACGGTTTCCACCTCGACTACGTGAACTCCGGCAAGGTGGCCAAGACGGACACGCTGAGCCGCCAGCTGACCAATGCCGGGGCCATCGCCGGCGTCAACGGTGACGGTTTCGACATCAATGACACCGGCGCGCCCGTCGGGCTCGGGATCCGCCGCGACGGCGAGGTCGTCTCCGGCTACGCCGAAGGCACCGCGCAGCGGCGCGGCCCCAGCGCGGTCATCGGCAAGGACGGCCTGGCCCGGGTCGCGCAGCTCTTCCTCGAGGCCAGCGCCACCGACGGCGAACACACCTTCCGCGTCGACTACCTCAACGCACCGCACGTATCGGCCGGCACCATCGGCCTGTTCACGCCCGAGTGGGGCGACGTGGCCGTCTCCCGCACCCTGGATTCCGGGGCCACCCCCTGGCAGGTGCTGCTGCGCGACGGCGTGGTCGTCTCGTCCGGACCCACCGTCGACGCCGCGCAGCTGGCCGACAACGAGCAGGTCCTCATCTCCCGCGACGGCGGTGCCACGAAGCTGGCCGAGTTCACCGTCGGCGAGAGCGTCGACGTCGAGTACGCCATGCGCGACTCCGCCGACATCGCCGCCGCCATCAACGGCTTCTTCCCCGTGGCCATTGACGGCGAGGTTGTGACCGGCAACACCACGGACCTCCACCCCCGCACCGTGCTGGCGCTGACCCGCGACGGCAGCCGGATGGCGCTCATGACCGTGGACGGCCGCCAGGCCAACTCCCGCGGCATGACCGAGGTGGAGACCGCAGACTTCTTCCTCAGCAAGGGCTTCCACCACGTCCTCAACCTCGACGGCGGCGGCTCCTCCCAGCTGAACGCCCGCCTCGCGGGCCAGGACGCGGCCACCATCCGCTCAGCACCGTCCGACGGCGGCGAGCGCCACACTGCCAACTCGCTCGGGATCTTCCCCACCGACGACGGCTCCGGCCAGGCCAGGGGTTACTCCGTGGTCGCCACCAACTCGCTGGTGCAGTCGGCCGACGCGGACGCCTCGAAGGACCTGTACGTCTTCACCGGGCTCAGCCGCGTCGTCACCGCGCAGGCGTTCGACGAGACCTACGCGCCCGTCGATGCCGCACCGAAGTTCACCGTGCTCGGTGAGAACGCCCGCGTGGGCGCCACCGACTCGGCCGACACCGTCGTGCTCACCGGCCGCGCCGCCGGCACCACCGAACTCGTCGTCGGCCGGGGCCAGGACGTGAGCAGGCAGGAGATCCTCGTGCTCGGCCGGCCCGTGCGAATCTCCACCAGCACCCCGCAGGTCAGTTTCGCCTCCATCGAGGCCCGGGACACGTTCCAGGTCTTCGGTCATGACGAGCGGGGCTTCACCACCTGGATCGAGCCGCGCGACGTCCAGCTCGACTACGACCCGGCCCTGATCTCCATCACCGCGGAGGGGGACCACTTCGTCGTCACGCCCAAGGTTGAATCCGGCTCGGCACTCATCAAGGTGGCCGCAGCCGGCATCCAGACCGAGCTCGCCGCCAGCATCGGCCTGGCCAGCACCGTCGTCGACACCATGGACTCCATGACCGGCTGGTCCGCCACCAAGTTCCCCGCAGCGGTGGGTGCCTCGGCCTCCCTCGCAGTGGGTCAGGGTCGCGACGGCGGCAACGCCATCGCCCTCGACTACTCGCTCACCGGCACCACCGCCACGCGCGCCGCCTACCTGGGCATCAACCCCACCATCACGCTCAGCGGCACCCCGCAGAAGATCGGCGCGTGGGTCCACGGCGACGGCCAAGGGGCATGGCTCCGCGCCAACGTCTACGAGGCGACCGGCGGCTCGGCCAAGACCATCAACATCGCCTCCAAGGTGGACTGGACGGGCTGGCGCTACGTGGAGGCCGACGTGCCGGCGGGCCTCAACATGCCGCTGCGCTTCTTCCGCCTCTACCTCGTGGAGACGAACCCTGCGATGCAGTACTCCGGGCGCGTGCTGATCGACGACCTCACCGTCCGCTCCGCCCCCGAACTCCCGGCGCTCACCATCCCGCGGGAGACCACCCCGGTCCTCGTCACCGACGGCTCGGTGCCTGAGAGCTTCTGGCGCTACGCCGTCGTCTCCGACGCCCAGTTCACCGCCGACAACCCCACCTCCGACGTCGTGGCCCAGGCCCGACGCACCCTTCGTGAGGCGCTGGCCGCGAACCCCGAGTTCATCGTCATCGCGGGCGACTGGGTGGACCGCGGCTTCGCCCGGGACATCGCGCTGGCCAAGCGGGTCATCGACGAGGAGGTGGCCGGCCGGGTCCCGGTGCACTACGCCCCGGGCAACCACGAGTACGCAGGCCCCTCCAGCCTGACCGAGTGGATCAAGGTCTTCGGCGAACCCAGCCACACCTTCGACCACAAGGGCACGCGCTTCATCTTCCGTTCGACGCCGGGCTACACCCTGCGCTCGGGCGGCTTCGACCAGATCGTGGACCTCAAGGCCCAGCTCGACGACGCCGCCACCAACGAAGCGGTGCGCAACGTCGTCGTGGTCCAGCACCACCCGATGACCGACCCTTCCGCGACGGGCGGCTCGGCGCTCAGCGACCCGAAGGAGGCCACGATGCTGGCCGACTGGCTCGCCGACTTCGCCCTGACGTCCGGCAAGGGCGTCGCCCTGCAGGCGGCGGGCGTGGGCGTCTTCCACGCCTCCAGCACCGACGGCGTGCTCCAGCTCATCAACGGCAACGCGGGCAAGGGGCCCTCGGGTGACCCGGCCTGGGGCGGTTTCACCGGCTGGACGCTGGTGGGTATCGATCCCGCCGCCGAGCCGCAGCCGCTGGACGAGCGCCGTTGGGAGGAGCCCCGACAGTGGATGTCGGCGGAGTTCCGCCCGCACGTCGACCGACTGGAGGTGAGCGCCCCAGAGGCGGTCGCCGTCGGGGCGGCCGTCGAGGTCTCCGCCGAGGTGGTCCAGGAGAACCGCCGGGTGCCGGTGCAGTACCCGGTGGCGGCTGACTGGACCGTTTCGGAAGGAGTGGAGTTCGATCCCGCCACCGGCCGGCTCGTGGCACTCGTGGCCGGAACGCACACCGTTTCGGTGATGGTCAACGGCACGACGACGGAAGCCACCATCGTGGCGTCCTGAGCGTCCATACCCGATCGGGGGCTCCGCGGATCACCGCGGAGCCCCCGTCGTTTCGTGTCGTGCCCTGCGTTCGGGCTGGTAGTTTCTGGGGTGAGCCCCCTGGCCGTCGTCGAAGGGAAATTCTGGTGTCCAACACTGACAACGAGCTCGCGCAGGTCGCGGCGGTCATCGTGCTCGCCGCGGGTGGCGGGACGCGCATGAAGTCCAAAACCTCCAAACTCCTCCACGAAGTGGCCGGCAAGCCCATGCTGAGCTTCGCGGTGTCGGCCGCGGCCGCGCTGGACCCGGAGCGACTCGTCGTGGTCGTCGGGCATCAGCGCGAAGAGGTGGTGGCCCATCTGGAGCAGCTGTCCGAGCAGCTCACCACCGCCGTCCAGGAGGAACAGCTCGGCACCGGGCACGCCGTGGAGTGCGGGCTCGCCGGCCTCGGCGACATCGAGGGCGACATCGTCGTCACCTACGCCGACGTGCCGATGCTGGCCGGCGAGACGCTGCGGCAACTCGTCGCGGTCCACCGCGGCCGCCGCAACGCCGTCACCGTCATGACCTCGCGCGTCGAGGATCCCACGGGCTACGGCCGCATCATCCGCGAGGACGACGAGGTCGCCGGCATCGTCGAGGACCGTGACGCCACGGAGGAACAGCGCGCCATCACGGAGATCAACTCCGGTATCTACGTCTTCGACGCGGCCAGTCTCCGCGAGGGCCTGGCATCGCTCAAGACCGACAACGACCAGGGCGAGCGCTACCTCACGGACGTCGTGAAGTTCTGTCACGAGCGGTCGCAGAGGGTCGGCGCCCACCTCGTCGACGACGTCTGGCAGACCGAGGGTGTCAACGACCGGATCCAGCTGGCCCGCATCAACCAGGAGATGCAGCGCCGCATCCGGGATTCGTGGATGCTCAAGGGCGTCACCATGATCGACCCGGCGTCCACCTTCATCGACGTCGACGTGGATCTCGCGCCCGACGTGCTGCTCAACCCCGGCGTCATCCTGATGGGTGCCACCACCATCGGCGAGGGCGCCATCATCGGCCCCGACAGCAGCCTGATGGACGTCGAGGTGGGCCCTGGCGCGGAGGTGATCCGCACGCACGGATCGTTCGCCGTGATCGGTGAGGGCGCCACAGTGGGGCCCTTCGCCTACCTCCGGCCGGGCACGATCCTGGGCGACGACGGCAAGATCGGCAGCTTCGTCGAGACGAAGAACGCGCAGATCGGGGCGGGTACCAAGATCCCGCACCTGTCCTACGTGGGCGACGCCATCGTGGACGAAGGGGCCAACATCGGGGCCGGCACGATCTTCGCCAACTACGACGGCGTCCACAAGTCCACCACCCACGTCGGCAAGGCCGCCTTCGTCGGATCGAACTCCGTCCTGGTGGCACCCGTCGACGTCGGCGCTGGCGCGCTGGTGGCCGCTGGGTCTACGATCACGGACGACGTGCCTGCGGGTGCGTTGGGCGTGGCCCGGGGGAGGCAACGCAACGTCGAGGGCTGGATGACCCGCGGTCGTCCGGATTCCAAGCAGGCCGCAGCAGCGGCTGAAAGCGACGGCACCATCCATCCGGCAGTGATCGAGTCCCGAGAAAAGAAGGCCTGAGCCACATGTCCCACCAGATCGCCAAGAACGACAAGCACCTGATGCTGTTCAGCGGGCGCGCCTACCCCGAGCTCGCTGAGGAGGTGGCGAACCTGATGGGCTGCCCGCTGGTGCCAACCCGCGCTCTGACCTACGCCAACTCCGAGATCTACGTCCGGTTCGAAGAGTCCGTCCGTGGCTGCGACGCGTTCGTCATCCAGTCGCACACCGCTCCGGTCAACGAGTGGATCATGGAGCAGCTCATCATGGTGGACGCGCTCAAGCGGGCCTCGGCCAAGCGCATCACCGTGGTGGCCCCGTTCTACCCCTACGCCCGCCAGGACAAGAAGCACCTGGGCCGCGAGCCCATCTCCGCGCGCCTCGTGGCAGACCTGTACAAGGCCGCAGGCGCGGACCGCATCATGTCGGTGGACCTGCACGCCGCCCAGATCCAGGGCTTCTTCGACGGCCCGGTGGACCACCTCTGGGGCCTGCCCGTGCTCAGCGAGTACGTCCAGGAGAAGTACGACACCTCCGAGATGGCCATCGTGTCTCCCGACGCCGGCCGCGTCCGCCTGGCTGACCTGTGGACCGACTACCTCGGTTGCTCGCTGGCTATCATCCACAAGCGCCGCGACCCCAACAAGGCCAACACCGTCGCCGTGCACGAGGTCGTCGGCGACGTGGAAGGCAAGATCTGCCTCCTCGTGGACGACATGATCGACACCGCTGGCACCATCGCACAAGCTGCCCAGGCGCTGAAGGAACGCGGTGCCAAGCAGGTCATCGCGGCGGCCACGCACGCCGTGTTCTCCGGCCCCGCGGCCCAGCGCCTCAACGCCTCGGGCATCGACGAGATCATCGTGACCAACACGCTGCCACTCCGCACGCCGGAGCCCATCGCGAACCTCACTGTGCTGTCCATCGCACCGCTGATCGCCAAGGCGATCGACGCGGTGTTCCTCGACGGCTCCGTCACATCGCTCTTCGGTGGCCAGGCCTGAGGTTTCCGCCCGTTCCGTGAGAAGGGGGCCGGTGTGGATGATCCACACCGGCCCCCTTCACGTTGCGGAGGGTACGTCCCGGTTCAGCGGCTCAGTGTGACGGGCGACGGCTCGGGGAGTGACGCCAGCGCCACGGCGAGCCGCTCGGCGTAGGTGCCGCGAGGGGCCAGGACGGCTGCGGCGCCTGCCGGCAGATCATCGGGGTCCGTGACGGGGGGCGAGGTGTAGAAGACCTGCGCGCCGGCGCCGGGGCCCCCGTCGAGCCGGATGCGGCGGGTGAGCACGGCCAAGTTGGCGAACCGTGTGGCCGCTTCGGCTGAATGCTCACAGTGATCGACTGCGAGGTGGAGGCGGCAATGAACGGCCAACTCCACCAGCCAGGCGAAAGGAACTTCCGTCAGGCAGCGGTCCAGAACCACGGAGCCGGATAACGACGACTCCTGGCAGCTCAGGCTGATGTCTGTCACGCCGCTGGAGGCGAGCCAACGCAGGATCGCTGCGTGTTTTCTTTCCGGCATTACTTGTCCTTCCGGCCGTTGATTGACCCTATCCCGTTTTCATCCAGGCCGGGTAAACCGTCGTTCAGGTACCACTCTCAACCCGGACGGAACGTCATTAACTTCATCTTTCGGAAAAACACGAAAGATTGTTACACGCCCACCGCGCACCCTCGGGGTCTTCCACGACCCTGGTCGACCGTCGCCTCATACCTGCGACGTGCGAGGCGGGACGTGGGGTGGATTCCCCGGGTGCGGCGGCCTCAATAGGTTGGTCGGCGAAACCTCTGGAAGGACACCCCATGACGCAATCCCAGCCCGCCTCGCGTCCTGCGTGCGGCACCCACCACCTCACGAAGGTCTACGGTTCCGACGACCGGCAGGTCGTCGCCGTCAACGACGTCTCGGTGAGCATCGAGCCCGGTTCCTTCACCGCCATCATGGGTCCGTCCGGCTCCGGCAAGTCCACCCTCATGCACTGCATGGCGGGCCTCGACCGTCCGACGTCCGGCTCGGTGTTCGTCGGCACCGACGACCTGGCGCGGCTGCCCGAGAAGAGCGTGACGCGCATCCGCCGCGACAAGGTGGGCTTCGTCTTCCAGAGCTTCAACCTCCTGCCCACCCTCACCGCCGAGCAGAACATCCTGCTGCCACTCGAACTGGCCGGCAAGAGGGTGGACCGCCCGTTCTTCCAGCAGGTCGTCGCGTCGTTGGGCCTCGGCGACCGCCTCACCCACCGCCCGTCGCAGCTCTCCGGCGGCCAGCAGCAGCGCGTCGCCATCGCGCGCGCCATGGTGACCCGCCCCGAGGTGATCTTCGCCGATGAACCCACCGGGGCACTGGACCTCAAGACCGGCACCGCGCTGCTCGAATACCTGCAGCTCTGCTCGCAGGAGCACGGGCAGACCATCATCATGGTCACCCATGACGCGCGCGCCGCCTCGTACGCCCACCGGGCGCTGATGCTGCTCGACGGTCGCATCGTCGCCGACATCGCCCAGCCCACCGCCGAGGGCGTCAGCTCCTTCCTGCAGCAGGCGGTGGCCTGATGTGGCGTCAAGCCGTCTCTGAGCTGAGGCTCCATCCCGGCCGGTTCGTGGCCACCCTCATCGCCATCGCCATCAGCGTGGGCTTCATCGCGGCCATCTCCGTCTTCGTCAACTCCGAGCAGACGGCGTTGGGCAAGTCCACCACCATGCCGCTGGCCAATGCGGACCTCTTCGTCACGACGCTGGGCCTCGAGCTGCCCGAGCTCGTCGACACCCTTGAGGGGGTCGACGGGGTGCGCGCCGTGCACGAGGTGCCGTTCGGCCAGTCCACCATCCTCAACTTCGGCGACAGGTCAGAGGTGAGCATGCTGTACAGCGTGCCGCCAGCAGACCTCCAGTGGTCTGAACTGGTTGACGGCAGGTGGCCCACCTCCGAGCAGGAGATCGTGTTGTCGCGCGCCGGCCTCGATTCGCTGGGCGCCGACATCGGTGACTCGGTCTCGCCGGACCACGATTCCGCCACCGCCTTCACCATCGTCGGCGCGACCGACGACCCCGCCTCCCTGTGGTCCACCGTCGGCTACCTGCAGTTCGGCCCGGAGTACGTGAGCACCGATTACGCACTGGTCCTCGACGACCGGGCCTCCGCCGCCGACGCCTTCGACGGTGTCTCCGAGGCCGCGGCCTCCCTGGACCCCGACATCATCGTGCGGACGGCGGCCGCCGAGCGGCAGACGCAGCTCGACGACCTCACGAACCAGTTCGACATCTTCAAGTACCTGCTGCAGACCTTCGGCGTCGTCGCGCTGCTCGTGGGCATGATCACCATCGCCAACACCTTCGCCATCCTCGTGGCGCAGCGCCGTCGGCAGGTGGGCCTGCTGCGGGCCGTGGGTGCCTCGCCGGGTCAGGTGATGGGACGCATCGTCGTGGAGTCGTTGCTGCTGGGTGTCGTCGGCTCGCTCCTGGGCATCGCGCTCGGCTTCGGCGTGGCCCTGATCGGCGGCTCCATCACGGGTTCGCTCTACTGGGGCCTCGACGTGCGCTGGGGCGAGCTGCTCGTCGCGCTGCTCGCAGGCGTCGCCGCCACCATGATCTCGGCCATCGCGCCCGCCATCGTGGCGTCGAGGGTGAAACCGCTCGAGGCGCTGCAGGCTGTGCCGACCGAAGCCCAGGCACGGCGGGCCGGCCTCATCCGGACCATCCTCGTGGCCCTCACCGCGGCCATCGGCGTCTTCCTCGTCGTGATGAGCCGCATCAACACCGAAAGGAGCGTGTTGTGGGCCGTGGGTGCAGGCGCGTTCCTGACGGTCGCGGTGCTCGCGGCGGCCCCGTTCTTCGTCCCGCCGCTGCTGAAGCTGCTGGGCGCCGTCTTCGGCAGGACGGGTCCGACGGCCAGACTCGCCTTCACCAACGCCGCCCGCAACCCCAAGCGCGCCGCGGCGACGGCCACCGCGCTGATGCTCGCCGTCGGGCTCATCGTGACGCTGCAGGTGGCGCTGGCGACGGCCCGCACCTCCGGCACGGAATCCATCCACGCCACGTATCCCGTCGACTTCACCGTCTCGTTCGCCGACGATGAGGTGCCAGCCGATCTCATCCAACGGCTCGAGGGCATGGAAGGCGTCGCCGGGGTGCGGACCCTGCCGGCGAAACAGTTGGACAACGACGTGGTGGCCTTCGACCGCAACGGCCTGCTGCGGGAACTCGGCAAGCGCATCGCCGAGGACGCCCATCCGCAGGACGGCGAGGTGGTCGTTTCTGAGGGGAGCCTGCTCGCCCAGGGCCAGGACACCGTGACCCTGCCCGGTGCCAACGGCGACGTGACGCTGAAGGTGGTCACCGGCACCGGCCTCGAGTATTACCAGGCCTCGGTGACCACGGCCACGCTGGAGCAACTGGCCGGCGACCCCGTGGAGCGCGAGATCTGGATCACGCTCAAGGACCGCGGGGACCTGCAGGCCATCAACCAAGTGGTCAAGGTCCTGGAGACGGTGCCCGACGCCTTCTTCGGCGCGTCCGGAGCCGGGGCGATCCTGGTGCTCAACCAGGTGCTCGACGTCATGCTGATCGTGCTGACTGGCCTGTTGGGCGTGGCGATGGTGATCGCCCTGGTGGGCGTGAGTAACACGCTGGGCCTGTCGGTGATCGAGCGGCAGCGGGAGTCCGCGCTGCTCCGCGCCCTCGGCATGCAGCGCTCCGGCCTGCGCTGGATGCTGCTGGTGGAGGCCCTCGCCCTCGTCGGGGTGGGGGTGCTCATCGGGCTCGTGGCCGGCATGTTCTTCGGCTGGTTGGGGGTGTCGTCGACGCTCCTGATGATGCCGGGCGAGAACGTCCAGCTGCACTTCTCGATCGACGTGCTCTACACCGCCGGGCTCATCGCCGTCTGTCTGGTGGCGGCCGTTCTGGCCTCGCTGCTGCCCGGTCAGAAGGCGGCCAGCGCGCCCCCGACGGAGGCGCTGGCCGCCGACTGAGAAAGGAGCTACTCGGTGGCGACCTGCTTGCGGTAGGCCTCCGCCTCCCAGTTCTCGATGAATCGACGCTCCCGCTCGTCCAGGGCCCGCACACGGCCGAGGGCCGTGGCGGCCTGGCCGACGGTCAGCGCATCGACGTAGACCTCGAGCGCCGTCCTGGCCTGCTTCTCGTCGGCTCCCACCGCAACCACTCCCAGCCCCGGGGAGACCGCGATCACCGGGTCCACCCCGTGCTGCTCGCGGTGCCGGCGGACTGCCTCGGCTGCGTCGTCGCCCTCGTTGAGCACCACGGGGAAGGAACCCGCGTACACGATCTGGTCGGGAATCAGGGGCCCCTCGCGGAGGAAGCGGGCGCCGGCCTCTGTGAGCGGGAATTGCGTGGCGATCGTGCTGGCGTCGAGCGCCGTGAACTTTGCGCCCACTGCGGCGCGGAATGCTTCGGCGACCGCCGGCAGACCGCCGGTGGCGGCATCCACGGCCTGCTGCACCCGTCGCATGACGCGGTGACTCTCGCTGCGCACCTGGTCCGGGTCGTCGCCGGAGACGATGAGGCCGTGGTTCATGAGGAACGTGGTGGTGGGGGCGGGCCGGCCGGTGCGCTCCGTGTAGGCGGCACGGCGTGCGGCGATCTCCCTGGCCAGCGGCAGGCCGGGGTCGACGTAGGGCACCCAGAGGACCTGGTCGCCGAACAGTCGGCGGGTCAGCTCCTCGCCGTCGGCGTTGCAGGTCACCGCGTTGATGAGCAGCGGGTGGGTGTGCAGCACGAAGGTGTCGTCGATGAGGGCGTGGAAGAGGATCTCCACCGACGGCCGGCGGGGTCCGTCGTCGAGCCTCGCCAGGGTGGCCAGGTGGTTGACGGGGTCGCCGAGAGCGGGATCCGGATCCGGGCTGGCGAGGGCGCCGTTGAGAACGTCGACGGCGAGCGGCACCAGGTCGTCGGTGCTGAGCGTGGCCATGGAGACACCGCTGGGCTTGATCCAGAGCACGCCGCCGGACTTCACCGACGAGTTGCCACCGCCCGCCCGGGTGAAGGCCGGGTCGGCGCCGAACTCGTTGGAGAGCGCCACGATGTCACGCAACAGGCCGACGGGCCGCTCGGGGGAGGGTTGGTAGGAGGTCAGGTCGGTGGACATCATCGAGACCTTTCGCAGTTCGGAGAGGGAGCCGTGCAGCAGGCCCACGGCGCGGGCCTGGATGAGCGAGTTGCCGATGGCGGTCGCCTCGACGGGGCCGGCAAGTACGGGCAGCCCCGTGCGGTCCGCGGTCAGTTGGTTCAGGAGGGTGTTGGCAGAGCCACCGCCGACGATGACGACGCGGCGCGGCCGGCGGCCGGTCAGGTGCGCCAGTTCCGCGATCGTGTCGGCGTAGGCGGCGGCCAGGGATTCGAGGACGGAGCGGGTGAAGAAGGTGGGGTCGTCGAGACGTTCGTCGCCTCCGAGGAGCGCCTTGACCCGCGCCGGCATGTCGCCGGGAGGCAGCAGCGAGGGGTGGTTGACGTCGAACACGGGCGCGTCCGTGACGCGGCGGGCGGCCTGCGCCAGGGCCGCGGGGGAGTGACGGTGCCCCTCGGCCTCCCACTGGCGGATCGCCTCGGAGATGACCCAGAGCCCCATCACGTTCTTGAGGTAGCGCACGGTGCCGTCGACGCCGCCCTCGTTGGTGAAGTTCTTCAGCCTCGACTCGTCGGTCAACACCGGCGCCGGCAGTTCCATGCCCACCAGGGACCAGGTGCCGGACGAGATGAACACGTCGCCGTCGTCCTGCAGGGGCGCGCCCACGACGGCCGACGCCGTGTCGTGGGATCCCACCGCCACCAGGGGGATGCCGGCCGCGGGACCGTTGATGATCGGACCCAGCACCGTGCCGGGTTCGACGACCTCAGGGAAGATGCGGCGGGGAAGGCCGAGCCTGTCGATGAGGTCCCAGTCCCACCCGCCGGTGCGGGGGTCGAGCAGGCCGGTGGTGGAGGCGTTGGTGCGCTCGGCCACGATCCGCCCGGTCAGCCAGTGGCCCAGCAGATCCGGCAACAGGAGGAGGTGCCGGGCCTTCTCGAGGCGGCCGGACAGCAGGTCGTGACCGAGTTGGTTGATGGTGTTGATGGGGAGATCCTGGAGACCGGTGCGCGCGTAGAGCTCGTCGGGGGCGATGCGCCCGGCGATCAGTTCGCGCCCGGCGGCGGTGCGCTCGTCGCGGTAGTTGTACGGCAGGTCCAGCAGCTGGTCGTCGCCGAGCAGCCCGTAGTCCACCGCCCAGCAGTCGATGCCGACGGCCGCCACGTCACCGTGGGCGGCCGCCATCGCCAGGCCGATGCCCGCCTGGATGTCCTCGAACAGCGGGACGACGTCCAGCCGCAGCCCGTCCTCGCTGCGCCGGGCTGCAGTGGAGAAGCGGTGCACCTCGGTCAACCGTGGGCACCCGTCGTGGAAGGTCGTGAGCACGACCCGTCCGCTGGTGGCACCCAGGTCGACCGCGATGACCGCATCCATGGGGTCAGGCCCCCCAGCTCGACTGGGCACCGCCGACGCGTTCCTCGGCGATCTGGGCGAGGTAGCCGCTGTCGGCGAAGGCCTTCATCGGGTCCGCCGGCAGCCCGCGACCCTCGCGCCACTGCGCCAGCGCAGGCCGCACGTCGGTGTAGAACGCGTCCATGAGCACGGCGTTCGCGCCCAGTACGTCGCCCGCCTGCTGTGCTGCTTCCAGCGCTGCGGTGTCGACCAGCAGGGAGCGGGCCGTCATCTCCTGCACGTTGAGCACGGAGCGGATCTGCCCCGGGATCTTGTCCTCGATGTTGTGGCACTGGTCGAGCATGAAGACCACGCCGTTCGCGGCGTCGAATCCGCCGCCCCGCTTGACCTCCCACAGGATGCGGAAGAGCTGGAACGGGTCCGCGGCTCCGACGATGAGGTCGTCGTCGGCGTAGAAGCGTGAGTTGAAGTCGAACGACCCCAGCTTCCCGAGGCGCAGCAACTGGGCGACGATGAACTCGATGTTGGTGCCCGGGGCGTGGTGGCCGGTGTCGAGGCAGACGAAGGCGCGCTCACCGAGGGCGGAGACGTGGGCGTACGAGGTGCCCCAGTCCGGCACATCGGTGTGGTAGAACGACGGCTCGAAGAACTTGTACTCCAGCACGAGGCGCTGGTTCTCGCCGATGTGCCGGTAGATCTCCGCGAGGGAATCGGCCAGCCAGTCCTGGCGGCGGCGCAGGTCGCCCTGGCCGGGGTAGTTGGTCCCGTCGGCCAGCCAGATCTTGAGGTCCTGGGAGCCGGTCTGGTTCATCACCTCGATGCAGTCGAGGTGGTGCTCGATGGCGCGACGACGGACGCCCGCGTCGTGGTGCGCGAGGCTGCCGAACTTGTACTCGTCGTCCTGGAAGGTGTTGGAGTTGATGGTGCCGATGCCGACGCCGAGGTCCTCGGCGTACTCCAGCAGGCCCTTCCAGTCGTCGACCTTGTCCCAGGGATAGTGGAGGGACACCTTCGGAGCTAGGCCGGTGTACCGGTGGACCTGGGCGGCGTCGGCCAACTTCTCATGGACGGTGCGGGGGGTCCCTGGGGTGCCGAACACCCGGAACCGGGTGCCCGAGTTTCCGTAGGCCCACGAAGGAACCTCGATGGCCTGCGCTGCCAGTTGGGCGCTGATGCTGTGGTCGAACATGGGCCGCCTCCTTGCGGTTGGGAGTTCATTTAAACGGTTCAATTGAAACGATACAATTCCATCTGAGAATGGTCAAGCCAGCGCAGAGGTCAGGGTGGGGGGATGGAGCGGGGGTCCCGCGAACGGGACCCCCGGACGTGGAGTGCAGGCACAGAGGCCCGCGGCGCCTCGATCAGAAGTCGAAGTCGGCGATGTTGTCGGCGTTGAACACGAAGGGGTCGCCCAGCAGGACGACGCCGTCGGCGCCGACCTCGTAGCTGCCCAGACGGCCGGCCTCGAAGGAGTCGCCTTCCTCGCCGGTGATGTCGCCGTTGACGAGGGCGCCTGCCGCGTGGGCGGCGAGGTAGCCGAGGTCGCCCGGGTTCCAGAGGGCGAAGGCGGTCACGGTGCCGTCCTCGACGTACTCACGCATCTGGTTGGGGGTACCCAGGCCGGTGAGGGCGACCTTGCCCTTGTACTGCGAGGTCGACAGGTAGCGGGCCGCCGCGGCGATGCCGACGGTGGTGGGGGAGATGATGCCCTTGAGCTCCGGGTAGGTCTGCAGCAGCGCGGCCGTGCGGTCGAACGAGGTCTGGTCGTCGTCGTCGCCGTAGACGACCTCGACGAGTTCGATGTCGGGGTGGCTGGCCTCGAGCTCTTCCTTCATCATCTCGATCCAGGCGTTCTGGTTCGTGGCGTTGGCGGAGGCGGAGAGGATCGCGATCTGGCCGGCGTCGCCGATCTGCTCGGCCACGAGGTCGACCTGGACGCGGGCGATGCCCTCGGCGTCGGCCTGGTTGATGAACAGGTCACGGCACTCGGGGTTGGTGTCCGAGTCGAACGTGACAACCTTCACGCCGGCGCTGCGGGCCTCGTCGAGGGCGTCGCAGATGGCGCTGGGATCGTTGGCCGAGACCACCAGGGCGCCGGTGCCCTGCTGCGCGGCGGTCTGGATGAAGCTCACCTGTGAGGTGGGGCTGGCCTCCGTGGGGCCGATCTCGCTGAAGGTACCGCCGAGCTCCTCGACGGCTTCGTTGCCGCCGGTGCTGGAGGTGTCGAAGTAGGGGTTGCCCAGGTTCTTGGGCAGGAAGGTGATCGTCAGGTCGCCGTTGGCGCCGTTGTCGGCGGGTGCGGACTGGGAGGTGCTGTCGCCGGTGGTGGGCTCGGCGCCGTCGTCGGTGGTACCGGTGCCACAGCCGGTGAACAGGAGGGCTGCTGCGGCCGCGAGGGCAGCAGATCGGAACGCGAAGCGCGTCTTACGAAGTCCAAACATCATTGTTACCTTTCGTCATGGACTGCTTGTTGGGGTGATTGGTTGGGATTGTTGAGTGGTTCCGGGGTGGTCTGGTCATGAGGAGGTAGCTCGGGCGCTGGCCACCCCCTTACGTCTGCCGACCGCCGCGGCCCGCCGGGCGTGGATCCAGGCGAGGAGGCTTGAGGAGACCACGGAGAAGATGAGCAGCAGGCCGGTGATCACGTTGATCACGTCGCTGGTGACGTTCGCCAGGCGCAGGGCGCTGCCGACCACGCCGATGAGCAGCACGCCGGCGATGACGCCGTGCAGCGCACCGCGGCCACCGAAGATCGAGACGCCCCCCAGCAGGACCGCCGCGATGATCTGGAGTTCCATGCCGAGGGCGTTGTCGCCGCGGGCGTTGGAGTAGAGCAGGGTGAAATAGACGCCCGCGAAGGCGGACACCGCCCCGCTGGCGATGAACAGCTGGAACTTGGTGCGGCCCACGTCGATGCCCGAGAAGGCGGCGGCCTCCTTGTTGAGGCCGATCGCGTACAGCGAGCGGCCGAACGGCGTGAAGTGGAGCACCACTGCGAACACGATGGCGAGGAGTGCGAAGGCCACCATCACCAGCGGGATGGGAGTGCCCGGGATGTTCGCACGGGCCAGACTGGTCCATGTCTCGGGGAACTCCGTGATGGCCGTGGTGCCGAGCAGGCCCACCGCGATGCCGCGGTACAGGGCGAGGGTGCCGATCGTGACGGCAAGGGACGGCAGGCCGACGAACGTGACGAGGAAGCCGTTGAACATGCCGGCCAGCGCTCCCGCGAAGACGGCGACGAGGGCGGCCACCAGGAACGGCAGGCCCGCCTGGGTGAGGAGGCCGGTGAGCACGCTGGCCAGGCCCACGATGCTCGCCACGGAGAGGTCGATCTCCTCGGTGATGATGATCAGCGTCATCGGCAGCGCGATCAGCAGGATCGGGGCGAGCTCGCGCAGGAGGAAGGTGACCGTCAGGGGGCCGTCGAAGTTCGGCACGACGATGAACGAGATCACGTAGACGAGCAGCAGGATCGCGATGATCGCGCCTTCGCGGTTCAGCAGGAGGCGACGCCAGGCGGGCCGTGCGTGGTTGGCGTAGGTGCGGGTGCCGGGTGCGGTGACTGCGGTGCTCACGGCTTCTCCTCTCGTTGTGCGACGAGCTTGCGGCTCTGGCGGACTGCCAGGACCCGGTCGAGGACGATGGCGCCGAGGATGAGCGTGCCGACGACGGCGCGTTGCCAGAAGTCGTCGATGCCCAGGATGGGCAGGGCGCGGTTGATGGTCAGAAGGAGGAACGCGCCGAGCGCCGCCCCCCAGAGGGTGCCGATGCCACCGGCGACGGCCACGCCGCCGATGACGGCCGCGCCGATCGCCTGGAGTTCCCATCCGGTGCCGGCAGCGGAACTGACGGTGCCGTAACGCGCCGCGTACAGGACCCCGGCCAGCCCGGACAGGGCGCCGGAGAGGACGAACGCGCTCACGAGGCGTCGGGTGACCTTGAGGCCGTAAAGGTGCGCGGCCGGGGCGTCGGAGCCGATGGCGTACAGCTCACGGCCGCCACGCATGTTGCGTAGGTACCAGGCGGCAAGCACCAGCACGACGACCGCGATGATGGTCAGCACGGGGATGCCGAGTATCTGGTCCGTGCCCAGGGCTCGGAAGCCGCGGGGAAGGTCTGAGGCGTTGATGCGGCTACTGCCGGCCCATGAGACGTTGAGGCCGCGGTAGATGTACATCGTGCCCAGGGTGATCACCAGGGCGGGGACCTTGGCGACGGCGATCAGCGCTCCGTTGACAGCGCCCAGGAGGGCACCGAACAGCAGGCCCGCCAGGATCACGACGACGATCGGGATGCCCTCCACATCGATGAACAGGCGTCCGGTCATGTAGGCGGTGAGGCCCACCACTGAGGAGACCGAGAGGTCGATGTTGCCGGTGATGATGACCACCGCCTGACCCACGGCCACCAGCAGGAGCAGCGACGGCGTCAGCAGGAGGTCGCGGAAACCGTCCGGGGAGAAGAGGAAGGTGGGGTTGGCCAGTGTGGCGGCCGCGATCACCAGGAGCAGGGCCAGGAGAATGGCGAGCTCGCGAGCGGATGCGACGCGCCTGACGAAGCGGGCAGCGCTGCTGGTGCCGGGGCGGGGGATCGTCGTGGCGCTCATCGAACTGTCTCCAACTGTGCTGTGGCGGCGTGGAGGACGGCCTCCGGGGTGGCTTCGTCGCGGCTGAACTCACCGGTGAGGCTGCCTTCCCGCATGACCAGGACGCGGTCCGACATGCCCAGCACCTCGGGCAGTTCGGAGGAGATCATGAGGATGGCGATGCCCTGCTGCGCGAGCGTGCTGAGGAGGCGGTGGACCTCTGCTTTGGTCCCGACGTCGATCCCGCGCGTGGGCTCGTCGACGATCAGCACCGAAGGCTCCGTGGAGAGCCATTTGCCGAGGACGACCTTCTGCTGGTTGCCGCCGGACAGGGTGCCGGTCTCAGCGTCGAGGGACGAGGTCTTGACCTCCAGCCGGCTCGCCCAGATCTCTGCGGCCCTGTTCTCGAGACCGGTCCAGATCAGGCCGTACCGGGCCAACCGGGAGCGGATGCTCAGCGTGATGTTGCGCGCCACGCTGTCGTCGAGCACGAGGCCCTGCTTGCGCCGGTCCTCCGGCACGAGCGCGATGCCCCGGGCGGTCGACAACCGCGGGTTGCCGCCGGGCAGGTGCTTTCCGTGCAGGTGCACAGAGCCGGACTCGTACCGGTCCACACCGAAGATGGCCCTGGCCACCTCGCTGCGGCCGGCTCCCACCAGACCCGCGAGGCCGACGATCTCGCCGGAGCGGATGGAGAAGGAGATGTCGCGGAAGACGCCTTTGCGCGTCAGCCCCTTCACCTCGAGGGCGACCTCGCCGATCTCGGCGGGGAGCTTGGGGAACATCTCGGTCACATCGCGGCCCACCATGAGGGAGACGAGCTGGTCGACGGTGGTGTCCTCGATGGAGAGCGTGTCGATGTAGGAGCCGTCCCGCATCACGGTGACGGTGTCGCACAGGGCGAAGACCTCGTCGAAGCGGTGCGAGATGAACAGCAGGGCCCGGCCCTCGTCGCGCAGGCTGCGGGCCACGGCGAAGAGACGGTCCACCTCAACCCCGGAGAGCGCCGCGGTGGGCTCATCCATGATGAGGATCTGCGCGTCGAGTGAGATGGCCTTGGCGATCTCGATCAACTGCTGATCGGCGATCGACAATCCCTCGACCACGCGGTCGGGATCGATCGCGACGCCGAGTCGCTCGAAGATCTCGATCGCCTCGCGGCGCATGCTCCGACGGTCGATGCGCCCGAAGCGGTCTGTGGGCTGGCGACCCATGAAGATGTTCTCGGTCACCGACAGATCGGGAAAGAGCGTCGGCTCCTGGTAGATCACGGCGATACCGGCGGCCTTCGACTGCGCGGTGCTGGTGAAATCGACGGTCGTTCCTTCCAGCTCGACGTCACCGGAGTCGCGGCGGTACAGGCCCGCGATGATTTTGACCAGAGTGGACTTGCCGGCTCCGTTCTCGCCGATCAGTGCGTGGATCGAGTTCCGGTGCATGGTGAGGCTGCCGGATCGCAGCGCCACCACCTGCCCGAAAGACTTGAACACCCGGTCCAGCCTCAGCGCTGGTGCCTGCGTTCTCACCTCGTCCTTCATGTAGCCTCCCCATCGAGGTATGAAACGATTCATTCGTGTGGTGCAACTATAAGGACGCCGCTGCCCTCAGGTCAAGCGCGCCGTCATCGGTGATTGAATCGTTATACTCCGCCGGTTCTGCGGTGTCGGATCGCTGAGCCGGTCGGCCTCGCGAGAGGTTCCGGCTCCCCGGTCAGCGCCCGTCGCCCAGAGTAGATCTGCGGGCGATGAGTTCGGGCTTGAGGAGCACCCAGCGGTGCGTGTGGCTGTCGCCGTCGGTGATCTCATCGTCCAGGAGTTCGATGGCCTTGCGGCCCATCTCGGCGCTCGGCTGACGGATGGACGACAGTGGCACGACGGCGTCCTCGCAGAATGCGACGTCGTCGTAGCCGATCAGCGCGACATCCTCGGGCACCCGCAGCGAGCGTGACATGACGAGCGCCTGGAGGGCACCGATGGCCAGCAGGTCGTTCATCGCGAAGATGGCCTCGGGCAGTGTGTCGCGCTCCGCGATCTGGATCGCTGCGTCGCGGCCGGCCAGGATGCTCATCTCTTCCGGCGCGAGGTACTCGATCTCCACCCCGGGGGTCTCGCTGGCAGCCTGCTGCGCGCCGGCGAGGCGTCGCCCCACCTGCCGGAAATGCTCCGGCCCGCCGAGGATGGTGATGCGGCGGCGGCCCAGGTCGATGAGGTGCCTGACTGCCAGGTAGCCGCCGTGGAAGTCGTCGGCCGCCACGGCGCAGAAGCCCTCGTCGCGTTCCACCGCGTCCACCAGCACGACGCGGGTGCCGCGCTGGGCGACGCTGCGCTGGACGTCGAGATCCGAGGAGACGGGCGTCACGAGGATGCCGCGGGCGCGCTGCTGCTCGAACTGCGACAGGTAGAACTGTTCCTTCGAGTGGCGACGGTGGGAGTTGGCGATGAACAGGCCGAGGCCACGTTCCTCGGCCGCATCCTCGGCCTCGAGTGCGATGGTGCCGTAGAAGGGGTTCTGGGTGTCGACGACCACCAGGCCGACGGTGCGGCTGGTGCCGGCTTTCAGTTGCCGCGCTGCATCGTTGGGCACGTAGCCCAGTTCCTCGATGGCCTTCTCGACCTTCTCTCGGCTGCTGGGCGACACCACGTCCGGCCGGTTCATGACGTTCGAGACCGTGCCGACCGACACGCCCGCAGCGCGGGCGACGTCCTTGATGCCCACGCCGGAGCCGGTCCTCGTCATCTTGTCCACCCCTCTATGCTATCCACGCAATGAAGCGTTTCAGGCTCGCGTAGAGCCGTGTTGATCAGGATGTGCCCATGCCCATGCGACGCCACTGTTTCCAGCTCCAGGTACGGGCTGACCGGCTCGACGAATACAAGGAGCGCCACGCGGCCGTCTGGCCGGAGATGCTCCGTGCCCTCAAGGAGTCCGGTTGGCACAACTACTCCCTGTTCCTCCGGCCGGACGGGTTGCTGATCGGCTACGTCGAATCCGAGGACCTGGGTGCGGCTCAGCGCGCCATGGCCGAGACCGAGGTCAACGGCCGGTGGCAGGCGCAGATGGCCGAGTTCTTCGTCGACCTGGACGCGGCCCCGGACGAGAGCTTCCTCGAACTCGAAGAGGTCTTCAATCTCGAGGAGCAACTGGAGCGCCTGTGATGGTCATGGGCACCCGGATCCCCTCATCCGCGGAGTGCTGTGCGACGTGGAGCGTGTGGGAGCCGGGCACCGGGATCCGGCGGCCTGCGTCGTCACTCCAGCGCGCGAGGTCGCTGGGGTACACAGTGATGCGGGCCTGCGCCGTCGACCCCGCATGTACCGGGATGCGCCGGAAGGCCACGAGTTCCCTCCCATTCTCGCCGTCGAAGCGGGCGTAGACCTGGGCGACATGGGTGGTGTCGCGGTCGCCGAGGTTGGTCACGGTGATGTCGAGGTGCACTGAGCCGTCGGCGAGTCGACCCGAGTTGACCTGGGCCTCCGTCGTGGCATAGCCCAGGCCGAATCCGAACGGGAAGCGGGCCCCGCGGCTCTGGATGCCGGGGGAGCGGTAGCCGATACCGCCGTCCTCGTCGTAGTCCAGGGTCTCGGGCGCGTGCCCCGGCGGCGTCTGACCAGGCAGGTCCGCTCTGGTCCGGGGAAAGGTGAGGGGGAGTCTTCCGCCCGGCTCCGTCTCGCCGAAGAGCATCGCGGCCAGCGCCCCGCCATAGCGTTCTCCCGGGTACCAGACCTGGAGGATGGCGGCCACTTCGTCGGCCCAGTCGATCTCGACGGCGCCCGGAGTGTTGAGGACCACCACCGTGCGTGGGTTGGCGGCAGCCACCCGGCGCACGAGTTGATTCTGTTCGCCGGGGATGGATAGCGAGTCGCGGTCCATGCCTTCGCCCGTGGCCATGGTCACGAAGACGACGGCGACATCGGCCTCCGCCGCGATTCGGGCGGCCTCGTCCAGCCTGTCCCCGGGCTCCTGCCATCCGAGCCGCAGAGTGGGGCCGAGGCCCATGGGCGGAATGGTGATGGCGGGGCCCGGGGTGTAGTCGATCTCCAGCGCGACGGGGACGCCTGCCCGGAGCTCAACCACAGTCTGCATGGGGTAGTGCGGGCCGCTGATGAACTGCTCCACCTCGCGGCCGCCGGCCATGATCTCGACGCCGTCCAGCCGGACGTGCGCGGCCCCGCCGAGGGTGAGGCTCAACCGGTGGGAGCCTGAGGTCGACGGTGTCAGGAGGGTCCGCCAGGCGCGTGGCCATGCTCGCCCGGGATCGGCGGGATCGAGCGTGTGGTCGATCTGGGGGAGCACGTCCGTCCCCGTGGCGCTGCCGTCGGTGAACTCCACCTCGACGCCGGGGCGGGACCCGTCGGGAAGGGTGAACGCGGAGGCGGGGACCGGGGGCAGGGGCACATCGCCCACGGAGCCCGTGGCCAGCGACACCCGCCCGGCACGGGAAGCGATGGCGTCGCGTGGCGAAGTGATCCGGGAACGGTTCAGCGAGACCGACGCGGCGCCGCCGACCACGTGGATGGCTCCGTCGTGGCAGGGGCCGATCAGTGCGACCGACCGGTCAGCGGCCAAGGGCAGCAGGCCATCGTTGCGCAGCAGCACGGAGCCCCCCACTGCCGCGCGGAAGGCGAGGTCACGGTGGTCCTCCGATGAGGGCTCTCCCGCCGGGGGAAGCGGATGGTCGACCAGCCCCACCCCGATCATGGCGCGAACGACGTTGGCCACGGCGCGGCTGAGTAACCCCGGGTCCGCTGCGGCGACCATCTCGGGGGTGCGGCCACCGTCGCCACCCAGGGCACCCAGATCGAGTCCCGCCTCGAGAGCCTTCTGCGGGTCCCGGACCGCGAAGATGAAGTCTGGGCAGTAGAACCCCTTCCAGCCCCACATCTCCCTCGGGAGGTCGAGCAACTCCCTCGACTCGCAGACGTATTCGCCGTCCAGACGGTTGTAGGAGCCCATCATCGACCAGGCCCCCGCCCGGACAGCGGCCTCGAACGGCCTCAGATAGACATCGTGGAGTTCCGCCCGGGAGACCTTGACGTTCACGGAGTCCCCCCGCTCCGGCTCGAGCCCGTGGCCGGTGCGGCGCTTCTCGCCGTTGTAGGCGACATAGTGCTTCACCTGTGCCACGACGTGGCGGCTCTGCACGCCCCGGACGTGGGCGGCGCCGAGGGCCCCGGCGAGGTGGGGATCCTCACCGAGGGCCTCGCCGATGCGACCGCCGACGGGGTCGCGGGCCAGGTCCACCGTCGGGCCGAGGAGGACGGTGAACCCGGCGCGCCGGGCCTCTTCGCCGACCGCCGCGCCGTACTCCTCCGCCAGTTCCTCGTCGAAGCTCGCGGCGAGCGCGATGCCGGCGGGGAAGGCGGTGGCGGAGCCGACGCCGCGCAACCCTGTGCCCGCGTCGACGTAGTGGGGCTCTGGGATGCCGCGGGACGTCAGGGCAGTGAAGTCGCCGAGGGCGACCGCCTCGAAGTCGGCGGGCGCAAGATCAGCGAGCAACGCGGAGACGCGGTCCTCGAGCACGAGATCGGGGCTGAGCCACGGTGAGCCTGTCATCGTCAGTGCCCTTGCCGTGTGGCGTTGAGCTCGTCCAGCTTGGATTCCAGGGCTGTGATCACCTTCGTGGACACCAACCGGGTGGTGCTGGCCAGGGGCTGATTGGCCACCCAGCGGGTGCGGCGGCGGAAGTCTTTGCCGACCGCGGGGTCGACGGCGTCGAACGCCGCCACGACGGCATCATAGGCAGGGCGGTCGTCGATGACGGCGGACAGCGGTGTGTCCATGGTGACGCACTGCGCCTCGGGCGTGACCTCGGGATCCTCGATCGTCCAGGTGTGGGTGCCCGAACCCACCGTGAACGCGGCACGGCCCGGAAGTTCCACGCTGGCGCGTGAGTTCGCGGGAATGACGGCCTCGACGACAACCTTTCCCTCCTGCCGGCGCCAGCCCGCCTTGATCTCGCCATAGGGACCGTCGAAGCGGGCCGCAGCGTGGTCGAGACCGGGGATCGGCACCGGTGCCACCCTGACCGTCCGGTACGCGGGCTCGCCGGGGCTCAGCCCGGCCACCACGCGGTGCAGCCAATCGGCCACGGATCCGAGGGCGTAGTGATTGAAGGAGGTCATCTCGCCAGGGTTGATGGAGCCGTCCTCCAGCATGGAGTCCCAGCGTTCCCAGATCGTCGTGGCTCCCATGGTGACCGAGTAGAGCCACGAGGGGCACTCGGTCTGAAGGAGCATGCGGGCCGCCGCCGCGGTGTGTCCGGTGGTGGTGAGCGCGTGGGTGACGAGCGGGGTCCCCACGAAGCCGGTGCTGATCCGGTAGCCGTCGCGGCGCACGAGTTCGGCGAGCCTGCGGCCGAACCCGTCCACGAGTTCGGGGGTCGCGAGCCCGAACTCGACAGCCAGGGCGTACGCGGTCTGGGCATCCGAGACGATGCGGCCGGCTGGCGTGACGTATTCGCGCAGCCACGCGTCGCGGACGCGTCCGGCGGCGGCGCGGTAGTGCTCTGCCTCCGTCTCGAAACCGAGCTGCTCGGCGGCCCGCGCCGTCAGCGTGGAGGAGCGGAAGAGGAAAGCGCTGGCCACGAGATCGGGGTCCGTCTTGGCCTTGGCCGGATCATCGGCCGGGGCGTCCGGGTCCACCCAGTCGCCCCACTGGTACATGCCCTCCCAGAGATGGCGCTCACCGGCCAGAGCGAGGATGTGGTCGGTCCATCCCTTCATGGAGGGGTACTGGCGCTTCAACGTGGCGGTGTCGCCGAAGCGCTCGTGCAGCAGCCAGGGAAGGACGGTGGCGGCGTCGCCCCACGCGGCGGTCGGGACGCTGCCCGAATCAAGCACGTCCGGGACGGTGAAGGCGACGCTGCCGTCGGCGTGCTCCTGCTCCAGTGCGAGGTCCACGAGCCAGGAGGCCAGGAATGCGTCGGAGTCGTAGAGGAAGCTCGCGGTGGGCCCGAAGATCTGGATGTCGCCGGTCCAGCCCAACCGTTCGTCGCGCTGGGGGCAGTCCGTGGGCAGGTAGAGGAAGTTCCCGCGCATGCTCCACACCACGTTCTCGTGGAGGCGGTTGACGAGCTCGTCAGAAGACTCGAACCAGCCGGTGCGGCGCATGTCGGAACCGATCACCTCGGCCACCACGTCACTGGGGTCGAAGGCCCCCGGCCAGCCATCCACCTCGGCGTACCGGAAGCCATGGAAGGTGAACAGGGGAGCCCACCTCTCCTCGCCGTCGCCGCGGAGTGTGAAGGTGTCGGTGGCCGTGGCCACTCGCAGTGGGCGGGTGCCCAGTTCGCCGTCCTCCAGTACCTCGGCGTGCCGCAGGGTGACGGTGTCGCCCGAGGTGCCGGACACCCGGATCCGAAGCCGACCCACGAGGTTCTGCCCGAAGTCCAGCAGCGTCCGGCCCGACGGCGAGATGAGGACCTGCTGCACCGGTACCGTCTGGGTCACGCGGACCGACGGCGAGGTGCGGGGTCCGGGCACAGGTCCGGCAGGGCGGATCTTGACGGGGGCCCAGGCGGCGTCGTCGAAGTGCGCTCTGTCCCAGCCGTCCTGGAGCCGGCGCGCATCAAAGGTCTCGCCCTTGTACAGCCCGGCCCCGGTCCATGGCCCATTGCCGGTCGCTCGCCAATCGGCATCGGTGGCGACCCACTCGCGGTTGCCATCGGCGTATTCGAGGAGCAGTTGGCCCGCGACGGACGGCTGGGTGCCGTAGAACGGCCGGGCCTGCCCCTGGAAGCCGTAATGCTCGGTGTACCAGCCGCCTGCCAGGACAACCCCGATCGCGTTGGGACCCTCATTCAGTTGGTTCGTGACGTCCGTGGTCTCGTGCACCAGCCGGTACTGGTAGGGAGTCCAGCCCGGCTTCATGTGCTGGTCGTCGACCGCGGCACCGTTGACCCACGTCTGGTAGACGCCGTGTGCCGTGGCGTACCACGTGGCCCGTCTCAGGCCAGGTCGGACCTCGAATTCTCGCCTGAAGTGCGCGACCTGGGACTCGACGGTGGGGTCAGCCAGACCCACGAAATCGGCCCGCCATTCCCCGTCGCCCAGGAAGGAGGCAGTGAACGTGGCCGGATCGCTCCAGCCGGACCAACCGTCGGGGCCCTCGGTGCGGACCCGGAGCTCGCCCCGCCCCCGGGGGTGGAGATCCGCGAACGGCCAGTCCACGAAGACGGACCGGTCCCCCTCGATGGGGGCCACCTGCTCGTGGGCCCCTGCCAGCGTCAGCGCCAGTTCGGCGCGCAGTTGTCGCCAGGCCGGCTGGTCACTGCGGGAGATCCACGACACCCGCGGACGGGGCATGGGGACCGCGCCGCCGTAGAGTCCGTAGTCGAGACGGGGGGCGTCAGCCGTGTGCGACATGGTGCACCTTTCAGGCGTGTGAGTCTCAGCCCTTGACGGCGCCGGCGGTCATGCCGGCCACGATCTGGCGCTGGAAGAGGACATAGAGGATGAGCATGGGGATGGTGATCACGAGGATGTTGGTGAACAGCAGGTTGTAGCTGGTGACGAACTGGCTGCGGAAGTTGAACAGTGTGAGCTGCACTGTCGCGTTGGCATCACCCGGGAGGAAGTAGAGCGGGTTCTGGAAGTCGTTGAACACGAAGATCGACTGGACGACGATGATCGTGACGATCACGGGCTTGAGTAGCGGCAGGATGACGCTGAAGAACAGCCGCACCGGACCGGCGCCGTCCACCACGGCGGCTTCGTCGATCTCCTTGGGGATGGTGGAGACGAAGGCGCGCATCATCAGCACTGTGAAGGACAGGCCGAAGGCCACCTCGATCAGGATGAGCCCGTGCAGCGTCTTGAAGATGCCGAGGCTCTGCATCACCCAGATGGTGGGTACGACGGCAGGCGGGATGATGAGTCCGGAGAGCACCAGGCCGTTGATGAGGCCGTTCCACCTGCTGGCGCGGCGCGACAGCACGTAGGCGATCATCGAGCCGAAGAGCACCATCAGTGTGACGCTGGCCACGGTGAGGATCGCCGAGTTGATGAAGGCGATGATGAGCATGTAGTCGCGGGCCTGGAAGACCTCGACGATGTTGCTCCACAGCTGGAACTGCTCCGGCCACGAGAACTGGAGGCGTGCGGCCTCCTGGGGCGACTTCGAGGCAGTCGTGAAAACGAAGGCGAGCGGGACGAGGAACACCACGGTGGTGACGACGATGCCGACGATGCCGATGATCCACCTGGTGGATGAGCGCATGGCGTTCACAGGTCTGTCTCCTTCGAGTTCATCCAGCGGGACAGGGGATAGATGATGGCGGTGACGACGATGAAGAGGATCACGTTGCCGGCGGTGGACAGCCCGTAGAAGCCCGCCTGGTACTGCTTGTAGATGACCGACGCGATGACGTCGGAGGCGAAGCCCGGTCCGCCCTGTGTCGTCGTCCAGATGAGGTCGAACGAGCGCAGCCCACCGATGAGTGACAGCAGGATGACGGTGGACGTGGCTGGGAAGGACAGCGGCAGGATGATCCTGCGGAACACCTGCCAGGAGCTGGCGCCGTCGACGCGGGCGGCCTCGAAGTACTCGGTGGGGATGGCGGCGATGCCGGCGATGTAGATCAGGGTGGCCAGGCCGAGGCCCTTCCACACGTCGATACCGGCGACGCTGAGCAGCGCCAGATCCGGGTTGGTCAGCCAGCCGGGGCCGTCGGCACCGGTGACCCCGCTGATCACGGAGTTCAGCAGGCCGTTGAACGGGTCCAGGAGGATCTGGAAGGTGAGGCCGACTCCGACGGAGCTGAGCAGCACAGGGAAGAACGTCACGGAGCGTAGATAGCCGCGGGCGATGATGGGGGCCGACAACAACACGGCCAGCCCCATGCCGAGCACGACCTTGGCGACTGAAGTGACGAAACCGTAGATGAGGGTGTTCCAGAGCGAGCCGATGAGGCCCGGCTCCTGGAAGAACATCACGAAGTTCTCGAACCCCACGAAGAAGGAGTCGAACAGCGTCCACCGCGTGAACGCGAAGTAGAACGACACGACCGTGGGAATGATGAACAGCACGAAAAAGATGAGGCCGCCGGGCAGGTAGAACCACATGGGATACGTCTTGTCCATGTGTCGCACTCGACGACCCGGTCGCGAGGCTGTTGTTTCGTCGGGGATCGGAGGCACGGTTGGCGCGCTGGTGGTGGAAGTCATCGGGGATTCCTTGGGAGAGATCGAGGTGGGGCGCCGCTGCGCCGTGAAGGGTGGTGGGGGCCTGAGCCCCCACCACGCCTCAGGTCACCAGCCTTCGAGGCCGAGCTGCTGGGCCTGCTTCTTCACGTCCTCGTCGTAGCGGGCTGCGCCCTCTTCGGCGGTGGCGATACCGGAGCCCACCTCAACGGTGATCTTCTCCAGGTTCGGACCCTTGATGGGCGACAGGAACTCCAGTGCCGGGCTGGTGTTGCCCTCGTCGAAGTAGGACTGGAGGTCCTGGACGGCGGCCGGGAGTCCGTCGGGGAGTTCGCTGCCCTTGACCATGTACGGGCCGGTCGGGTCGACGGCGGCGCTCTGCGCCTCGGAGGCCTCAGGGGTGGCCACGAAGGCGAGGAACTTCTTGGCTGCCTCGAGCTTATCGCCCTCGGTGGTGGTGGGGATGACCAGCGCGGCCGGGGTCCAGACGGTCAGGCCGTAGTTCTCCTCGTCGTCGCCGGGCTGGGCGAAGAAGCCGATGTTGTCGGCGGCATCTTCGGCCAGTTCCACGTAGCCGGGCACGGCGAACGTGAGCATCGGGTAGTGGGCGCCCTTGCCGTCCACGAGGTACTGCAGGGCCTGGGGCATCTGGATGGAAGCGAAGTCCTTGTTGAAGTAGCCGGCCTCGAAGACCTCCTGGAGGCGCTGGAAGCTCTTCAGGGCGGGCTCCTGCGTGTACTTGGCTTCATTGGCCGTGTACTTCTCGGCCCAGTCGGGCTGCTCGGCGCTCACGTTGTGGAAATCAGCGAGGACGAAGAGCTGGGAGGTCCAGGTTTCGCCGTAGGGCTGGAGGACCGGATCGATGCCGGCTTCCTTGATCGCGGCGTTGTTGGCCATGAAATCGTCCCAGGTCTTCGGGATCTCGAGGCCGAGGTCGGCGTAGACCTTCTTGTTGTAGAGGATGCCGCCGGCCATGGCCTGGCCGAAGGGGACACCGTAGGTCTCGTCGTCGAACGTCACGGCCGTTTTGAACGTTTCATCAACGTTGTCCAAGAAGGACTCACCGGTCAGCGGCACCATGTTGCTCGCCGGGTCCAGGGCGGCCAGGAGCGAGCCCGAGTTGTATTGGAAGATGTCGGTCATCTCGCCGGTGGCGAGGCGGGTCTTCACCAGGTTGTCGGCCTCCGCGCCCTCGGGGCGGGTCTCGACGGTCACGACGACTTCGTCCTGTGACTCATTGAAGGCGTCCGCCATGGCCTGGCCGGTTGCGGTGGTGTGCTCGGAGTTGTCGATCAGCATGGTGATCTCGACTGCCTCGGCGCCCGCCTCTGTGGACGTGGTGGGGTCGCTGCTGCCGAGCGAGCCGGCAGAGCAAGCGGTCAGGGACAGGGCGCCGACGATGCCGGCGACGAGGGCCTTGTGGCCTTTCAGGGATGAGGACACTTCGTTGTTCCTTCCGGTCGCGGTCCCCCGGGGCGGGGGACCTCATGGTGGGGTGGTCAGGGGCTGACGGGTGCCGTGGAGGATCCGCGGGTCCGCAGTTCGGGGATGATGACTTCGTGCCTGGCATCGGTGCGGCCCTCGAGCCGCTCGAGGATCAGGCGCATGGCGAGCGCGCCGATCTCTGCGCCCGCCTGGTAGACGCTGGTCAGGGAGATGAGCGGGTGCGCGGCGATCCGGGTGTCGTCGTAGCCGACGACGGAGAGATCCGCCGGGCCCAGCCCCCGTTTGGCGGCGGCGCTCAGTACGCCCATCGCCAACTCGTCGTGTCCGGCGTAGATGGCGGTGGGGCGCGGCCGCTCGTCGAGCAGTTCCAGGGTGCGGTCGTGTGCCGCCCCTTCGGTGGGTGCGATGTGGATGACGCGGGCGTGCTCGGCGAGCCCGGCCCCGGTCATCCACTCGCGGTAGGTCGCGGCCCGGATCGCGTGCGGCGCGTGGAGCATGTGCTTCTCGGCGGCCGGTTCGATCGTCAGGTGCGCGATGTCGCGGTGCCCGAGCGCGTGGAGGTGTTCCATGACCAGCCGGGTGCCCAGCACGTCGTCGTCGACGATCGTGTCGTAGTTCACCGACTCGTCGTGCCGGCCCAGGAGGATCAGCGGGATGTGGCTCCCGAGGTTCTCGAGCCATTCGGGGTCAACAGCGGGGGAGACCGCTAGGATGCCGTCGACCTGTCGGTCGGCCAGTACCTGGATGGCCTCCGGCCCGAAGCTGTAATCCGGGCCGGCGGGGGCGATGACGATCTTGTAGGGCGTGCCCGAGAGCGCCGAGCTGGCGCCCTCGATCACGTCGTCGAGGAAGGCGTTGACCGTGGTGGGCACCTCGATGCCGATGGTGTAGCTGCGCCCGCGCATGGCCCGCGCGGTGACGCTCGGGCGGTAGCCCAACTCGTCGATGGCGGCCTGGACCTTGGTGCGCATCCCGTCGCTGACGCCATAGGCCTCGCGGATGACCTTGGACACGGCGGCGCGGGAAACGCCGGCGTGTTTCGCAACGTCTGCGATGGTCACTGAGTTGAGAGCCACTGTGTCCCTGCCTCTTCGTCGAGTTCGTGGATCGGTCTACTAAGAACTGTAGACCGATCCACGAACGCTGTCCACCGCTCTCGTAGACTTTCTTTATAACGATTCAGAAACGGTCAGCGCAGAGTCAGCGACGCTGCCGCCGACACCGAGTCCGAAGCCCCACCGACGACGAACGAAACCGTGCCCTTCGGCGTGACCCACCCGCCTGTGGCGGTGTCCCACACATCGAGCAGGTGGCGCTCGCGCAGTTGCTCGGGTGTGAGCTCCACGGTCACGTTGCGGTGCTCGCCGGGCTGCAGGGTGACCCGCTCCCAGCCCACCAGCCGCTTGGACGGTAGGTCGGCCGCCGAAGGCAGTTCGACGTAGACCTGAGCCACCTCGGTTCCCGCCACGTCGCCGGTGTTGGTCAACCGGAAGCTCACACGGAGGGCCTTGGAGCCATCGCTGTTCTTCGGTGTCACGTTCACCTTCGAGTACTCGAACGACGTGTAGGAGAGGCCGTGCCCGAATGCGAAGAGCGGATCGATGCCCTCGGATTCATACCAGCGGTAGCCCACTTTGAGCCCCTCGGTGTAGTTGACCTGTCGGATCTCGCCGGTCACGGTGCGCTCCGTCGTTCCGTCGGCGAAGATGCCGGGGTACTGCTCGGGCGTCGAGGTGGGGATGTCGGCCAGCGACCTGGGGAAGCTCATCGGGAGCTTGCCTGAGGGGTTCACGTCGCCGAACAGGATGCCGGCCAGAGCGGGCCCGAACTGCTCGCCGCCGTACCAGGCCTGCAGCACCGCGTCGACGTCCTCGAGCCACGGCATGACCACTGCGGTTCCCGAGTTCAGCACCACGACCGTGCGGTCGGCTGCGCCGGCCACCGCCTGGATGAGGGCGTCGCCGCCATGGTCCAGGTTGAGGTCGGTGATGTCGGCGAACTCGCCCATGCCGAGGTGCCCGAAGACGACGGCGACGTCGGCTGAGGCTGCTGCTTCGGCCGCCTGGGTGAGGTCGGCACCGTTGTCGAACACGACAGTGCCGCCGTCGGCGGTCACGCGCTCGGTGATCGCGGTCAGTGGGTCGACGAGTGCGTCACAGTTCAGCACCGCGTTGCCGCGGAAGCCGTTGGCCGCGCAGGCGGTCTTGGCGCTGACTGTGCCGGTGGCGGTCATCGACGCCGTGGGGCCGATGATGGCGACGGTCGGCGCACCATCGAGGGGCAGCGTGGCGCCCTGATTCCTGAGCAGCACCGTGCTCTGCTCGGCCAGTTCCCGTGCCACGGCCTTGTGCTCGGCCGTGGAGACGCCTGTGATGGGCGGCTGGGGTACGGGGTTGTCGAACAGGCCGACGTTGAGGTAGGCCCGCACCACCCGGAAGGCGGCCGCGTCGATGGCCTCCTGGTCGATGTCACCGGCAGCCAGCGCCGCGTCGAGGCGTTCTGGGGTGAACCAGATCGGGCGGTTGAGTTCCTGGTCCAGGCCGGCGTTGAGCGCGTCAGCGGTGGAGTGGACGGCGCCGAAGTCGCTCATGACGTAGCCCTTGAACCCGATGCGGTCCTTGAGATCCTCGTTCATGATCGGGTGTTCGCAGGCCCAGACGCCGTTGATCTGGTTGTACGAGCACATCGCGCTGTCGGGGTCGCTCTCGCGCACCGCGATCTCGTTAAGCGGTCCACAACAAGCGCAGGATGGCGGATTTCTTGAGGTCTCCAAGCGTGGGGTAAGCTTGCCGGGTTGCCTGGCGAGGGACTCACACGGGTCCGTCATCGACTAGCTCGCTTCTCGCTCGGCGCCTGCATGCGCACCATTCATCTGAGAGCTTGAGGAGTTCACCCCATGGCTGCTGACGCCCAACTGTCCGCCACCACCCGCACCGAGTTCGGCAAGGGCGCTGCCCGTCGGCTCCGCCGCGAGGGTGGCACCCCCGCCGTCCTCTACGGCCACGGCATGGATCCCGTCCACCTGGCGCTGCCCGCGCAGGAGACCTACCTCGCGCTGCGTACCTCCAACGCACTGCTCGAGATCTCGATCGACGGCGACAAGAAGCCCTCGCTCGCGCTCGTCAAGCAGATCCAGCGCGACCCGATCCGTCCCCTGATCGACCACATCGACCTCCTGCTGGTGAAGGCCGGCGAGAAGGTCGAGGTCGAGGTGCTGCTGGTCCTCGTCGGCGACGCCGAGCGCGGCACGCTGATCAACCAGGACCTCACCACGCTGACCGTCCTCGCGCCGGCCACCGACATCCCCACGGAGCTCCACGTGTCACTCGACGGCCTCGTCATCGGCGACCAGATCCTGGTCTCCGACGTCAAGCTGCCTGAGGGCGTCGAGGCGACGGGAGACCCCGATGCGCTCGTCCTGTCCGTCAACGCGCCCACCGTCGAGTCCGAGTCTGAAGAGACCGCCGGCGAAGAGGCCGCTGAGGGCGACGACTCCGCGGAGTGACCAGTTCCACCTATCTCGTGGTCGGGCTCGGGAACCCGGGCCCGGCCTACGAGATCACCCGGCACAACGTCGGGTTCTGGGCCGTAGCGGATCTCGCAGACCGCTACGGCTCCTCCTTTTCGTTGAACTCGCGCCAGAAGGCCGAGATCGCGACCGTGACCCTGCGCGGTCAGGAACCGGTGAAGCTGGTCCTGGTCCGTCCCACCACGTTCATGAACCTGTCCGGCGTGGCCGTCAGGTCCATCGCCACGTTCCACAAGATCGAGCCGGGTCACATCATCGCGATCCACGACGAGCTCGACCTGGACGCCGGCCGTCTGCGCGTGAAGCTGGGCGGCGGCGACAACGGCCACAACGGCCTCAAGTCGATGCGTCAGCACCTCGGCACCGGCGACTTCTACCGGGTGCGGGTGGGGATCGGGCGTCCGCCCGGCCGCCAGTCCGCCGCGGATTACGTGCTGGCCAAGCTGAAGCCGAAGGAACTCGACGAGATGCGGGTCGATGCGGCGGTGGCCGCCGACGTCGTGGAGTCGCTCGTGCGCGAGGGCCTCGTCGTCACCCAGAACAAGTTCAACTCGTAACGCAGGCCTACCGTCGTCGGCCGGGGCCGGGTGGCGTGGAAGGATTGACACCGTGAAGTATCCAGGCCTCCTTCAGGCTCTCGAGGCATCCGAGGGATTCCAGTACACGCTCGCCGACGCCCGACGCTCCGGAGTGACCACGCTCGACGTCACCACCGTCGGATCGTTCTTCCCGTTCCTGACCTCCGCCATCGCGGAGGAGAGCGGCCGCACGGTGCTGCTCATCACGTCCACCTATCGCGAGGCGGAGCAGCTCACCAGCGAGCTCGCAGGCCACCTGGGTGAGGACGCCGTCGAGTACTACCCGGCCTGGGAGACGCTGCCGCACGAGCGGCTGTCGCCCCGCGCCGACACCGTCGGCCGTCGTCTCGCCGTACTCCGTCGCCTGGCCGGTCACGCCGAGGAACCCGCGCCCAAGGTGGTCGTGGCCCCCGTCCGTTCCGTCCTGCAGCCGCAGGTCAAGGGCCTGGCGGGCATGGCGCCGGTGCGGATCGCGGTGGGGGAGACCTACGAACTGGGCACGCTGCTGGCGGACCTCGCCGGCGCGGCCTACAACCGCGTGGACATGGTGGAGCGACGCGGCGAGTTCGCCGTGCGCGGCGGCATCGTCGACATCTTCCCGCCCACCGCGGACCACCCGGTGCGTGTCGACTTCTTCGGCGACGAGGTCGACGAGATCCGCTTCTTCACCGTCGCGGACCAGCGCTCCACCGGAGACACCGCCACGGTCGTCGTCGCCCCACCCTGCCGCGAACTGCTCCTGACGACGGCGGTGCGCACACGGGCGAAGAGGCTTGCCGCCGCCCACCCCGAACTGGCCGACATGCTCACCCGCGTCGGCGAAGGCCAGGCGGTGGAGGGCATGGAGGCGCTCATCCCGGTGCTCGTCGAAGGCCTGGAACTGCTCGTCGACGTGCTGCCGAAGGGTTCGCTGATCCTCGCCGCGTCGCCGGAGCTGATCCGCACCCGCGCCGCCGAGCTCGTGGCCACCAGCCAGGAATTCCTCGAAGCCTCCTGGGCGGCCGCCGCAGGCGGTGGCAGTTCGCCCATCGACCTCGGCGCCTCGGCCTACTGGGCCCTGGGCGACGTCCGCCAGCATGCGCTGGAATCCGGCCACCGCTGGTGGTCGCTGTCGCCCTTCATGGCCGCCCCCGGCGTCGACGAGGACGGCCCCGCCGTCCCCGAAGCCGCCTCGGTGCACTCCCGTTCGCTCGACATCACCGCCGGCGAGGGCTTCCGCGGCGACACCGACGCCGCCGTCGCCCACATCAGGACGCGCCTTGCCGACGGCTGGAAGGTCGTGCTCACAGTGGAGGGCCAGGGTCTGGCCACCCGCCTCGTGGAGCTGCTCGGCGAGGCGGGGATCGCCGCCTCGATCGACGACCTGGCTGAGGCTCCGGCGGCCAGCCGGGTCACCGTCGTGCTCTCGCCGCAGCGTCATGGCTGGCGCGCCGAAGGGCCGAAGCTGGAGGTCATCACCGCCGGCGAACTGACCGGTCAGGTCGAGCTGGACAGGACCCAACGCAAGCTGCCCCAGCGCCGCAAGCCCACCATCCAGCCGCTCGAGCTCAAGGCCGGCGACCCCGTCGTGCACGAGCAGCACGGCGTCGGCCGGTTCGTCGAGCTGGTGCAGCGCACAGTGCAGGGCAACACCCGCGACTACCTCGTCATCGAATACGCCGCCAGCAAGCGCGGCCATCCCGGAGACCGGTTGTTCGTGCCGATGGACCAGCTCGACCAGCTGAGCCGCTACGTCGGCGCTGAGGCCCCCACGCTCGACAAGATGGGCGGGGCCGATTGGACCAAGCGCAAGGCCAAGGCCCGCAAGGCGGTGCGGGAGATCTCCGCCGAGCTCATCAAGCTCTACGCCGCCCGCCAGGCCACCAAGGGCCACGCGTTCGGTCCCGACACCGTCTGGCAGCGCGAGTTGGAGGATGCCTTCAGCTACGTCGAGACCCACGACCAGCTCTCCGCCATCACCGAGGTGAAGCACGACATGGAGCAGCTCGTGCCCATGGACCGCCTCATCTGCGGCGACGTCGGCTTCGGCAAGACGGAGATCGCCGTGCGTGCCGCGTTCAAGGCCGTCCAGGACGGCAAGCAGGTGGCGGTGCTGGTGCCCACCACGCTGCTCGTGACCCAGCACTACCAGACGTTCGCGTCGCGCTTCGCGGGCTTTCCTGTGCAGCTGGCACAGTTGTCGCGTTTCCAGACCGACGCTGAGGCCAAGAAGGTCGTCGACGGCCTTGCCTCCGGCCGCATCGACGTGGTGATCGGCACGCACCGGCTCCTCAGCAAGGAGATCGAGTTCAAGGACCTCGGCCTGGTGGTGATCGACGAGGAGCAGCGCTTCGGCGTTGAACACAAGGAACGTCTGAAGTCCATGCGGGTCAACGTCGACGTGTTGTCCATGTCGGCCACGCCCATCCCGCGCACGCTCGAGATCGCCATCACCGGCATCCGCGAGATGAGCGTCATCGCCACCCCGCCGGAGGAGCGCCACCCGGTGCTCACGTTCGCCGGCCCCTACGACGACGGGCAGGTCAAGGCTGCCATCCGCCGCGAGCTGGCCCGCGAGGGTCAGGTGTTCTTCGTGCACAACCGCGTCGGCACCATCGAGAAGACCGCTGCGCATCTGCGGGAGCTGGTGCCCGAGGCGCGGATCGCGACGGCGCACGGTCAGATGAACGAGCACCGGCTCGAAGCGGTGATGCAGGACTTCTGGGAGCGGCGCGCGGATGTGCTGGTCTGCACCACCATCGTCGAATCTGGCCTGAACATCCAGAGCGCCAACACCCTCATCATCGACAGCGCCGACAAGATGGGCCTGTCGCAGTTGCACCAGCTGCGAGGACGCGTCGGCCGGTCCCGGGAACGCGGGTACGCCTACTTCCTCTACCCGGCGGACAAGACGCTCACGGAGGCCTCCCACGAACGGCTCGCCACCATGGCCGCCAACACCGAGTTGGGCTCCGGCATGGCCATCGCCATGCGCGACCTCGAACTCCGCGGCGCCGGCAACCTCCTGGGCGAGGACCAGTCCGGCCACATCGAAGGCGTCGGGTTCGACATGTACCTGCGCATGGTCGGCGAGGCCGTGGCCAACTGGCGCGGCGTCGACACGGAGCCGGAGCCGACGATGCGGGTGGAGATCCCCGTCGACGCGCACCTCCCGGACGACTACATCACCTCGGAGCGGCTGCGGCTGGAGATGTACAAGCAGATCGCCGAGATCCGCACGGCGGCAGACATCGACGCCGTGCGCGCCGAACTGCTCGACCGCTACGGCGAGTTGCCGGCCCCCGTCGAGCAGTTGCTCGGGGTGGCGGCGCTGCGCAACCTCGCTCGGGAGCACGGGATCCAGGAGATCGTGCCGCAGGGCAAGGTGATCCGGCTGTCGCCGTTGTCGCTGCCCGAATCGAAGCAGCTGCGACTCAACCGCCTGTACCCGGGTTCGGTGATCAAGCAGTCCAACGAGCAGATCCTCGTGCCGAAACCGGAGGGCGACCACCTCACCTGGGTCACCACGTTGTTGACCCAACTGTTCGCCTGAGCCCCGGGGCAGGTGGAGGGCCGGTCGGCTTCTGGACCGCGGGTGGGCCTGCGGTACGCTGAGCGAGGTGCCTGTGCACCCCCGTAGTTCGAGAGGACCCAGATGAAGTTCACGCGTCTCGCGCCCGCCGTCGCCGCTGTCGCCGCCGTCGGTCTCCTGGCTGGTTGCAGCCCCACCGCCGGCACCGCGCTGGTCGTGGACGGCAACCGGTACACGGAGAGCGAAGTCACCCAGATCGTCGACGGTTGCGCCGAGGCGCTGCAGGTGGCGCCGGACCAGCTGCGTCGCCAGGGTGTCGTCGGCACGCTGCTGCTGGGCGGCCTGTTCGACTCCTTCGGTGCTGAGATCTCCGAGGAGGACCTCCGCGCCGCAGGTGCGCAGAGCGCGCAGGGTTCGGAGCAGCTCTTCTCGGTGGAGGACTGCAAGCCCCTGGCCCTCGCCAACGTCAAGACCACCATGCTCGGCCAGCTCGAGCCGCAGTTCATCGAGGAGGCCGCCAACAACCTCGACGTGCAGCTCAACCCCCGCTACGGCAAGTGGGAGCCCTGGACGCAGCAGCTGCTCAACACTTCGGGCTCGCTGTCGGAACCGGTCGTCGCGCCCCAGTGACCTCAGAGCTGGAGCGACTGCGCCAGGTGATGGCGGAACTACGGGTGAAATGCCCGTGGGACGCCGAACAGACCCACCGCTCGCTGCTCAACCACCTCATCGAAGAGGCCTGTGAGGTGGTGGACGCGGTTGAGGCCGGGTCAGACACCGAACTGGTCGAGGAGCTCGGCGACCTCCTCCTGCAGGTGTACTTCCACGCCCAGATCGCCACGGACGAGGGCCGCTTCACGCTCGACGACGTGGCCCGGGGCATCTCGGACAAGCTCATCAGCCGCCACCCCCACGTGTTCGGCGATGCGGAGATCCCGCAGGACATGTGGCAGAACTGGGAGGAACGCAAGCGTGCCGAGAAGGGCCGCACCTCCGCCCTCGACGGTATCGCCGAATCGTTGAGCGTGATCGGCCGGGCCCACAAAGTGGTCTCGCGGACACGTTCGCACGCAGTGGATATCGAACTGCCTTCCGAACCCATCGACGAGGCCACCGTAGGGCGGGAGATCCTCGCGCTCATCGCGCGGGCCCAGGCCAACGGGATCGACGCGGACGCCGCTGCCCGGCAGGCGCTCCGCAGCCTCGAAGCCCAGATCCGGGCCACTGAACCCACCACCCATCAATAGGGCCTGAATCCCGGCTGCCCCGGCGCGGGAGACCGCACCGGTTACAGCTAGGCTTGGGCCCGAGAGACGACTCTTTGAAAGGGACCTTAAATGGCATCCATCGAATTCATCCAGGCACGCGAGATTCTCGACTCCCGCGGCAACCCGACGATCGAGGTCGAGGTCGAGCTCGAGTCGGGCGCGCAGGGTCGCGCCGCTGTCCCGTCGGGTGCCTCCACCGGCGCCTTCGAAGCCGTTGAGCTTCGCGACGGCGACAAGGGCCGCTACGGCGGCAAGGGCGTCCTCACGGCCGTGAAGAACGCCACCGAGGTCATCGGCGAGGAGATCCTCGGCCTCGACGCCACGGAGCAGCGCATCGTCGACATGGCGATGCTGGAGCTCGACGGCACGGACAACAAGGCCAAGCTGGGTGCCAACGCCATCCTCGGCGTCTCCCTCGCCGTGGCGCACGCCGCCGCTGAGGAATCCGGCCTGCCGCTGTACAAGTACGTCGGTGGCCCCAACGCCCACATCCTCCCCGTTCCCATGATGAACATCCTCAACGGTGGGTCGCACGCAGACTCCAACGTCGACATCCAGGAGTTCATGATCGCCCCGATCGGCGCCGAGTCGTTCGCGGAGGCCGTCGAAATGGGCGCCGCCGTCTACCACTCGCTCAAGGCTGTCCTCAAGGAGCGCGGGCTCAACACCGGCCTCGGCGACGAGGGTGGCTTCGCGCCCAACCTCGATTCCAACCGCGCCGCGCTCGACCTGATCGTCGACGCCATCCGCAAGGCCGGCTTCGAGCCCGGTTCCGACATCGCGCTCGCGCTCGACGTGGCCGCCTCGGAGTTCTTCGAGGACGGTTCGTACGTCTTCGAGGGTGAGAAGAAGACCGCCGAGCAGATGGTCGACTACTACGCCGAACTCGTCGACGCCTACCCGATGGTCTCCATCGAGGATCCGCTGAACGAAGAGGACTGGGACGGCTGGAAGCTCATGACCGAGCGTCTGGGCAGCAAGGTCCAGCTCGTCGGCGACGACCTGTTCGTCACCAACGTCACCCGCCTCCAGCGCGGCATCGACACCGACACCGCCAACGCGCTGCTGGTGAAGGTCAACCAGATCGGCTCGCTGTCGGAGACCATCGACGCTGTGGACCTGGCCCACCGCAACGGCTTCCGCACCATGATGTCGCACCGTTCCGGTGAGACCGAGGACACCACCATCGCAGACCTCGCCGTCGCGCTGGGCTGTGGCCAGATCAAGTCCGGCGCCCCGGCCCGTACGGACCGCGTCGCCAAGTACAACCAGCTGCTGCGCATCGAGGAAGACCTCGACGAGGCTGCTGTGTACGCCGGTCGCTCGGCGTTCCCCCGCTTCCAGGGCTGATCACCTGAAGTGACACCGGGGTCCCCGGAGTAGCGCTGCTACTCCGGGGCCCCTTGTCTTTAGGGGCACACGCGAGTCGATTCCGGCGCCCGCAAGGACATACGGCAGACTGGGCGGGTGGCTCAATCACCCCGATCCAGGCAGGCCAATCCCGGCCCCGGCCGCGGCACCCCGCGGTCACGCACGTCGGCGCGCCCGGGTGAACGGAGCCGCAAACCGCACGTCGAGCCGCTTCCTGAGCAGGAGGTGTCGAGGGCGATGAGCGCACGGCCCGCAGCGCAACCGCGCGCCAGCCGGGCCATGACCGCCACCTGGCGGCTCGCCGTCCTCCTCGTCGTCATCGCCGGGATCGGCCTGGTGCTCGCCCATTCGCTGCGCGTCTACTTCGCGCAGGCGCAGGAACTGGCCGCCGTCCGGGCGGAGATCGCCGCGGAGCGCGACAGGATCGCCGACATGGAGGACCAGTTGGAGCGCTGGGAAGATCCCGAGTACGTTCGCTCCATCGCGCGGGTCCGGCTGGGCTGGGTGATGCCCGGCGAGGTGGGCTATCGCGTCATCGACGCCGACGGCAACCCACTCGAAGGGGCCACCATGACGGAGCAGGAACCCGAATTGCAGGGTGAGTGGTACGAGAAGATGTGGACGTCCGTGAAGCTCACGGACACCCCGGCGGAGGAGGAGTAGGCATGAGCGGGCCGACGCAGGAAGACCTCGCCGTCGTCGAGGCGCAACTCGGACGCGAGCCCCGCGGCGTCGCCGAGGTGGCGTGGCGCTGCCCCTGCGGCAAGCCGGGCGTCGTCAAGACGGAACCGCGGCTGCCCAACGGCACGCCGTTCCCCACCACCTACTACCTCACCTGCCCACGGGCCACGTCGGCCACCTCCACTCTCGAGGCCTCCGGGCTGATGGCGGAGATGACTGAGCGGCTGGCGGCCGACGAGGAACTCGCCGCCGCCTACCGGCGAGCGCATGAGTCCTACCTCGCAGACCGGGAGGCGCTGGGTCACGTCGAGGAGATCGAGGGAATCAGCGCCGGCGGCATGCCCACCCGCGTGAAGTGCCTACACGTGCTCGTCGGGCACTCGTTGGCCAAGGGCCCGGGCGTCAACCCGCTCGGCGACGAGGCAGTGGCGGCGCTCGGCGACTTCTGGTGCGCCCCCTGCCTGGAGGGCGAATGACGACCGTCGCCGCGGTGGACTGCGGCACCAACTCCATCCGGCTGCTGATCCTCCGGAGGGGAGCCGACGGCGCGCTCACCGAACTCGCCCGCGAGGTTCGGCTCGCGAGGCTCGGCCAGGGCGTCGACGCCACGGGGGAGTTCCACCCCGATGCGCTCCAGCGCGCCAACCGGATCTTCGAGGAGTTCGCCGCGATCATCACCGGCGCCGGGGCTGACCGCGTCCGTTTCGTGGCCACCTCCGCCGCGCGTGACGTGAGCAACCGTGCGGTGTTCGAGGCGAACGTGCGCGACAGACTGGGCGTGGAGGTGGACGTCATCTCCGGCTCCGAGGAGGCGCAGCTCTCCACGTTGGGCGTCCTCAGCGGCGTGACTGTGCCGACCCCGTCGTTGGTGTTCGACATCGGCGGCGGCTCGACGGAACTGATCGTGGTGGGGGAGGGGCCGGCGATCCTGTCCGCCATCAGCCTCAACATCGGCGCGGTGCGCGTGAAGGAGCGATTCCTGCCCGGCGACCCGCCGTCGGAGCAGGAGATCCGGGCGGCGCGGACGTTCATCGGGGAGCAACTCGGCGGCGCAGGCGTGGATTTCGGGTCGCTCGCGGCGGCCGTGGGTGTCGCCGGTACGGTGACCAGCTTCGCGGCGGCGAAGCTCGGGCTGGAGACCTACCACCGCGAGGCGGTGCACGAAACGGTCCTGGCCCGGGGCGACATCGAAGCCACCCTCAACCACTGGCTCACTCAGCCGGCCGCAGTGACGGCCGAGGAACCCTGCATGCACCCGCTGCGCGCAGCGGTGATCGGCGCGGGCGGACTGATCCTCGACGAAATCTCCAGCCGCGTCCCCGGCGGGAGCGTGTTGGTGAGCGAGACCGACATCCTCGACGGCATCGCGCTGGGCCTGTTGGAGCAGTGATGCTGCCCACCCTCCCCATCGTGCAGGCGCCCATGGCGGGTGTGCAGGGGAGTGCCCTGGCCTTGGCGGTCGGACGCACCGGTGCGCTGGGCTCCCTGCCCGCAGCCATGCTGAGCGACGACGCGCTGACCGCCGAACTGAGCGTACTGGCTGGCGCCGACGTGCCCTACAGCGTCAACTTCTTCGCCCACCACGCGCCCCAGCCGGATCCGGTCCGGGAGGACGCCTGGCTCGCGGCGCTCGCCCCGTACCGTGAGGAGTACGGGGTGGCCGAGACCGGCGGCGGCGCTCCCCGCCGCCCGTTCGACGCGCACATCTGCGGCGCCATCGAGCCGTTCGCGCCGCCCATCGTGAGTTTCCACTTCGGCCTGCCCGAGGAGGGCCTGTTGCGCCGGGTGAAGGCGTGGGGTGCGGTGGTCATGAGCACCGCGACCACCGTCGAGGAGGCCCGCTGGCTCGTGGAACACGGGGCGGACGCGGTGATCGCCCAGGGCATCGAGGCAGGCGGGCACCGGGGCAACTTCCTGTCGGATGACCTGTCGCTGCAGCAGCCAACGCTGGATCTGGTGCGCGCGGTTCGGGGTTCGGTCACCTGCCCGGTGATCGCGGCCGGCGGCATACGACGGCCGCCGACGTGCAGGCGGCGCTCGCAGCCGGCGCGGTGTCCGTCCAGGTGGGGACCGCGTTCCTGCTGGCCGACGAATCCACCACGTCGCCTATGCACCGCGATGCGGTCCTGCGTCCGCACGACACCGTCGTCACCACGGCGCTGACCGGCCGGCCGGCGCGCGGGATCCCCAACCGGCTGGTGCTGGAATTGGGCGCATTCCCTGAGTCCGTTCCCCCGTTCCCGTTGGCGGCCGGGCCACTCGCCCCGCTGCGCGCAGCAGCAGAGGCGCAGGGCCGCACGGACTTCACGCCCCTGTGGTGCGGGATGAACACCGACGGTGTGCACGCTGCTCCTGCCGCGGCGATCGTCGAGTCGCTGCTCGGCTGACGGCATGGAGAGAGCCGGTGTGCGGAAGGATCCGCACACCGGCTCTCTTGCGTTGGGGGTTACTCCGCCGGGGTGGTGGTGCCCTGGAGCGCGCCGTTCTTGCCGGCCATCCGGTCGAGCACGGCCGTCAGGTCGTAGCCGGTGGTGTCCTTGACCATCTGCATGGTCTGCATGACGTTCTCCGTGACCTGGCGGGGCAGCACCGAGGCGCCGTCGGTGGACACGACGGTGAGCTTGTCGATGTTGCCCAGCGGGGCGGCCACCTTCTCGGCCATCTGGGGCAGCACCTCGATCAGCATCTGCAGGACGGCGGCCTCGTTGTAGTGCGCGAACGCCTCGGCACGCTTGTTCATCGCCTCGGCCTCAGCCTGGCCGACGGCCAGCACCGCGGCGGCCTTCGCCTCGCCTTCAGCGCGGACGGCGTCGGCCTCGGCCACTCGGCGGGACTTCTCGCCGACACCGGTGAGGCGCTGGCGCTCCGCCTCGGCCTCAGCCTGCGCGATGGCCGCGGCCTTCTGGGCCTCGGCCTGGAAGATGGCGGCGTTGCGCTGTGCCTCGGCCGCGGTCTCGACGCGGTACCGCTCGGCATCTGCCGGGCGGCGCACCTCGGTGTCCAGTTGGCGTTCCTTCAGCGCGGCCTGCGCGACGGCGACCTTCTCCTGCTCGCGGAGAACGGCCTGGTCGCGGTCTGCCTGGGCGAGGGGTCCGGCGGACGCGGCGGTGGCCCTGGCGGCGTCGGTCTCCGACTGGATCTCGGCCTTCTTCAGCACGAGTGCCCGCTGGGAGATGGCGATCTCCTGCTCAGCGGCGATCTGCGCCTGCTCCGCTTCGCGTCGGGCTTCGGCTTCCGCGACGGCGGCGAGGCGGCCGAGCTTGGCCGACTCCGGGCGTCCGAGGTCTGACAGGTAGCTGCCGTCGTCGGAGATGTCCTGGATCTGGAAGGTGTCGAGCACGAGACCCTGGCCGGTCAGCGACGACTCGGACTCATCGGTGACCCGCTGCGCGAACGCGGCGCGGTCACGGATGATCTGCTCCACGGTCAGCGAGCCGACGATCGAACGGAGCGAGCCCGCGAGGGTCTCCTGGGTGAAGGTCTCGATCTCGTCCTGCTGGCCGAGGAAGCGCTGTGCGGAGGCCCGGATCGAATCCTCGTTGCCGCCCACCTTGACGATCGCGACACCGTCGACGTTGAGCTTGATGCCCTGACCGGAGACGGCGTTGCGGATGGTGATCATGATGCGGCGCGACGACAGGTCGAGCGTGTGCAGGCGCTGGATGAACGGGACGACGAACACGCCACCGCCCATGACGACCTTCTGGCCGCTCAGGTCCGTCGACACGAGGCCGGTCTCCGGATTGCGGACCTCCCTGCCCTTGCGGCCGGTGATGATGAAGGCCTCGTTCGGCTTGGCCACCTTGTACCTGCTGGCGATCAGCAGGCCGATCAGCACGAGAAGGATGATGAGGCCGAGGATTGCGGTGACTACGGGACTTAAGCCGGGCATGGATGCCTTTCGTTCGGTCTTGGCTGCAGGCTAGGGAGTGAGTTCGCCGGGGGCGGAGGTGGGCGTGACTTCCACGGCGGTGGGGGAGAGGATGGCCGAGACCCACACTTCATCGCCGGCCGCGACGGGGAACTCGGACTTGGCGGCGATCTTGCGCACCTGCCCGCCCACGCTGATGTGGATCTCGCCGTACCCGCCCTGGGGGATGGCCGTGATGACGCGGCCTGAATAGCCGATCATCGAATCAGACCGGAAGCTGGCCGCATCCTCGCCGCTCTTTAGCGCACGGGTCAGCCGCATGGCGCCCCAGGCGGCCAGCGCGCCGATCACCAGGCCGGTGACGACGGCGAACACCATGGTGTCGATGAGGGCCAGGCCCAGCGCACCGCCGAATCCGAACGCACCGATGAAGGCCGAGATGGAGGAGACGGAGAAGAGGTCGCCGCCGAGGACGTCGAGGTCGAACAGGCCGTCGATCACGTCACCGACGAGCAGGGAAAGCAGGACCAATGCGATACCGACGCCTCCGATGATCAGAAACGCGGTCAAAGCGGGCCCCTCCCCTTGTGCGAACCCCCAGTCTATCGGGCGGGCAGGTCTCCGTCGGGGGCCGTGGGTCTTTCGCTCATCGTCGCTAGACTTTGGCGTGGCCCTCGTAGCCCAATTGGCAGAGGCAGGCGGCTTAAACCCGCTTCAGTACGGGTTCGAGTCCCGTCGGGGGCACTAGTCGTCGGTTTCGTCTCCCAGGAGCGTGACGACCTCGCCGAACTTCGGCGCCACGGCGACCCACCCCAGCTCGTCGGAGATCCGGTCCGCGAACAGTGCCGCCACCTGGGGCTCACCGTGCGTGACGAACACCTCTTCCGGTTCCTTGTCCAGGGCCTTCAGCCAGTCGAGCAGGTCCGAGGCGTCGCCGTGCACGGAGAACTCGCGGTCGCGCACGATCTCGGCGTTCACCCGCACGTACCTTCCGTTGATCTTCACCTGGCGGGCGCCGTCCTCCAGCGCGCGACCGCGGGTGCCCTCGGCCTGGAAGCCCGTGAGCACGACGGTGTTGCGGGCGTCCGGCAGCAGGCGCTGCAGGTGGTAGAGCACCCGGCCGCCCTCGGCCATGCCCGAGCTGGAGATGATGATCATCGGGTCGGTGCGCTTGTTGAGTTCCTTCGAGTCGCGTGAGCCTCGCGCGGCGGTGAGGTCAAGGTCGGTGAAATCGGCGACCGTCACGTCCTCGCGCAGTTCGTCCAGCGACGTGTCGCTGTAGACAGCGAGTGCGCGCAACGACATGGGGCCGTCGACGACGACCGGTACCTCGGGGATGCGGCCCTCGCGGCGCATCTGCACCAGCGCGTGCAGCACCGTCTCCGTCCGGTCGATCGCGAAGGCCGGCACCACCACCTGGCCGCCCCGCTCGATGGTGCGGCGGATGGCGGCGGCGAAGTCTTCGTGCGCGACGTCGGGTTCGGGGTGCTCACGGTCGCCGTAGGTGGATTCGACCAGCACGATGTCGGCGCCGGGGGGAGTGGCGCGGTCCTTGAGGATGGGGTGGTCGTGGCGGCCGAGGTCGCCGGAGAACAGCACCGAGCGGTTGCCGAACTCCACGTGGATCGACGCGGAACCGAGGATGTGCCCGGCCCGGGTCCAGCGCGCCCAGATGCCGTCGATGTCGACGTTCGTGTCGAACTCCACCGGCCGGAACAGCGGGAGGGTCCTCTCCACGTCCTCAGTCGTGTAGATCGCTTCGGGGTTCTCGTGTTTGGACCAGCCGCCGCGCACCGCGTCGGTGACCGACTGTTCCTGGAGTTTGCCGGAATCACGCAGCACGATCTCGGCCAGGCGGATGGTGGCCTCGGTGGCCCAGATCGGTCCGCGGAAACCGTGCTTGACCAGAGCGGGCAGGTACGCGGCATGGTCGGTGTGGGCGTGCGTGAGCAGCACGTCGGAGATGGTGGAGGGGTCGACGGGGAACTCGTCGCGGTTCTTCAACCGCCACTGCTTGTCGCCCTGGAACATGCCCGCGTCGACCAGGATGCGCCGGTCGTCGAGGGTGATGAGGTACTTGGAGCCGGTTACGGTGCCGGCCCCGCCGAGGAACGTGAGGGTCGCCTTCTGCGGGGTGCTCATGATCCGATCGTGGCAGGTATCGGGCGCACCTGGGCGTCCGGCGTGGAAACCCACGGGGCGGGTGGGGAGACCACGTACCATGGAGAGCGACGATCCCGTAGGGGACCACGACAAGAAAGAGAATCACATGGCTAACCCGATCATCGGCAGGCCCGACTCGTTCACGAAGAATCAGGGCACGCAGCAGCGCGGCTACACCGGCTACGGACAGCCCCAGGGATATGCGCAGCCGCAGAGCCAACCCCAGGGCCAGTGGCAGGGCTACCTGCCCCCGCAGCAGCAGTTCGAGCAGAACCAGTTCCACCAGCCACAGCAGACAGATCCGCGCGTCGGCGGCGTGATGACGCTGGACGACGTGCTCGCCAAGACCGCCATCACGCTCGGCACCGTGGCCATCGTCGCCGTCGCGACGTTCATCCTGCTGCCCATGAGCCTGATGCTGCCCGCCGTCATCGGTTCGGGCATCGTGGGCCTGGTCACCATCCTGTTCGTGGCCGGCCGCCGCAAGCTCCCCGTCGGCGGTGTGCTGTTCTACGCCGCGGTCGAGGGCATCTTCGTGGGTGCGTTCTCGAAGTTCTTCGAGTACCTGTATCCGGGCATCGTGGTGCAGGCCGTGCTGGCCACCTTCGTCACCGCGGCCGCCACTCTGGCGGCGTACAAGTTCTTCAACATCCGCGTCACCCCGAAGTTCCGCAAGATGGTCTCCATCGGCACGGTCGCCCTGCTGGGCGTCCTGCTCGTCAACTTCGGCCTCGCGCTGTTCGGCGTCGACACCGCCATCCGCGGCATCGGTTCCGGCGCCGGCTGGCTGGCGATCGGGATCTCCATCCTGGCCGTCGTGCTGGCCGTGCTGAACCTCGTGACGGACTTCGACTCCGTCGAACGCGGTATCGCTGCCCAGGCGCCCGCTCAGGAATCGTGGCGCGCGGCTCTCGGCATCACGGTCACCATGGTGTGGCTGTACGTCGAGCTCCTGCGCATCATGAGCTACTTCAGGGACTGACGGAGGACAGCTTGCGGGCGTACTGACTCAGTAGCGTCCGCGAGCTGTTCGTCCAGTGCAACGAGCGCCACGCGCGCGTAGGCACCCAGCCGGCCTTCATGGTCGATCCACCGATGTCGTGGACGACCGGCTCGCTGGGTGCTTTGCATGTCGCCCCGTAGACGACCCTCAGGGCGTGGAAGTCCTCGAGCCGCCCGCTCATGGAGCGGCCCACCCAGTGCTCGGATTCGAGCGTCAGGACCCGGTCGATGACGATCTCCTGGCCGGTCTCCTCGAAGACCTCGCGTAGCACGGCCTCCGACGGCGACTCTCCCGGGTCGACGCCGCCCCCAGGGAGCGACCACGTACCCGGCGCGGGGGTGGCCGGGGAATTCACCGTGCCGAGGATGCCGCGCTCCGACAGCACGAGCGCATAGGCACCGATGCGCTGGTACCGCGCAGGGGTCTCCGACGGCGAGTTGACGTAGACGGTGTGCCGCTCAACCGGGCGGTGGTCCGACTCGTGCACCTCACGGACCAGCCAGGTGAAGACGATGTCGCCGTCCTGGATGGCGGCGGCGAGCGGCCGCAGGGGTACATAGCCGTGATCGAACATCGTCACGCGGGGATGTGCGCCGTGCTCCACCGGGAAGTCGGCCACGGGCGCCCGCAGGGGACTGGTGACACCGATGACGCGCATTGCGACAGTCTAGTAGGCCGCCCATTCGCCGGCCTTTGCCGCCGCAGCCCCGCTGAGCTGGAATGGGGTTATTGTTTTGGCTACGCATTTCCGGGGCGGCCGGGAAGCGGTTCCGACGGAGGCTGGTCATGGATTATCGCTCTGGCACCGACATCAGTGGCTCCCGTGTGCGGAGGCGCGGCGGCGGCGTGGGCGGCGGACGCCGCGGTGGGCCCATCGCGGTGGGCGGCATCGGCGGCCTCGTCCTCCTGGTGCTGACTCTGCTCTTCGGCGGGAACATCGGCGATGTCCTCGGCGGTGGCGGCGGGGTCGCGCCGCAGGGTGAGGGCCAGGAACAGAGCCAATGCCGCACCGCGGCAGACATCGAACAGGACCGCGACTGCCGCTGGGACGCCTACGACGTCGCGTTGGAGCGGCACTGGTCCAGCGCGTTCGAATCAGGCTTCGAGCCCATCTCGGCACTCAACCTCTACAGCGGCCAGATCGCCACGGCGTGCGGCACCGGCTCGTCGCAGATGGGGCCTTTCTACTGCCCCGGCGACAAGGCCATCTATATCGACGACGAGTTCATGGGCAGCCTGCTCGAGCAGTTGGGCACCACCCGCAGCGACGCCGCTGAGTTGTACATCGTCGGCCACGAGTACGGGCACCACATCTCGAACCTCACAGGCGACATGGAGAAGGCCCGCGCCGGCGGCAACGACACCGGCCCGCGTTCGGGTGCGGTGCGGCTGGAACTGCAGGCAGACTGCTACGCCGGCGTCTTCTTCAAGAACACGACGCAGGACCCGGAGTCGCCGATCGAGGCCGTGACCCAGGACGACCTGAACCGCATCGTCGACGCCGCCCGGGCCGTCGGTGACGACCACATCCAGCAGCAGCAGGGCGGCCGGGTGGTCCCGGAGAGCTGGACGCACGGCTCGTCGAAGATGCGCCAGTACTGGGTGGCCAAGGGTTTCGAGAGCGGAGACCCGGCAACCTGCGACACCTTCAGCACCGACGACCTCGGCGAGTAACGTCGGTCGGGTGGCCTCAGCCCTCGATCAGCCTGGTCATGTCGCGGCCCTCGAGGTCCGTGTAGTGGACCTCGCCGCCGCAGCCCACCCGGACGACGGCGCCGCTGCGCTCGGTGCTGCGGTCGATCTGAACGTCGCACTGCTGGGCCGGGTCGGTCTGGAACTGGGCGATCACCTTCGCCAACGTGGCCGGGTCGATCTGCTGCGGGTCGAACGTGCCCACAGCGGGCGTCTCCCCGCGCCGCGTCTCGAAGACGGGCAGCCCCGCCAACCGGCTCCTGTTCAGGATGACGCCCGGCTCATCCGGCAGGTCGGCCCAGTAGCCGCGCGTGTCGTTGAAGCCGACGGCGAAGGCCTCGGTTGCGTCGCCGACGACCTCACCCAGGCCGGCGGTCAGATCCGCGACGCTCGTGTAACCCAGTTGGGCGACGGCGGTGCCGTCGGCCCTGAAGAACACCGTCGTCGATTCGGGGCGCGAGGTGATGGTCATCAGCACCTGCCCCTCGCGGTACTCCACGATCTGCAGGACGAGTTCGCCCCGCACCCCGCGGAGGTCGGCGATGTCGAACATGCGCGCCACCGACTGCAGGGGGAAATCCGCCGGGTCGAACGTCGCCTGTTCGAGGTACTGGATGTCGGAATCAACCGCAGTGATCTCGTCCTCGGTCCAGCGGTAACTGACCACCGAGCGGTCCGGGCGCAGCGCGGTCAGGGTGGCCTGGTCCCGGGTGATGTCCAGTTTCAGCACGGGCAGGCCGGCGGCCACCGCATGCAGTGCGTCGACGACGAGGTCCGCGTTGTCCACCAGCGGGCCGTCGATGGGGAACCGCTGGGGGAGTTCAGGCTCGGGAACGGGGGAGGAGCTCGGTTCGGCGCCCGTGACCGACGGCGACAACGAGCTGGGCGGGGATGCGGAGGTGGGCCCCAGGCCTGGCGACAACGGCGTGCATCCGGCGAGGACGACGGCAGCTCCGAGCGCGCCGACCGTCCATTTCCTCACCCGCACAGTGTAGGCACCCCTGGGAGCAGGTCCACTACTCGCTGTCGTCGGAGGACACCCGGTCGACGAAGTACGAGTCGTCCATCGCCGGGTCCGGCGCGATCGGGATGTACTGGCGTCGCACCCGGGCCTCGCCCCATTCCCGCGACTCCACCACTTCGCGCGCCTCGTTCACCGCGTCGCACTGCTCCTGGCTGAGGTAGAACTCGATGTTCTCGACGGCGCGGTCCGCCCGCGTGAACGCCTCGGGATCCTCGCCTTCGGCGGAGGCGGCGATGAGCCGGTCCACGGCGCGTTGCACCGTCGCCCTGCGCATCCGGCGCTTGGATTTGGGCAGCAGGTCGATGCGGCCGTCCTCGGAGACGATGATCACCATGGACCCCTTGCCCGCGCCGGCGAGGTAACGGATGGCGGAGCTGAACCGCGCCCCCCGCGCCGGGTCCCCGGTGCCGGTGGCGAGGCCGTCGAGGATGACACCGACGGCGTGACAACGCCCATCCGGCGACACCAGCACGGCGCCATCGATGCTGGTGGCCGCCTCCAGCGCACGCTCCGACAGGCGGGTGGGTGTGATGGCGTAAGCCTGCGGGAGCAGACGCGCCGCCTCCCTGTCCGCCTCGGGGTGCACCACCAGCATGGTGCCGTGGGCCTGCTGCGAACACGCGACCGCCACGTGCCAGAGGAACCGCGCGTTGCGGGCGGAGACGTTGGGGAAGACACGCTCGACGGTGATCGCGAACTCGTCCTCGTCCAACAAATCGCGCGGCATGGCGGGAATGCCGTTGTCGACGCGCAGGAACGGCACGTCGTTGTCCCAGAGTTCCCAGGAGCCGTCGCCGGAGATGCGCACCTCGAACGTGTGGTCGCGCTCTGTGGTCTCGACGGTGCCCAGCCCGTAGACCTCCCGGCCGTCGCAGAGCAGGTGCAGCCCGGGGCCGGACAGTTCAAGGATCTTGCGCAGCCCCCTGGTCCGGCCGATGGGTACCGGGTGCTCCAGCGTGATGATGCGGGTGACCGTCTCGTCGTCTGCCGGCACGAGGACGAGGGTGCCCTTGCCGGCGCGGCCCTCGTAGCGGGTGGCGGCCACCGCGTCGAAGGCCTGCATGGCGCCGAACGCGTGGTCCTGGCCGGTCCGTGCCACCACCGCGGACACGAAGGAATCCGCCGCGGCGCGCAGGACCGCCTCGGTGTCCGCGCGCACCACGAGCCCTGGCGACTGGCGGTCGAGTTCACGTGACGCCACGTCCAGCACCATGGTGACGACGGCCTCCTGGAAGGACCGCGCGGTGAGGAACGCATCGGCTGCGTCATCCGCGAGCTGGGGCAGTTCACGCCACGGGTCTGCCTGCAGGGCGAGGACGGGGAACACCATGTGCTCCAGGATCTTCACGCCGACCCCCACGAAGTGCACCCGCCCGGTGGCCCGGGCTGCGGAGTCGAGTTTGTCGGCCACGGCGCGGCGGCGGGTGCGTGATTCGAGGGCGGCGAGGTGCGCCTCGCTGTCGTCGTCGAGGTCGTTCTCCCGCAGGAGCCTGTTGAAGCGTCGGGTGGCCAGTGTGCTGGCCTGCCGGAGGATGGCGCGGTCGAAATGGCCGCGTTGCGGCTCCACGAGCACGTCGTCCTCGGCGTTGAGGGGGAGTGCCACGACGAAGGCCCTGGGGTCGATGTCCACCCCGGCGGCATCGAGCACATCGTTGGCAACCTGTTCCAGCGAACGACGGAACCGAGCCTGTCCGTCCCATAATTGCCAACCCACGGGGGCATCATGCCACGACGTGGGGGCGGGGTGGGCACCGCGGTCCACGTCAAGCAGCAGCCGCGTGTAGATCACGGGATCAGACATCCCGCCAGTCTGTCATCGACCCGGTTCGTGGCGGTTGTCGGTGGGCCGACCTAGACTCGCCGGATGCACGACCTCGACGCGGTGATGGCGGAACTCGACGACCTGGCGGATCCGAAGATCCTGGCGGTGAATCAGCGCCACGGCGACGACCACGCGGTCAACCTGACGAAGCTGAGGGCGGTCGCCAAGCGGCTCAAGACCGATCACGCCTTCGCCCGGGAGCTGTGGGCGACGGGCGACACGGCCGCCAGGCTGCTGGCGCTGCTGACGTGTCGGTCGAAGGAATTCAGCGCCGAGGAACTCGACGCCATGCTCCGCGAGGCCCGCGTCCCCAAGGTGCACGACTGGCTGGTGGCCTACGTCGTGATGAAGGGCCCGCACGCTGAGGAACTGCGGGTGAGGTGGTTCGACGACGCGGATCCCTTGGTCGCCAGCGCCGGGTGGTCCCTCACCGCAGACCGCGTGAAGAAGAACCCCGACGGCCTGGATCTGCCGGGCCTGCTGAGCCTCATCGAGGCTCAGCTGAAGGACGCGCCGGAGCGGCTGCAGTGGCAGATGAACACCACCCTGGCCCAGATCGGGATCGAGAACCCGGAGCTGCGCGAGCGCGCTGTGGCCATCGGGGAGCGGCTCGGGGTGCTGAAGGACTATCCCACGCCGCCCAATTGCACCTCGCCGTTCGCGCCCAGCTGGATCGCTGAGATGGTGCGCCGCAACGAGGGCTGATCCGGCGTCGGCTCAGCCTTCGGGCTCCGTGATGTCGGCGACGGTGGCGTCGAAGTGGGCGATGAGCGCGTCGCCGTCGATGGTGGCCGCAACCCCATGTTCGCCGGCCCCGATGGAGACCGTTCGTCCCCGCACCAGTTCATCGGCCACCACGGGCAGCGGCGTCTTCGTGCCGAAGGGCGTGATCGTGCCGCGCTCGAACCCGGTCACCTCCAGGGCCGCGTCCGCGTCGGGCATGGACAACCGTGACACGCCCAGCAGTGCGCGGAGCTTGGGCCACGAGATGGTGCGGTCCCCGGGGACCAGGGCCAGGAGGTGGTCACCTTCGCCGCGGCGCACCACCATCGTCTTGATGATGTCGCGCGGCTCCACGCCGCGTGCCGCGGCGGCCTCCGCCAGGGAACGGACCCGCCCGTGCCGGGTGACGGTGTGGTCGATGCCTGAGGAGGCGAGCTCCTCGAGTGCGGGATTGGTCATGGCCTCAGCCTAGGTGCGCACCGTGCGGAAGAGCAGGGTCTGGGTGTCGTAGTAGGCGTCAGTGAGCCCGCCGCGCTGCATGCCGATGCGCTCGGCCACGCGCTGCGACGCGTGGTTCTCGGGATGCGTGACGGCCACCACCTCGGGAAGACCCGCTTCCAGGATGGCCCGGAGGGTGGCGTCGGCTGCCTCTGTGATGTAGCCGTTGCCCGTGTGTTCGGCCACCTGGCGCCACCCGATCTCGGTGTCGACCGCCTCGCCGCCGCCCGACGGGGGGATGGGCTTGACCATGATGATGCCCACGGGGGTGCCGGCGCCGGGACCGGCGGCAAGTTCGACGAGGGAGAAGCCGTGTACCGGGTGCTCCCGCAGCATCATGAACCGCTCCAGGTGGCGCCCGGCAGTGGCCAGATCCGGCGTCGCCGCCGTCGGGATGAAGCGCTCCAGGTCCGGGTTCTGGTGGAGGAGATAGACGAAGTCGAGGTCGTCGTCGGTGAACGCGCGTAGGCGCAGGCGTTCGGTGGAAAGGGAGATCATCGGCAGACTTCGGTGCCGGGGGTCACTGCGCGGCGGGTGGCAGCAGGTCTTTGGCGTACCAGTCTGTGGCGTTCGGGTTGTCGTTGAACGGCTCCACCGCGTGGTAGCCCTCCGCGCGGTACAGGCCGTTGGCGCTGTCCAGGTCAGCGTTGGTGTCCAGCACCATGCGCTGCGCCCCCAGCGAGACGGCTCGGCGCTCCAGTTCGCGGAGGAACGCACGACCGAGGCCGGCACCCCGCGCCCCCGGGGTGATGTAGAGGTGCTTGACCTCCATGCCCTCACCCTCGACGGGGCGGATCCCCCCGACGCCGATCGCCTCGCCGTCGCGCTCGGCCACGAGCAGCGCACCCTCGGAGAAATCGGCGGGTTTGGGTTGGTAGGCGGTGTCCTCACCGGCCCACAGGGCGATGCGCTCGGCGAAGTACGCGTCGAGCAGCCGCGCGGCGGCGGGATCTGCGGCATCGGTGACTCGGAACTGCAGCATGTTCGAAACCCTCATGGCTGGTCGGGGTGGGTGGTTGGCAGGTCAGTCGGCGGGCCCGCACTTCACGCCGGTGGCGTGGTTCGGGCAGTAGCCGCCCGGATTCTTGTACAGGTACTGCTGGTGCTCGAGTTCGGCGTAGTAGAACGCCTGGCCAGGGGTGATCTCGGTCGAGATCGGGCCGTAGCCCTCGGCCGTGAGCCGCTCCTGGAAGGCGGCCCGGCTGCGCTCGGCGACTGCTCGCTGCTCCTCGTCCACCGGGAAGATGGCGGAGCGGTACTGGGTGCCCAGGTCGTTGCCCTGGCGGTAGACCTGCGTGGGGTCGTGGTTCTCCCAGAACAGCGTGAGCAGGTCGTCGTAGCTCACCTTGGTGGGGTCGAAGACCACCTTGACCGTCTCGGTGTGACCGGTGTGACCGGTGCAGGTCTCCTTGTAGGTGGGGTTGGGCGTGAAGCCGCCCATGTAGCCGGCGGCGGTGTTCAGCACGCCGTCCACCTGCCAGAACATGCGTTCCTCGCCCCAGAAGCAGCCCAGCGCGAAGTAGGCGACCTCGGCGCCCGCCGGCACCTCGTCGAGCGGGAGCCCGAGCACTTCATGCCTGGGCATGGGGCTCAGGACGGGTGTGTCGCGGCCCTCGAGCGCTTCGTCCTCGGTCACCATCTGCGGCGTGGACATGCGGGCGTTGAGCCAGGCCAGAACGTCAATCTCCATTCGCCAAGGCTACCCGGAGGCTGGGAAACGGACTAGGGCTGCTGCTCGTCCTCGCCGGTGATGATGCCGTAGAGCCCGCGCAGGATCATGTAGGCGCCCACGGCGCCACCCAGCACCCAGACCGACCGCCTGCCCAGCCCCACGTTCTCGTAACGCTTGCGGGGCTCCGGCTCAGCCTGCGGCACGTCGTCGGGGGTCTCGGGGTCGGCCGGCTCGGCCTGCTGCTCTTGCATGGAGCCAGTCTGCCAGGCTCCACAGCGCCAGATCGCCCGCCATCGGTCTCAGGTGTTCGAGGCCTGCGTCGAACGGTTAGAGGCGCCAGTCGACGGGTTCCCCGCCCTGGTCCTCCAGCAGGCGGTTGGCGGTGCTGAAGGGGCGGGAACCGTAGAAGCCGGTGCGCGCGGACAGAGGCGACGGGTGTGCGCTGGCGATCACGGGCGTCTCGCCCAGCATCGATGCGGCCGACTGGGCGTCGCGGCCCCACAGGATTGCGACGAGGGGCCCGCCGCGCTGTGCGAGCGCGCGGACCGCGCAGGCGGTGACCTCCTCCCAGCCCTTGCCGCGGTGCGAGGCCGGCGCCCCCGGCCGCACCGTGAGCACCCGGTTGAGGAGGAGCACGCCCTGCTCGAACCAGGCGGTGAGGTCGCCGTGCGTCGCCTGGGGGATGCCCAGGTCGGTCTCCAGCTCGCGGTAGATGTTGCGCAGGCTGCCCGGAAGGGGCCGCACATCCGGGTTCACCGAGAACGAGAGCCCCATCGCGTGGCCGGGCGTGGGGTAGGGGTCCTGGCCGAGGATCAGCACGCGGACGTCCGCCAGGGGACGGGAGAAGGCGCGCAGGATGTGCTCGCCGGCAGGGAGATAGGTGAAGCCGTTGGCCAGCTCAGTGCGGAGGAACTCACCCATGGCGGCGATGTTCTCCTCGACCGGGGCGAGGGCATCCGCCCAGTCCGGCGCGATGAGGTCCGGGAGGGGTCTGCGCATACGTCCAACCTTGGCACAGGCGTGGGTCCGCCGTCGGCCCGGCTGAGCGCTCTCCACGCCCTCAGGGAAAGCCCAGGGTTTCGAGAGCTGCACAACGGCTTTTCATTATGGAAAAGGGGGATAGCATTTTCACCATGAGCAACGCAGATCTCGGTCCAATTCTGGACGACCTGGCGGCCGGGCGCATCGACGCCGGCGAGGCCGCCACCCGCATCGAGGCCGCCAAGCGCGCGGCAGCGGGCGACCGCCCGCAGGACACCACCACGAAGGGCGGCCCGAAGGCCGGCGGGCTGTCCCGCGTCTCGGTCACCGCAGTGGGGCGCCGGGTGCGCATCGAGGGCGACCCGTCGGTGAGCACCCTCACCATCGACGGGCCGCACGTGCTGCGCCGCGTCGGCACCGTCATGGAGGTCAACTCCACCGGGGAGTTCGGGCCCAGTTTCACGGGCTTCTCGCTGATCCGGCCGCCCCGCAACCTCGACGACCTGCGCGACATCTCGCTGGGCAAAGAACTCGTGGTCAAGGTGAACCCCAACCTCATCGTCGACGCGGAGGTCACCACCGGCGGGCTCCGCACGGTGGGGGTGCCCCGGCTGGGTCGCATCCGCGTGACCGCGGGCGGCTCCACCCTCGAAGACGTGCAGGAGGTCGAGGACCTGCTCAGCCAGGCCGGCGGTATCGCCGTCGAGGGGCCCATCAGCCTCGGCCGCTCGCGTCTCAAGGTCGAGTCGGGCACCCTCAACATCCACCTCACCAAGGGCGCCAACGTGACCATCCGTGGCGAGGCCCGGCTCGGGCGGATCAGCTGGCCCGACGGGGGCGACAAGGTCGACGAGTACGTGGTCGGCAACGGCTCCGCGCGGCTCGACATCGCCGTCGTCATGGGCATGGCCACCATCAAGGCGGATGACTGACATGGCGAAGCACCTCTACCACCCGCCGGCGGACTGCCCGGTCTGTGGCGACCAGCTCATCACCACCCGCAAGGGATGCCTCCACTGCGGCACGGAGATCGCCGGTGAGTTCGCCAGCTGCGAGTTCTGCTCGCTGAACGAGGCGGACCTCACGCTGCTGAAGGTGTTCCTCGCCTCGCGCGGCAACCTGCGGGAGGTGGAGAAGCACCTCCAGGTCTCGTACCCCACGGCGCGCGCCCGTCTCGACGCGGTCCTGGCCAAGCTCGGGCTCGACCCTGCGGATCCCGCCTCACAGCCGGCTCCCGCCCACCAGGAACTGCCTGACGAGGACGGCACGGAGCAGCAGTCGGAGTACGGCGACGCGGTCAACGGGAACCTGACGCCGGAGCAGCAGATCCTCGCCCGCGTCGCGCGCGGCGAGCTCAGCCCCGAGCTGGCCGCCCAACTCCTGGGCGACTGACCCGGCGCACGCGCCCACAACGAACAGGGCCGCCGTCCTCCTGGACGGCGGCCTCGGTGTTCCTGTTGCGAACTAGAGGGCCGAGACCTTCGTGATCCGGACCATCAGTTCCTTGCCGTTGGGCGCGGTGTAGCGCACCTCGTCGCCCACCCTGGCGCCGAGAATGGCAGAGCCCATCGGCGACTGCGGGGAGAAGACGGAAAACTCCACCGAATCATCGGTGCCGAGCACCTCGCGCGAGCCGAGCAGGAAGGTGTCAGTGTCGTCGTCGTCACCGTCGTAGGCGACCGTGATGATCTTGCCGGGGGCAACCTCATCTGCGGCGCCTTCAGGTTCGCCCACCTGCGCGCGGCGGAGGAGGTCCTCCAGTTGGCGGATCCGCCCTTCCATCTGACCCTGCTCCTCGCGGGCGGCGTGATAGCCACCGTTCTCGGACAGGTCGCCCTCTTCGCGGGCGGAAGCGATCCGTGCGGTCACCTCTTCGCGGCCGACGGTCCTGAGCTCGTTCAACTCGGCCTCGAGCTTGTCGTAGGCCTCCTGGGTGAGCCACACCACATCAGTAGCTGTTTCGGACATTGAGCCAGCCTATCAGCCGACCAGGCGGCAGCCTTCGATTCTGATGGCGGTTGCTTCTTTCACCGTGGTGAGGGTCACGTCGATGTTCGTGAGCTTGTCAGTGCCCGGTGGCACCTGCACGATGCGCTCGGCGACCGTCTCGTAGCTTTCCGCCTGGGCGTACATCCGGCACTCCGCAGCCTCCGACGGGTCCTTGCGCTGGACGACCACCTCGGCCGTGATCTCCGTGGCCGACGACACCTCGAAGCTGCGGATCATCGCGACGACGTCGGGGTTGGAGTTGCGCACCCCGGACAACACGGCGAGCAGGATGGCCGTCAGCACGGCAGCGGCGGCGAGACCTCCCAGCAGGTAGTCGGCGGGGCCCGCCTTGGGGTAGCGGGCCTTGATGCGGGCTTCGTCGGTGGTCACGGCACCCATTGTGCCCTGAGACGGGCATGGTGCCGATCCGGGGGAGGGCACAATACAGTCCATGTCCAGCGCCGCCGCTCCCCAACTGAGGCTGTTGCACGTCCACGCCCACCCAGACGACGAGTCGAGCAAGGGCGCTGCCACCACGGCGAAGTACGTGGCCGAGGGCGTCGAGGTGATGGTGGCCACCTGCACCGGCGGTGAGCGTGGCTCGATCCTGAACCCGAAGCTCGCCGGTGATCCGGACATCGAGCACAACATCGCGGAGATCCGCCGCGACGAGATGGCCAGGGCCCGCGACATCCTCGGCATCCAGCAGGTGTGGCTGGGGTTCGTCGACTCCGGTTTCCCGGAGGGAGACCCCCTCCCGCCTCTCCCCGAAGGCTGCTTCGCGCTCGAGGACCCGCAGGTGGCGGCGGGCCGGCTGGTGCGGATCATCCGGAGCTTCCGCCCCCACGTGGTGACCACCTACGACGAGCAGGGCGGCTACCCGCACCCAGACCACATCCAGTGCCACCGGATCACCGTCGAGGCCTTCCGAGCGGCGGCCGATCCGTACCAGTGGCCCGAGCACGGCACGCCCTGGCAGGCCGCCAAGTTGTACTACCACATGAGTTTCCACCGGAAGCGTTTCGAGCAACTCGAGGCCGCCATGCACGAGCACGGCCTGGAATACAGCGTGCCCACCCGTGACAACGACCCGTACTCCTACGGCCGGCTCACCACGTTCGTGCCGTGCGCCGACTACTTCCCCGTCCGCGACGAGGCGCTCAAGGCCCACGCCACCCAGATCGACCCCGACGGCCCGTGGTTCGCCGTCCCGCTGGCCATCCAGCAGATGGGCTGGCCCACCGAGGATTACCAGCTCGTCGTGTCGAAGGTGCCCACGATGATCCCGGAGGACGACCTGTTCGCCGGCCTGCGGCCTGAGACGCTGGTGCCGGAGTTCATGATCTGACGCGCGAGGCCTTCGAGTGGAGCAGGTACGCCGCGATCACGCCGCCGGCTGCACCACCCAGGTGGGCCTGCCAACTGACGCCCGGCGCGCCGGGGAGCACCCCCAGCAGCACGGTGCCGTACAGCGCGAACACCACCACGGCGATCAGGATCTGCGAGATCTTCCGCGTGAAGATGCCGCGCACGAGCAGGTAGGTGAGGTAGCCGAAGATCACGCCGGACGCGCCGGCCGTGATGGTGCCGGCGGCCGAGAGCAGCCAGGCGGTGAGTCCGGAGACGACGGCGCTCACGACGGTTGTCACCACCCAGCGGATCGCCCCTGAGAGGTAGGTCAGCACGCCCAGCACCAGGAACGGCACGGAGTTGCTGATGAGGTGCGCCCACCCGAAGTGCAGCAGGGGCGCCCACAGGATGTTGGGGAGGTCCGAGACCTCGCGCGGTTCGATGCCATAGGAATCCAGAGCGTTGAGCGTCACTGCGTCGAGGATCTCCAGCGCCCACATCACGGCGAGCAGGCCGCCCACCGCGAGCAGGGCGGCGGCCAGCGGGGAACGGGTGGTGCGGGTTTCGCTCATGCCCCCATTGTGTCCGACGCGGCAACAGCGCTGACCCCCTAACGGGCGACACCGGGGTCGGCTCAGGTCATGCTCAGGCGAAATCCCTACAGACGGCGCCGCCGTCGGCCCATAGGTTCGAAGGACGCTCGCGGCGAAAGGTCAGCATGTTCCGAAGGATGGTCATCCACGATGTGAGAAGGAACTTGACTCTCGCTCTGACCCTCGTCGTCCTGATGACGCTGGCGGTGGTCCTCGCGACGGGGAGCGCGGGCCTGCTCGCCCGCCTCACCGGTGCCAGCGACCGGCTCCTCACCGCGGCCGCTGCGCCCCACGTCGCCCAGATGCACGCCGGTCCCATGGACCAGCAGGAGGTCGACGACTGGGCCGCGCAGCGGCCAGAGGTGGAGGCGGCCCAGACCCAGGTGCTGCTCGGTGTCGACAACGCCCGCCTGGCGTTCAACGGCGTCTCGCAGGAGAGCAACGTTCAGCAGAACTCGCTGGTGGTGCCCAACACGCAGCGTGACCTTCTCCTCGACCTCCAGGGACGGGCCGTGACCGCAGTCGAACCGGGCACCATCTGGCTGCCCGTGATGTACCACGTGGAGAACGGGCTTGAGCCAGGCGACTCCGTCACGATCACCGCCGAGGACTTCGCCACCACCCTCACGGTGGCCGGCTTCGTGCGCGACGCCATCATGAACACCGGCATCGCCAGCTCGAAGCGCCTGGCGGTCAGCGAGTGGGATCTCGCCACGGTCAGCGCCCACACCGGCAGCCCCGAGTACCTCATCTCCTTCTGGCTCGACGACCCGGCCACCCAGCTGGCCCCGTTCAAGAAGGCGTACCTCGACGCGGGCCTGCCGAGCGTCGGTCCCATGGTGGATTCCGCCACCTTCAACCTCTTCAACATGATCAGCGAGGGCGTGGTGGCAGGCGTGGTCATCCTCGCCTCGGTGCTGCTGCTCGCCGTCGGGCTGCTCTGCCTCCGACTGTCCTTCCTGGCCGCCATCCAGAATGACCAGCGCGAGATCGGCGTCCTCACCGCCATCGGCGTCGCGCCGGGCGGCATCCGCCGCCTGTACCTGGTCAAGTACGGCAGCCTCGGCGCGGCCGCCTGCCTGCTCGGGCTGGGTGGAGGTTTGGCGTTGGCTCCGTTGATGTCGCGCAGCGTGGTGGCCTACCTGGGCAGCGCTTCCACCATCGGTGCCTGGCTCGCCCCGGTCGTCGTCTCGCTGGCACTGTTCGGTGTGATCCTGCTGTTCATCTTCGGGCTCCTGCGCAGGGTGGGCCGGGCCTCCGCCGTCGAGGCCCTCCGGGCGGGCTCGGTGGGACGAGGCAGGAAGTCGCCGCTGCGTCTCCACCGCTCGCCGCTGCCCACCGGCGTCGCGATGGGCCTGATGGACCTGACCCGCCGGCCGCTGATGTATCTCCTGTTGCTGTTCGTCTTCGTGGTGAGCGCGTTCATCGTCGTGGTGCCCAGCAGCGCGGCCACCACCGTCAGGGCCCCGGAGTTCCCTGGTACTACTGATCTGACGCGTTTGCGCAGGTCAGAGGCCTGTTGGGGCCTCGTGCGTGGCAGATGCGTGGCAAGAATCGCGATCGAGCTGACGCCCAGCCGCGTCTATGTGCGGCTTCACAACTGGTTGACTGTGGCAATGCCGAGTGAGCAGGACTCCCGACTTCGGCTCGGTGTACGCGGCGCCATCCGCGTCGGAGCGAACCCTGGCACTCAGGTTCTAGTTGACAGCGTCGGTCCCACGCCCGTCGATCCGCTCGTTGTCGTCGTCTCGCCGGATCTGGACGTGCAAGGACACCCGGACGAAGAGGTCCTCCGCATATGGCCCGCCGACATCGAGGAACTTCTCGTCGCCTGGGATGTCGAGTGGACTGGCTTCGTTGACGACCAAGTTGTTGACCGGTTCGTCTGAGCGTCTGCGGGGCTAAGGGCGGCATCCGGATTCGCTGCTCTGCCACGATTGGGCAATGCCAAGAAGGTCACGACCGAGTCCGACGGATCGCACGCACGACGACAACTGGCACGGCAGCTACTACGAGCTGGCCATCAAGTTGGGGCCGGCCGACGACGCTCGGTTGGATACTGCGCTGAAGGCCCTTTGGGACGTGGCTCAGTTGGGCCAGCCGTTCCGGCGTGACGGTAGCAATGCCGGTGTGACATTGGCCGCTCTTCTGGCAGGGCACCTCAACGGGGTCGCTAACATTCCTGGACTTGGTTCCACCCTCGCGTCTGTAATCCTTGTTCGCGAGGAGGTCGATGATGCTGGCCGGCCGATCCTCGGCAACGACTGGCTCGACTTGTGCCTGCCGCTCGGTGCTCTCGGCAACCTTGATGCGCGCGTCGGTGCGTATCCCTTCGATGACGGCTCGGACTCCAGCAAGTGGCGGCGGCCAATCGAGAACTGGTTTGCGGCAATCGCCACGGCTGTGTTCGCCGCAACTCCGTTCGTCCACGCCATCACGGGCGAGGAGGTGTCGGGTGTCGAGCCGTCCGAGCGGACGAAGGGACGTGTAGGTGTCTTCCGGCCGGATGCGGACGGAAGCCTAAAGGTCGACCCCGTCACTCTCTGGTCGTGGTGAGCGCGACGGCCGGCTATCTGGGGCGGTCGGCGGCGAACTCACGGGCTCGAGTGACGAGTGCCTGGTAGTCCGCGTCGGTCATGCGGTGCACCTCGGTCCAGCTGACCTCCGCTCGACCGGCGGTGAGCGTGCCGCGGGCTGTTGCCTTCAAGATCTTGTGACCGCCGTCCTCGATCAGAAGTTCGGCCATCGCCAGCCAGACGCTCGCAGGGTCGAGGTAGTCGTCGCCGGAGCCGTCGTCGCCTGCGGAGTGCTCGACCCGGATGCTCAAGGCATCAGAGTTCGTCGGTCTTGGCAGCTCGGGATCTGGAGATGAAGCCGAGCTGACGGAGTTTCCGCGGACCCTCGGTCGTTCTCTCCACCAGGCATCGGAAACGGTCGCTTCCTCAAGCGAATCGGAGCGCGACACCGCGTGGGCAACGATTGCGTCGGGCAGCCGGACGGCGTGGTCGTCGACGTAGTGCGCAAGGCCCTCCGGCCACACGTAGGTGCCATCGGTGTACTCGGCGGCACCGTTCGGACGGCCGCAGATCCTGCAAGGCGAGAGCCCCATGTAGGCGCGGAAGACCGTTCCTGATGCGAGGTACGCTCCGACGACGCTGCGCTCCTCCTGGTCCCATTCCCAGTCGACCCAGTCGCTGGGATGCGGGTAATCGGAGGTCGCGTCGCCTTCTGTGCGCCAGTAGCCGATCAGTTGAAGCGGTGGCATGTCGGCAGTCTGCCTCAGGCAAGTCAGCGGAGGTGTTGGTAGGGGCATCTGGAGACCAGAGGTGACGACCCCTCTTTACTGGCTACGCCACTACCAGCCACATGGTTGCGGCGGCGCATTCAGTCGGGGCCAATCTATCCCGCCAACCCGGCTGCGACCTAGGCTGCTGAGGTGGACAACGACGTCGAAGGGAACGGGTGGCGGCTCATCCGGCCCCCGGCCCTCGAGTTGCAGAACTGGGTCGCGATTGACCACCTCATTCCCGAGGCTGAGTGGTTCTGGGCGTCGTTGCAGCGCTTCTGTGTCCCCGACTGCTGTGGCCTCGCTGCGTACGACTTCTCTGCCGAGTCGGTCGCGTGGGCTTGTGGATGGGGCACCTCGCGACCCACCGAGGGCGACTGGCGGGCTGACAGTCCTGGAGACGCCCGAGAGCTGGCTCGCGCGCTAAGGGTGGCCGCAGAAGTAGTCCGTGGCGTGGACGCGCCGGCCGTGACTGCGAACCTCTTCAACGACATCCTGACCCCCGAGTCGTATGCGGATCTCCTCCTCGATCTTGCTAACAAGGCAGCTCCGAGCGGAGGAAGCGATCTCCCGATCCCGCCTGCTCTTGCGGACCTCATTGATGCAGGCGCCTGGCCCACGCCGACGTCAGCTGATGCACAGAACCTGCGGCCGCTTGCGACCGTGGCGGCGGTCAGCGCGCTCGCTCCAGGCGAGCAGGCGATCTTCCTGAACCCGCCGCCGTTCGCATCGCTTGCAAGCGAAATCGCAGTGAATCCGGACTTCTGGCAATCCCACGGCGCTTTGAGTGAGGTCGACCCTGCCCTCGCCCTTGTCATCGGCGACTTCGGCGCAGGGTCGGACGCCGCGATCGTTCTTGACTACCGACGCAGCCGCGACGAGCCCTCGGTAATGCGGCTTGCCTGGAGCGCACAGGGCAACCATTGGGTGGAAGTTGCGCCGACCTTCGAGCTGTTCGCCCAGGCATTGCAGTTGGGCTGATGGGCCGCGCCGGTGAGTTAACGTGCGGCGGAGTCGTGGGCCAGCTCGGTGGAGAGCACTTCTGCTGCCATCGCCGCCGCGGCCGCTCGCGTCTTGTCTTCGGCCGTCGGCCATAGATGTGCGTAAGTGCCGAGTGTGGTCGTCGCGGAGGCATGGCCCATCGCCCGCTGGACCGTGACGACGTCGCACCCGGCGGCGATGAGGCCACTGGCGAAGTAGTGGCGCAGTTCGTGCAGCTTGTAGCTGACGCTGGCGTCGGTTCGGGTCGAACGCCAGCGGTAGTCGACGAGGTTGTCGTGCCAGGGCTTGCCGCCTTCGTCGAACAGCCACCGGGTCGGCTCGCCCTTCGAAGTGTGCAGGCGGACGTGCTCGGCGAGGACCGTGATGACCTCGTCCGGCAGGTAGATCGTTCGCTCGGACTCGTACTTCGGCGCTCGGATGACCACGGCGATTCCGCCCGCTGCCTCGACGAGGTTCTTGCCCGCCTCAATGTCGGCAGGCTTGGCTCGCTGGAGTTGGCGCGTGACCCGCAGAGTGCGGCCGAGGAAGTCGATGTCCCCAACCTGCACGCCGAGTGCCTCACCGCGACGTAGGCCAGCGAACGCGCAGAGAGCGACGTACGCCGTGAATCCCGGCCGCGATTTCGGTCGCTGCTGTGGCTCGGCCGCGCGGAGCACCTTGGCCACATCGGCGTTGCTGGGGATGCCCATCGCCGCCTCGGCCTTTCGCTTGCGAGGCAGTACGACGCCAATGGTCGGGTCGCTCGCGATGAGGCGATCCGCCACGGCTGCGCGGAAGACGCCGCGCACGATCGTGAACCGGGTGTCGATCGTCGTTGGCGCCAGACGCGCCGTCATGTTCTTCACCCAGGCTTCGATGTGCGAACGCCGGATCGAGCGCAGCGGCATGTCCCCGAACGTCACCCCTGCTGTCGCCAGGTCGGCGTTCTCGCGCGTCGACGAGAGCCAGACCTGCCGCGGCGCCCAGTCGGCGTAGAAGGCCGCGAACGTCACCTTCCCAGCGGCGGGGTCGATCCAGTCACCGCGGACGACCTTCGACTCCTCGGTGGCGACCCACCGCTTCGCCTCGACCTGCCGCCTGAACGACTTGGTGTGCTGCTTGCCAGCTTCGTCGCGATACGACCCGCGCCAGGATTGGCGTTCCTTCCAGACCCAGCCCATGGCTGTCTCCTTCCGAGAGATCTTCATGATGCGCCCGTCCACCGACGGGCGCCGAGCGGTTCAGTGGTGCTGTGGGCGGTTCATCTGCTCGGTGAGCCAGAGGACGACGTCGGCCTTCCAGTAGCGGACGTGGCGGCCGACCTTGAAGCTCCTCGGGCCGGCGCCGGTCACGCGCCAGTAGCGCAGCGTGTTCTCGGGGACGCGGAGCAGAGCGGCGGTTTCGTCGAGCGTGAGCATCTCGTCGCCGAGGTTCTTGCGCGGCTCGGGGATGGAGGGTTGTGCGGTCATGGCGGTTCTCCTCAGTGGATTCGACCCGGGCGGGTTGCGAGGGCGGCGTTTCCGCCTCACCCATGAGGTGTGCATGGCATTCCCATCGATGATCAGCGATCATCGAGAGATGTCCTCCCCGACAGTCATCGAGGCGGCCCGCCGCGCAGCGGGCCTCTCCCAGCGCCGTCTGGCCGAGATCGCGCGGACCCAGCAGTCGTCGATCTCGGAGTACGAGCGCCGACGCAAGTCCCCGACCCTGGAGGTGGTCGAGCGACTCCTCGACGCCGCCGACCACGAGCTGACGGCCAAGCCGATGGTCTTCTGGGACCTCATCGAGGATCCGGAGGTCGGATCGTTCTGGGTGCCGGACAAGCTTTGGGCGGTGCCGGTGCCGAAGTGCTTCGCCAAGGTGCAGGCGTTCAAGTACGTCTTCCCCGCCGAGGTCACCCAGGACTGGACCGAATACGTGCGGACGTGGGACCTGTCCGAGACGGGTCAGCGGATCGACTACTACCAGCTTGTCGTGCAACACGGCATGGACAAGATGGCCGAGGACTCGGTCGATGGGCTCCTGCTGATCCAGGCGTGGCCGGAGATGTCCTTGCCACTGCCCGTGCGCCGCGCCTGGCAGCCACTCATTGACGGGGCAACGAGGCACGACGGACCGGCTCTCGACCCCGGCGGTGTGAGCGAGTGGATGGCCGGGGAGGTCAAACTCGGATGGCCACTACCGAAACGGTGGCGAGGCGCTGTGCGGCGTTCGTAGTCCTTCACAACGTGAGTCCGTGATCGTGGGTTGGTGTGGCAAGAACGCGCTGTTGAGGTAGCGGAGTCGAGTGGCGTCGGGCGTCCGGGCCATAGTGGTCGATCGCCTCGATTGCCTGCCGACGTGCGTGCGCTGGCCCGAGGTCGGCGCGGTCGCGACTGAACGTGTCGATCCACTGCTGCCGAGCGTCCTCGATGGACTCGGCGACGAGGTGAGCGGTGTTGCTGGCTCGGCCACGGGTCATGGCGACGTACGCCGCCGCCGCGCCTGTCGTATCGCCGAGCGCGACGTGGGCGCGATCAACGGTGCCGCCCTGGGCGCCGTGCACCGTGGTCGCGTACGCGAGTTCAACGCACTGCTTGGCGTACTCGGCGGGCACCTGTCGCTCCCGCCCGTGGCCGCGCAACACGAGCTCGCCGCCCTCGCCGATCGCTGTGATGGTCCAGGTCTGGCGGTTGACGACCTGGAGGTCGGGGTCATTGCGCCTGGTGGCGACGCGATCACCGGGGCCGAGCTGCTCGCCGCTGGCGGTCGTGACGCCCTTCTCGCCCTGCTTGCCAGAGTCCCGGCGATCGCGGATCGCCGCGTTCAGATCCGCGACCTGGTCCCGGCGGTCGGCGATGACGAGGTCACCGGCGGCGCCAACCTCCGCCAGTGCTGCGGTCCGTTCGACATCTGAGGCGTGGATGACGATCTGACCGCGTCGATTCAGCTCGTCGAAGACGCTTGCCGGGTCGTCGCCCTTCCGCATCCGCAGACTCAGGGCCGCGTAGCCGGGATCGGCGAACCGGTGCACCGTCTGCAGGGAGACGACCGCGGTCGGGTGAGCCCAGTTGATGGCGTGGTCGAGTACGCCGCCGCGGCCGACAGCGGGCAGCTGGTGGCGATCCCCGACAAACGCGACGCGGGCCCTGGCCTCGTCGGCAACCGTCAAGAGTGCGCGTGCCGTGTCCTGGTCGAGCATCCCGGCCTCGTCGATCAGCAGGAGATCACCCGGTCGCAGGAGTGCCGCCGCATCAGGTGTCGAGTCCTGTCGGGTCCAGTGACCGTCAGCGTCCCAGCGCCAGCCGTGCTGATGGATCAGCCAAGCAGCCGAGCGTCCATCGGCACCCGTCTCGGCGGCCGCGACCTCGGCAGCCTTGAGCGTCGGCGTGACCACCACCAGACGGTGCCCCTGCCGCGCGAGGGCTGCCTGGGTAGTTCGCAGTGCGGTCGTCTTCCCGGACCCAGCCGCGCCCTCAACCACGACGAGGTCGCCGTCGCCGGCCAGCGCGCCGACGACTGCGGCCTGGGCCGGGTCGACGCGGTCCAGGCCGCGCGCACCGATGCGCACCCGTCGAGCGGGCTGGCCACCGCGCCTTGCCACGCGGGCGATCAGGTCGGCCTCGACGGCCAGCACGTGCGGCGACGACAGAGACCGGACGTGTTCCGGTACGTCGCTTCCTGTAAGGAGGCGGCGGCATCGTTCGACGGTGCGGGCCGTGATGTCTTCGGCCAACTCGATCCGCACAGCTGGGTCGGCAATGAGGCAGGTCTGCGCGAGCAGGACCTCGGTCTTCCCGCGGACGTCGGCCTCGTTCCAGGCCGACGCCTTCGCGCCGAGCATGGAGACGATCAGGACTGCAGCGGCGTCTCGGTCGATCCATCCGGGCTGCGTGCCGTTTAGGGCGACGGCCTCGCCGGGATCGCGATAGCCGAGATCCCGCAGTTCCTGGTTCCATCGCTCGATGAGTTCCTGCCCGTCGCGCGGAACAACCTTGTCGGCCCGAGCTTCGGCCCACGCGCGTCGGTCCCACACTTCTCGCAGTCGCGGCCCGGGCTCCTCGCCGCGATGCTCGCTGCGCCACTGAGCCTCGTAGCGCTCGACGTTGCGCCGGATCTGCGAGGCCCTGGCACTGAATGCACCGGCGTACGGCGCGAGCTCACGGATCTCGCACGTCTCAGGGTCGAGAGTGAAACCTCGTGCAGCGAGCGCGGCCCGGAACTCCGGGTCGGTCGCGACCGCAGCATGGCCGATGCCATTGATCGCCCCAATCGAGTCCCGGAAGCCGACCGAGTGGATGCCGCGCCAAGCGCCAGCTGCGTACACGCGGGCATTGATCTGGAGGTGGAGATGGCGGTGCGGGTCGCCGGCGCGGGACGTGTAGTGCCGGATGACCGCGGCCTCGATCCTCTCGACAGGCGCCTGTACCTGACGCCCGCGCGGCCCGACGCGGGTGGTTGCATGGGACGAGACCCACCCGACGATCTCGCTGGCCGCCTTGTCCTGCGCGGCATCCAAGGCGGCAGAGATCTCCGGGTGCAGAGCGGCCGCGAGTGACCAGGTCTTCGGCCCGTTGACGGTGACCTCGACAAACCGCAGCGCGTGCTCGTCCTTGAGGACGCGCCCCTTCCTGCTCCCAGTGTCGATGTCGATGCCGGCGACCCACTGCTCGTAGGTCTCGCCGTCCATCAAGCCCGCATGCTCGACGCCCTCGGGTGTGGCGCTCAAGCGCTCGGCGACGCCGGTGCCCTCGCCGAGGTAGTAGTCATCGGCTCGGGACCGATCACGCTCGACGTAGGCGCGGGCAGCCTTCGCCGCGCCTCTGTAGAACTTCACCCCGCCATGCACCTGAGCCACCCCGATCAAGCGTTCGTCGACTACCGTCGATAACCACATATCCGCAGGTCACAGGCCATTTTCGGCCCCGATTCCTACGATCCTTCGTAGCATGCGTGCCGCCTGAAATGGGGGTGTGGAAAGCGAGGAAAAGTGGGTGATTGAAGGGGAGGTGATGGTGGTTGGTGGAAAGGAATGGAGGCCTGAAAGAGGTGGAGGGGATGGGGGTCAGGGAGACGGACGTGGCGGAGGGCAACCACCACCGCGCCGGAACGCCCGTCGTTCGTCGATGCCGCTAAACGCAACGTGGCTCCCGAGGCTCTCGGAATTTCGAGCACGCCACGGGAAGGATCTCGGCTACCGTCTCGACATGCCAGCTGACGACCTCGGTGTCCTGTCTGACGAACTTCGATCGAACGCCCGCGTCGACACCAACGGCGAGGTGTCCTGGCACGTTCGGGATGCGCCGGCTGTGCTGAGCGAACTGGCCGAGGCCGGTCGAGTGGTGCTCGGTGTCGACATTCGTGATTACGACGAGGTCGGGGCCTTCCTTGAGATCGCCTGGAGCGTCTACCGAGGTGCCGATCCAGTCGAGGCTCGTGAGGCCGCGCTCAGTGCTCTCGCACGAGAAGAACTTCCGGGCGATTGGGCACTGATCACCTGGCAGTCGTGAGTGCAGCCCGACCATGCAGCCGCTCGGTTATGTCAAAACCAGCCGTAGGGCCGCGGCAATGTCGGCATGACTGACGGCATCGACGCATTGGTCCGCGCGCTCGACGAAGCGATCAGTCTTCTTCAGTCGTTCGGCGAGACGCACTGGAGCCGATGGCTCGATGGAGACTGCCGCCGGATCGTCGGGCGAGATGCGTACGGACTCGAGCATCTGCTGCAGGCGTACGGCGGCATGGGCAGCTTCAATGACCTGGTCCTCCATCGCGCAAATGGGCAGGACGGCGACGAGGAAGCGCTTCGCGTGGCAAACGACCGGTTGTGGGATCTGCGAGATGACATCTACGCGAAAGCGAAGAGGCTCCTCCACGAGAGAGGCTGAGCAGTTCGGCCGGGCCTCCCACCTTTCCGCGCGGTGGCCTACGAGTAGACCGGTAGGAAGAAGGCCCAGGCGAGATTCGACATTTCCCCGGCAGCAAATCTGACAAGCCGATCGGGTGCGCGGATCACCCAGACATCCACATCGTGACGTTGCAAGGGGTACGACGGGTGGGCAACCACGATCCGCTGCGACTGGGAGGACCACTCGTGTTCCCAGGGGTTGATGCCCTCCAGGTCGAACTCTTCTCCGTCCCAGCACATGCCCACTGAACGCCAGTTGGGAGTCACAGAAGACGGTTCGGACATGGTCTGACTGTAAGCGACCGAGGCACGCTCACGTCGCGGCCTTCGCGACCGAACCCGGCGAACGGTTAGCTGCCGACTCCAGCGAAGGCTGCCTGGAGGGTCGAGCCCTCGGTCCGCAGGACCGACACGTCCTCAGCGACCACTTCAATGACGCATTCCTTGAGAAGCAGGACGTGGTGTGACAGTCGCGAGAATCGCGAGGGGTCGTGGAGTGGGTGGACTCGGTTTTGTCGCTCGAGTTCGGCGATGCGTTCGCTTTCGTGGACGAGCCCGACCCACAGCACATCGCGAAGGCCTTTCCTATGAAGCCGGTGGCCACGGATGGCCTCGTCGTTGGGGTCAGACAGGCTCGAGTAACGACTGCCGGTCCACACCATGACCAGGCACCGTTGATCCCGGTCGTCTGGATGCGCCTTGAGGGCCAGGGCAGTGCTGCCGAAGTCGTTCGAGACCAGAATGGCCGATGGCGCGTTCGGCTCCCAGGTAACGCCCAACTCAAGGGGAACGACGTGCTCGGCCATCGGCCCACCCTAGTGCGAACAGCTGCGTGAGCAAGACTGTCGCGATGGAATCCGTTTCGAGCCGGCTGGGTCGCAGGATCGCGAGTGACTTCCCCGATCCAGGGTCAGCCGAGGAGGTTACACGGCTCGTCGCTCGCGCCTCTGACTCGGAACGAATCCAGGCGGCGATCGTGTTCGCTGCGCAGGGGGACCCGCGTGAGGTCCTGCGGCAGGTCGAACTCAGTCAGGTGGATTGGCGTGACGTCCTCGTGAACGGCGGCTTGGAGAACGAAGACTGGCCAGCCCTTCTCGATCAACAACTTGGACGGTAGGCATTCGCTCCGCCCGCTCGGCGACGCCCTGCGCTCTAGGCTCTGGGCTGTGCCCGAGAGCCTGTCAGACGAGATGCGTCAGCACCTCGCGGAGCCGTTCCCCGACTCCGTGGAGAAGGGGCTGGATTACGGGGAAGTTGATGCGGTCATGATCGGTGCCGATATCTACGGCTGGGCAATCAGGGCCGGGTCGCTCTCCGAAATCGATCGGTCACGTCTCGCGCAGGCTGCGGACGAACTGCAGAGGTCTATCCCGATGTTTCCGTCAGACGCGCAGCCCTACTACGCGCGCCTTCTCCGGATCGCAAGGCTGGCTCTCGCTGTCTGAAGTGAGCGCACGTGCCGCGCGCGCTTGGGCGGGCCAATCACCTTGACGCCGCTTTGCACCTGCGTCGGAGGAGGGGCCGAGTTCTCCTGGCCCCAGGGCATGCCACACCCCATACATTGATGCCGTGACTCCGTACGGGAAGCGAACTCGCCGGCTCCCCGCGCCTCTACAGGTGGTCTGGGAAGACCTCGTGAACCCGGCCATGACTGGAAGCCGGGTATGGCTCGACCTCCTCGATGATGAAGTCCCCCCACGAGTTGTCGACTCGGAGGCCCCGAATCGGGTGGTGTGGTCGTCCATCTGGCCGAGTCGTCCCGGAGACCAGGTGGTCCTCGAGTTGGCGGAGGCGGGAAGCGACACAGCACTGACGTTCACGCTGTTGGCTGACGGCGACCCGCCTGATGAAAGCAAGACGGGGCACATCCGGCGACGGATCAATCACCTGCTCTTCGCGGACCTCCGGTTTTCTTATGGCCAGTAGTAGCGCGTGCGGATCGAGCCACGAGCGGGGCGTCCGACGAGCCGCTGAGCACGTCCATGCCGCCTAGCAGATCCTCCTCGTTGTCCATGGCCGGGCGTAGACTCGCTGTATGTCGCTGAGCGAATCGGAGTTCTACGAGGCGGGGATGTCCCTGCCTCCTGACGTGCGCAAGCACGTTGCTCTGAGGCTGCTCGAATCGGTCGACTCGGATGAGGCCTTCGACATCGCGTCGGAGACGTGGCTGCGCATCGAGGCGGCAGCCGCCTACGACGCGCTGAAAGCTGACCCGACCCGCGGGATTCTGGCCGAGGATGTTCGCGCGGAGTTCGAAGCGAAGTGGGCCGCCCGTTCATGACGGGCCGAATCAACTACACCCCCGAAGCGCAGCAGCAGCTCAACGAACTCGACGACTGGATCACCAAAGCGGCGTCGGCCGAAATCGCCCAGCGCTTCGTCTCGTCGATCCTCGACCACATCGACGGCATCCTCGTCTTCCCGCTCGCCGGGCGAGCTCGCGACGACGTCCGCGCGGACATGCGGACGATCACCTTCAAGAAGCGGACGCTCATCGCCTACGAGGTCGATGAGTCTTCGGGTGAGCTCGTCGTCAACGTCCTCGGCGTCTTCCACGGTGGCCAGGACTGGGAGACCGCACTCAGCGAGGACCGCGACGAGCCGGAGGTAGGCCGATGAGGGGTTCGTGCGTGGCAAAAACGTGGCAGGAGAGTCGTCAGCGACCGCTCGCGACCAACGCCCGCCAACGCGTTTCCGCAGGTCAGCCGCACAATGCCACCAACGACCGTCAACAGCCGCTGAGCGTGCCGCGCTTCCATGACGTACATGGGCATGGTTGACGCGGATCTGGCGCTGAACTTCCAGCACGCCGGTGCCGGCACTGCGGCGCAGTTCGACGACGCCGTGGCCACGTTTGCGGCGGACGCCGAGGTGGAGGAGTTCGTGGCGCACACCACCACTCGCCATGATCTGGTGACGTCGGAAGGGGAGACCACCAGCCTCTACGTGGCCAACGGCGACCAGCAGACGCTGCCGGTGACGTACGCCGACGGGCGCTCCCCGCAGCACGACGGCGAGGTGGCCCTCTCCCTGCTGGCGCTGGCCGAGACGGGCCACCGCGTCGGCGACACCGTCTCGCTCACCGTCGCCGGCGAAACCAGGCAACTGGCCGTCGTCGGTAGCTACCAGGACATCACCAACGGAGGCAAGACCGCCCGCGCCCTGCTGCCCACGGACGGCGCGGAGGTCATGTGGTACTCCCTCGCGGTCACGCTGGGCGAGGGAGTCGACGGTGGGGCGAAGCTCGCCGAGTACGCCCAGGCCTGGCCCGAAGCCCGGCCGGCCCAGATGCGCGATTTCCAGGACCAGCAACTCGGGCCGATCAGCGAACGGGTGACCCAGGTGGCGTTCCTCTCCGGCGGGGTCGCGCTGGCCCTGGCCGTGCTGATGACCGCGATGTTCACCCGGATGCTGCTCGCCGGCGACGCCTCGCAGATCGCCGTCCAGCGCGCCGTCGGGGCGCCCGACAGTTCCATCCGCGCCCAGTACCTGACCCGCATCCTCGCGGTGCTGGCGCTGGGGGTTCCCCTGGGTATCGCGCTGGCGCTCACCGTCGGTCAGGGACTGTTCAACCTCCTGTTCGAGGGCATGTTCGGCGGGCTCTCCCAGCTGTTCCAAGGCACCAGCCGCATCGAGTTCATCACCAACCCGTGGCTGACGGCCGTGGCGTTGCCGGCGGCGTTGTTCGTCGCCGTCGGCTCTGCCACGGTGGCCGCCACCCGCACGATCCGAACCGCCCGCGTCTCCTCGCTGGTGACCGAATGAAAGGCGACACCATGACCACCACCACCGCCCCTGAACCGATGGTCTCCGAGGTGCCGGGGCGCTCGGACGTCCCCGCCATCCTCACCGGCCGCAACCTCGTGAAGCGCTTCGGCGCGACCACCGCGCTGCACGGCGTCGACATCGACATCCGGGAGGGCGAGTTTCTCAGCATCATGGGCCCGTCGGGCTGCGGCAAATCGACCCTCCTGTACGCCCTGAGCGGGATGGACGTCCCCACGGAGGGCACCGTCCAGCTCGACGGGACTGAGCTCACACGGTTGTCCCAGAAGGAACTCGCCCAGGTGCGGCTGACGAGGATGGGCTTCGTCTTCCAGCAGATCCACCTGCTGAAGAACCTGTCGCTGCTCGACAACGTGGTCCTTCCCGCGCACCTGGCCAGGCTCGCACCCCGCGCTGAGCTCCTGGCGCAGGCGCGGGCCCTGATGGCGCGCGTGGGGGTGGCCCATCTGGCAGACCACGACATCTCGCAGGCCTCCGGGGGGCAGTTGCAGCGGGTGGGCATCTGCCGGGCTTTGATCAACCGCCCGCGGGTCCTCTTCGCCGACGAACCGACGGGGGCCTTGGATTCGACGGCTGCCGGTGAGGTGCTCGAGATCCTGGGCGAGCTGAACCGGGACGGCAGCACCATCGTGATGGTGACCCACGACCCCGGGGTCGCCGCGCGCACGCACCGCGTCGTCGAGATGCGCGACGGGGGCATCCTCTGATCGGCCCCCACCTGTGGGTCCGCGAACGGGTCCGGGGCCCCACCGGATACCCTTGGGGACTATGGTCAACCGCCTTGCCCAGTCGTCCAGCGACTACCTCCGCCAGCACTCCCATCAACTCGTCGACTGGTGGGAATGGTCCGACGAGGCGCTGGGCAGCGCGCGGGAACTGGAACGTCCCATCCTGCTGTCGGTGGGCTACGCGTCGTGCCACTGGTGCCACGTGATGAGCCACGAGTCGTTCGACGATCCTGAGATCGCCGAGTACATCAACGACCACTTCGTGGCCATCAAGGTGGACCGTCAGCAGCACCCTGACGTGGACGCCGTGTTCATGACTGCCACCCAGGCGATGAACAACGGTTCGGGCGGCTGGCCCATGACGGCGTTCCTGACGCCCGAGGGCAAGCCCTTCTTCACCGGCACCTACTTCCCGCCGGAGGCCGGCCCCGGCATGCCGTCGTTCCGGCAGGTGCTGGAGTCGATGGCCGACGCGTGGCACCACCGTCGCGACAAGGTGCGCGGCTCGGCCGAGTACCTCGTCAACGTGCTGTCCTCCCGCGCGGACACAGTCACGGGGGAGACGCCGGATCTGCGCAAGGCGATCGACGACGTCGAGGCGGCCTTCGACGTGATCCACGGCGGCTTCGGCACCCAGCCGAAGTTCCCCAACCCCACGCTGCTGGACGCGCTCCTGGTCAAGGGTGACCCCCGTTCCCTCGAGATCGCGCAGCGCAGCCTGGAGCACATGGCCCGCGGCGGCATCTACGACCAGGTGGGCGGCGGTTTCCACCGCTATTCGGTGGACCCGGGCTGGGTGGTGCCGCACTTCGAGAAGATGCTGTACGACAACGCGCTCCTGCTGGGCACCTACGTGCGCGGCTGGCGTCGCACCGCAGATCACGACGGTGGCCTGCGCGCGCTGTTCGAGCGCACCGCGTACGGCATCGTCGAATGGCTTGAGCGGGAGATGGTCAGCGAGCAGGGCGCGTTCATCTCCGCCCTGGATGCGGATTCCTGTGACATCCGCGGCGCCGTGCACGAGGGCATCTTCTACCTCTGGAACCCCGAGCTGCTCGTCGACGCGCTGGGCGCCGAGCTCGGTGACTGGGCCGCAGACGTCTTCCACGTCACCAAGGGCGGCACCTTCGAAGACGGCCTCTCCACGCTGCAGTTGCGTGGCCGGCCGGATTACGCGCGCCTCGACGAGGTCGCCGGCAAGCTGCTTGAAGAGCGCGAGACGCGCTTCCGGCCCGCGTCGGACAACATCGTGGTCGCCTCCTGGAACGGCTGGATGGTCTCCTCCCTCGTCACCGGCGCCATGATCTTCGGCGAGAAGGGCTGGTTGGAACTCGCCTTGCGGGCTGCGGAGTACCTGGCCGAGGTGCATCTGGTCGACGGTGAGCTGCGCCGCACCTCGCGCGACGGGGTGGCTGACGTCGCCGTCGGTGGCGCTGAGGACTTCGGCGCGGTGGCGGAAGCCTTCGCGCTGCTTTCCGGAGCCACCGGCGACTCCGCGTGGTTGCGCAGGGCGGAGGCCCTCCTGGAGCGGGCCGACGAGTTCTTCAGCCACGCCGACGGCGGGTTCTACGACTCTGTCGATACCGGCCTGTTCGAGCGCCCGCGTTCCCTCACCGACAACGTGTCGCCCAGCGGCACCTCGGCCCTCATCGCCGCGCTGCGCGTGGTGGCACAGCTGGCCGAACGCCCGGGCTTCAGCGAGCGCGCAGACCGCGCCGCCCGCACCACCTGGGCCAGCGTGGCCGAGCACCCGCGGTTCGCCGGTGCGTCGCTGGCAGACCTGCTGGTCTCCGACGAGGCGCGGCGTGGCCTCAAGCCCGCCGTCGCCGTCGTGGTGAGCGATGATCCGTTCGGTGAACTGGCCCGCGCGTCCTGGCGCCTCGCTCCGGCGGGGTCCTTTGTGGTCACGGCCCCTGAGGGCGCCGAGGGCTGGGGATCGCACTTCGACCAGCGACCCGGCGGCTTCGTCTATGTCTGCCGGGGCACCGTGTGCTTCGACCCGGTCAATGACTACAACGACCTCAAGACGCCGCTCTGGTCCCGCGTCTGACGCTGCTTTGGCTCACCGCCGTGAGCAATTGGATAGGGTCGTGATGCGACACGCCGGGGGATCTGTAACCGCACGTGACCCCATCCAAATGCTCACGGAGGCAGCGACGATGCAGCGCTTGAACTGGAACGACGGCACCTGGACCACCCCTCCAGTGGAGGCTCGCGAGGAGGGCACTGACCTCTTCGTCACGGCAGCCGAGAAGTCCGACGCCTGGCGCATCACCTCCTACGGGTTCGAGCGCTACAACGCGCACGCCCTCGTCGCGCCCCTTGCTCAGGACTCCGCGATGGAGGTGGTCTTCACCGCGAACTTCGACGAGCAGTTCGATCAGGCGGGCATCTTCCTCACCGCCGGTCCCGACGCGTGGGTGAAGGCCGGCGTGGAGTTCGCCGATGGACACCCCATGGTGGGAGCAGTGGTCACCAACCCGCTCTCCGACTGGTCGACGTCGCCCGTCGACGAGTGGCAGGGGAGGAGGGTCCGGGTGCGGCTGTCGCGCTCCGGCGACGCGGTCACCGTCCGGGCGGGCCTCGACGGTGGGGAACTGCGCCTGGTCCGGCTTGCCGCGTTCCCCGCCGACGCGGAGGGCCAGGCCGGTCCGTTCACCTGTGCGCCCGAGCGTGCCGGGCTGTCGGTGCGCTTCCACGAATGGTCCCTGGGCCCGGCGGACTTGTCATTGCACTGAGCAGTGGCGGCCGGCTGACCGCCCCGCCGCGACGGGCTGACTACAGGAACGACAGGTCGGTTCGGGCGACGGTGTAGCCCTCGGAGCGCAGGTCGTCAGCCACCTCGTCGGCGTACTCGCCGGGCAGCACGAGGGCGTCACCCTTGAGCGACGTGATGTCGCCGTCGTACTTGAGGATGAGCGACTTGGGGAACCACTCCAACATCCGCGCCTGCAGCCACGTGGGGTAGTAGCGGTCCGCCACTCCGGGGATGGCATCAGGTCTGAACGGCTCCGAGAGATCGATGTCGTCCATCTTCATGCCCAGGTTCTTCTCGACCAGGTACTGGTACTCGTACGGGTCCATCAGTTCCTTGAACTCCGCCCATGTGGTGGCGTTGTTCAGCGCCCGGCGGATGCGGGCGACTTGGTGGGCCTCATCGCGCCGTGCGAAGACTGCCTGGCCGAACTCGTTGTTGGTCGTGTACAGGATCTCCATGGCCACTCCTCGTCACAGCGTGCTCGTTGTGGCTTCCAGGCTAGCCCGCTCCCCGACGGAGCGGCGCCCGACAGCACCGACTCGGGCGGAAGGGTCAGCTGGCGACCAGGATCTCGCAGTCGTCGCACCACCGCGTGGCCAACGACACCCGGATGAAGCACGACGGGCAGACGAGGCCCGTGGGGGTGACGCGCTCGGCGTCGTACTTGACGGGAGCCTTTGCCTTCGGCGCTGCCGCCACACGGGGAGTCCGCGTGGCTGCTGCCGCTGCCGGGGCCTGAGCCTTTACCGGGGCTGCCTTGGGGCGGGTCAACTTGTTGCCCATGGGATCCAGTTCTGCCACAAGGCCTTCGGCGGCCTGGGCCGCGTCATCTGCCGTGGTCTCCTGACGCCACCACCACGAGACGCGGTGCTCCGCCTTGTGTGCCGCGTTCATCAGGTTGTTGATCTTGGCCGGGCCGCCGTCCGTCGTGGACGGGGAGACGACGGAGTAGTCCCCGTGCGAGTTCGAGACGCTGGCCAGGTCATCGGTATGGCCGAGGTAGACGACCTTGTCAGCGACAACCCAGGCGAAAAGACCGGGGCCGGCGGCCGTCGACGGCTCCACCACGAGCTGGCAGAACGGACCGGCCTTTGGAGCTATCGGAATGCGGAGGTCCCAGTCTGTCACCTTGACCTTCGACGGGGTGAATTCAAGTTCCTTCAATTGCTCCGTGTGCCGCATGCCGCTTCCTCCCGCAACGGCGATCTTTGGATCGCCGTCTTCACGATAAACCGCGAGGTGGGGTCGCGTCATCCTGAGGGCGTGTCGGATGTGCGTTTCAGACGTTGTGTCGGTGGATGATTTCCAGGAATGTGGGATTCGGTTGAGCGTTTGGATGAATCTCCTGCAGCGCACGCAGCGCCTCGGCGGCGGGCACGCCCAGCGCCTCAGCGGCGTAGAGGGACGCCACCGTGGGGGTCCGCGACTGCCCGGACACGCAGTGGATCAACACCGTCAGCCCCTCGGCCCGCAGGCTGGCCACCATGTGGGCAGCCTCCGTGAGCACATGGTCGAGGTGTGGGTTGTCCTCGTAACCGCGGTCTGAGAGCCAGACCTCAATGCGGTTGTCCGGCGCGATGCCCTTGGCCAGCTCGTCCGCGTCCGAGGGCCGGCAGAGCGAGACCACCGCGTCGATGCCCTCGGGTGGCGTGGATCCGGCGTGGTAGCCGCCCACGAAGAGGCCGCTGTCGAGCGGGTGCTGGAAGAAGTTGTCCAGGCCCGGTTGCACGGTGTAATCGGCGGGGAAGATCTGCGCGGCCATCTCCTTGAGGTCTTTCGCGCGGAGCCCCGGCCAGCCGTGCAGACGGCGGGTCCACTGCAGGGGGATGGCCGAGTAGCCCCACCTGGCTCCCAGCAACCCACCGGCGATGGCCGCGACGGTGTCTGTGTCGTGTCCGACCCTGACCGCGTTCTCCAACGCCAGGCGGAAGTGATCAGCCGGGTCCTCCCGGGGGACCGGCGTCTGCACGATGGCGGCGTAGGCCGCCTGCAACGCGTGCACTGTCCAGCCGTTCTTCGAGAACGTGGCCGGGGGCAGCGTCTCCGCCTCGTCGAGGCGCTCCGCCCAGTAGTTGCGGCGCTCCTTCGGGATGTAGGGGAGCGCCTCTCGCACGCCGTCGAAGTTCTCCAACTGGACGGCGTGGGCGATGGCGATCGACCAGATCACGCACGCGTCGCCCGCGATGGGGTCTGCGTGCGTCAACTCCGCGATGCGCCGTGCCACGCTGGCCACGATGAGCGGCGTGGTGTCGAACAGCGCGACGGGGGCCGTGCGCATGAGGGCACCGTTGCCCGCGCTGCGGGTGGGATTGGCGGCGAAGTACTGCCGCGCCGCCTGCGTCAGGTCGTCGGCGTACCCGGCGTCTGCCATGCGCATGACGGCGCGGGTCTGGACACCCACGTCCGGCGGGTTGCTGGCGAGCCAGGCCCCGAAGTTCGTGGCGATGGCGTCGCGGGCCTGAGCCGTGCGGGGATCCATCCGCTGGTTGAAGACGTGCGCGATACACACCGCCATCGACGTGTCGTCCGTCCACTCGCCGGGGGCGAAATCGCCCAGCCCGCCGCCGATCATGCCCACCGGCGCATCCGGGGCGAGCGTGGGCCCGAACTCGTAGCCGGCGCCCAGCGCATCCCCGACGGCGGTGCCGACGAGCAGGCCCGCGGCCCGGTCCCGCGAGACGTGGAACGCCCGCTGGGGGCGCCAGGCCAGGGAGGCGGCGAGCGCCCCGGGCAGGTCGTGGCCGAGGACCTCGACGAGGCCCCGCGCCGTGGCCAGGGCAGCGGCCTCGATGTCCTCCTCGCGGCCGCCCTCGATGCCGATCCACCAGTTCGGCATGCCGTCATCAGGGCGGGTGAAGCCCAACTGTTCCAGCGCTGCGCACTGTTCCTCGGTGAGCTGCACGTCCTCGTCGTCGATGTAGGAGTTGGACTCGATCTCAATGATCAGGTCGTCCCCGTCCGAGGCCATCTGGTAGTACCCCCAGACCAGATCGATGACCTTGCTGTCATCGGTGCCGTGCACCTCACGTAGCAGACCCGCGATCGCATCGCGTAGGTCCAGGATGTTCTCAGTATTCAAAGCCGTCCTCCTTGCCCCCGTTATTGGCTTGTGTTTCCACGGTAGGGCCGGCGTCTGACATTTCCGCTCGGCGCTCGGCACTGCGCCCTTCTCCCGGGTCGGGGCAGCGTCGACGACGGGGGACCGCTATGTTTCTTCTACCACGACACAAGGGGGGTGCCTGGTGCCACCGAAGACACAGCGGCCGCCGCTGCCGGACGTCGGCCAACCCCTCGTGCAGACGCGTGACCTGAGCAAGATCTTCCGCGTCGGCGACTCCCGGGTGGTCGCCCTGAACCGGGTCAACCTCACCATCCCGCGGGGCAGCTTCACCGCCGTCGTGGGCACCTCCGGTTCCGGCAAGTCGACGCTGCTGAACATGCTCGGCGGCCTCGAGAAGCCGACGGCGGGCGAGGTGTTCGTCGCCGGCCAACCGCTGCACAGGTTCAGCGAGTCCCAACTGGTCACCTACCGCCGCGAGCAGGTGGGCTTCATCTTCCAGTCGTTCAACCTGCTGCAGTCGCTCACCGCCCTCGACAACGTCGCGATGCCCTTGAGTTTCCGGGGCATCCCGAAGCGCACCCGGCAGGCCCGCGCCCGGGCGATCCTCACGCAACTCGGGCTCGCCGGGCACCTCCACCACAAACCGAGCCAGCTCTCCGGCGGCCAGCAGCAGCGCGTCGGCATCGCCCGCGCCATGGCCGTCCAGCCCACCCTCGTCTTCGCCGATGAGCCCACCGGCAACCTTGATTCGCGCACCTCGGAAGAGACGCTGCGCCTCTTCCGCGCCGTCATCCAGCGCTTCCAGCAGACGTGGATCATGGTCACCCACGACCACCACCTCGCTTCGTTCGCCGACACGATCATCAGCATCGGGGACGGCCGCATCACCGACATCTCCCAGACGGAACACGCCCAGACGGGCCCCGTCGTCACTACCCAGAAGGTCGCGCCATGAAGATGATCCACCGCCTCATGCTCGTGCTGATGATGGTGTCCAGCCTGAGCCTCATCCCGCTCGCCAGCGCGGCGGGGGACCCCACCACGGACGGCGGCGTCCTGGGCGACGGCGGCACCGAGGGTGCGCCGGTGGGCGAACCACCCGCGCCTCCCGTCGTCGTGCCGGGCGTGTCCACCCCGCGCGTCATCCTGTCAGGGTTCACGACGAACCCGGCGGAGGTGCAGGCCGGCGACGACTTCCAGGTCACCTTCACGCTGCGCAACACCTCCACGAAGACGCGCGTGCAGAACATGAAGGTCACGCTGACGTCGGCCGACGCGGCCTTCCTGCCGGCCAACGGCTCGTCGTCGCTGTACCTCAGCCGCATCGGCGCCGACCAGATCGAGTCAGGCACGATGAACTTCCACTCGCTGCCCTCCCTGGAGGAGAAGCCGTACCAGCTGACGATCAGCATCGAGTACGAGGACAGCCAGGCCAACGCCTACTCGGCCCAGGAGACGGTCTCCATCCAGGTCAAGCAGAACATCCGCGCCGACGCGTCGGCCCCGCAGTTGCTGCCGCCGCAGTTGACGATGGGTCAGGACGCCTCGCTGACCTTCAGCATCTTCAATCAGGGCAAGACCAAGCTCTACAACGCCAAGGCCTCCATCGCCGAGGGCCAGCCCATCGTCGGCCAAGAGGTGTTCGTCGGCACTGTCGACGCCGGGGCCAGCGGAGCCGTCGATATGACGGTGCAGGCGGTGGAGGAGGCCGCCGGGCCCGTGACCGTCACCGTGTCCTATGAGGACGTCGACGGCAACGTGAGCACCATGGACAAGACCCTCGAGGTCGCCGTGATGGCACCCATGCCGATGGAGGAGCCGGGCCAGTGGGAGGAGCCCATGCCGGAGGAGGGCGCGGGTTTCCCCTGGATCCCGGTGCTCGTCGGCGGCGGCCTGCTCCTGCTGTTCCTGATCATGGCGTTGCTCGTGGTCCGGCGTCGCCGGCGCAGGCGCGCCGAGACGGAGGACATGGAGTCGCTGGCGGCACTCGGCGACCCGCTCATCGGCGCGGAAGTCCGCTGAGTCCTCGATGCGTTGGTCCGATCTCCTCGCGACGAGCTTCGCGAGCCTGCGTCAGCGACTGTTCCGCACGTCGCTGACGGTGCTGGGCGTGCTCATCGGCACCACCGCGGTGATCGTGATGGTGTCGCTGGGGGTAGGGCTCTCGTCGAGTTTCACGGCCCAGTTCCAGAACATCAACCTGCGCCAGGTGTCCGTGAACGGGGCCCCGGCGCCCGAACAGGTGGGCGTCGGCGGGCCCACCAAGATGAACGAGGCCATGCGCACCTTCCTGGCGTCGACGCCAGGTGCGACTGCCGTGTGGCCCGTGTACCTGGCTGACCTGGAGATCAGTGTCGGCACCACCAAGCAGTACCTCCAGATCCAGGGCCTCCCAGCCGAAGCCTTCCCGGAGATGGAGCTCGAGCTCGCATGGGGCGAAATGCCGCAGCAGGGCACGTTCGGCCTGCTGCTCGGCGACAGGGTGGACGAGCAGTTCTGGGACCCGATGACCGGCATGCCCATGGACATCGACTTCAGGACCCAGACCCTCTTCGGCACGGTCGCCACCTGGGGGGAGTACGGCCCCGTGCCGATCGACGGCGCCCCGGCGCCTGGCGACGACCCGGCGGCGCCCCCGAAACCTGCGAAGCGGCACATCCTGCCTGTCATCGGCGAACTCCACAGCGACCTCGCGGAAGACCAGTGGGGGCCGTACTCGACGTCGGTGTGGGCGGATCTCGACGGCATGATCGAGTGGCTACGGAAGGCCATGCCGGGCAAGGCGTTGCCGAACCAGCCCGCCACATCGGACGGGAAGCCGCTGGGCAAGGACTTCATCTACACCGAGTTCAAGGTGCTGACGGACAGCCCGGAGGACGCGGAGGCGGTGCTCAACACGCTGCGGGACCAGGGCTATCAGGCATATGCGGAGATCGAGTGGATCCGGCAGTCGCAGGAACAGGGGCTGATCATCCAGGCGGTGTTCGGCGGCATCGGTTTCATCTCGCTGCTGGTGGCGGCCATCGGCATCGCCAACACGATGATGATGAGCGTCTACGAGCGCACCAGGGAGATCGGCATCATGAAGGTGATGGGAGCCGCCCTCGGTGACATCCGCAAGATGTTCCTGATCGAGGCCTCGAGCATCGGGTTCTTCGGCGGCCTCATCGGGCTGTTGTTGTCGCTGGGCGTCTCCGCGGTGCTGAACGCCACCCTGGGATCGCAGATGGTCACCGGTGCCGAGGGCGGCCAGGTGTCGATCATCCCCGTGTGGTTGATGGTGGGGGCCGTCGGCTTCGCCACGCTGATCGGTACCGTCGCCGGCGTGCTTCCGGCGCAGCGCGCGATGAAACTCAGCCCGCTGGCCGCCATCCGCGCCGAGTAGGGGACCGTCACCGGAACTCGGAGGGAGATTCCTGCCACATCCCGCTCCATGTGGGCGATGTGGCTGAAGTCTCCCTCCGAATTCCTGCCTGTGCCGGGGTGACCGTCAGCCGAGTGAGTCGACCTCGAGCATGTCGGTGACCAGCGCGGCGATCTGCGAACGCTCGGAGCGGGTCAGGGTGACGTGCGCGAAGAGGGGATTGCCCTTCAACTTCTCGATCACGGCGACCACTCCGTCGTGGCGACCCACCCGGAGGTTGTCCCGCTGGGCGACATCGTGCGTCAGCACCACACGCGAGTTCTGGCCGACCCTGGACAACACCGTCAGGAGGACGTTGCGCTCCAGCGACTGGGCCTCGTCCACGATGATGAACGCGTCGTGCAAGGACCGGCCGCGGATGTGGGTCAGCGGCAGCACCTCGATCATGTCCTGTTCGAGCAACTCGTCGATGACGTACTTGTTGGTGACTGCCGAAAGGGTGTCGAACACCGCCTGGCCCCAGGGCTGCATCTTCTCTTCCGCGCTGCCCGGGAGGTAGCCGAGCTCCTGACCGCCCACCGCGTAGAGCGGCCGGAAGATCATCACCTTGGTGTACTTGCGCTGCTCCAGCACCGCGTCGAGGCCCGCGCAGAGCGCCAGCGCCGACTTGCCGGTGCCCGCCCGGCCGCCCAGGGAGACGATGCCGATGGTGTCGTCCATGAGGATCTCGAGTGCCACCCGCTGCTCTGCGGAGCGGCCGCGTAGACCGAAGACCTCGCGGTCGTGCTTGATGAGCTTCAGGTCCCCGTTGGGCAACTTGCGGGCCAGCGCCGACGAACCAGGGGCGTTCACCACCACCCCGGAATGGACGCAGATGTCGTCTGCGGCCGCTGTGGTGAGCACGCCGCCGGAGTAGAGGGAATCGACATCCTCCGAGGTGACCGCGACCTCCGCCATGCCCGTGTGCCCGGTGTGGACCGCCAGGTCGTTGCGGTACTCCTCGGCGGCGAGCCCCACGGCCGCTGCCTTCACCCGGAGCGGCACATCCTTGGTGACCAGCACCACGTCGTGGCCCTCGTTGGCGTAGTTGAGCGCGACGGCGAGGATGCGGGTGTCGTTGTCGCCGAGGCGGAACCCGGGCGGGAGCGCTTCCTCGTTGCTGTGATTCAGCTCGACCCGCAGGTTTCCGCCCTGGTCGTTGGTGGGCAGCGGGGTGTCGAGGCGGCCGTGTTCGACGCGGAGATCGTCGAGGAGGCGAAGTGCTGAGCGGGCGAAGAAGCCCAGTTCGGGGTGGTGGCGCTTCGCTTCGAGCTCCGTGATGACCACGATCGGCAGGATGACGTTGTGCTCCTTGAAGCGCAACATCGCCTTCGGGTCTGAAAGGAGGACGGAGGTGTCGACGACGTAGGTCTTGATGGCCGTGATGGGCTGCGCAGCGGTGGGGGAAGTCTGCTGGTCTGACAGGTTGAGCACGTTTGCTCCCTTCGCGGGGGCGACGCTCTTGCCTGCCCCCGTCCTGAGGTCAGGGGACCGGATCTTCGGTGATGGAGCGGTTCTCCATGGCTAGACAGTAACGTGCCGGTGGGGCAACGGGAAGACCCCGAATGACAACGGTGTGGTTAAGATTCCCGCGCCGGTGCGGAAACGAGCCTGAACTGGACTCGGTTCTCTCCGTGCCCGGTGTCGATGCTGCGGCTCACCACCGCCTCGGCCTGCGTCCACACGTCGGTGGTCGGGTCGAGCACCGCCAGGTAGACCTGGTGCTCCGCGAGCGACCGGACGGCGGCCTGCACGTCGTCGTCCGTCACCACCAAGTGGTGCGTCGGGCCGGGGCCGTTCTCGAAATGCCAGACGTTCCTGCCCTCGAGCGCCTCGATGGTGGCCTCCCCGACGGCCATGTGGTCGGCCTGGTTGGGCGTGCCGGGTTCCCACTCGGGGCCCCGGTAGGTGGAGATGACCAGATCCATGGGATGGGACTCGGTGGCGTGCCGGAGGGCGTCGGCGAGGCCGGGGGTGTCTGCCAGCCTGCCGTCTGGGAGATCCAGCCAGATCAACCGGCTGACGCCCACATGGGCGGCCGCGCGGCGCTGCTCCTCCTCGCGGAGCGGGCCGGCCTCGGCCGGCGACATCCCCTGGATGCCGGCCTCGCCGCTGGTGGCCAGGAGGTAGGTGACCTGCTTCCCCTCGCGCGTCCACCTGGCCACGGCGGCTGCGATGCCGTACTCCGGGTCGTCTGGATGCGCGACGACGACCACTGCATGATTCCAGCTGGTGGGGAACAGGTCCGTCATGGAGCCAATCTACCGGCGGGAGGTGGCTCGGGGATCAGAAAATGGCCAGCCCGATGGCGACCGCGTGCAGCACGGCGGCGATGATCGTGCAGGCGTGGAACACCTCGTGGAAGCCGAACCAGGTGGGCGACAGCTGCGGCCGCTTCGTCCCGTAGGCGAGCGCCCCCACCGAGTAGACGAGCCCGCCGCCCAGCAGCAGCAGGACCACCGCGGGGCCGCCCTCTGCCCAGAACTGGTTGAGCCAGCCGACCGCCGCCCACCCCATGGCCACGTAGAGCAGCGTGTAGAGCCAGCGGGGCGCCGACAACCATGTGACGCGGAACAGCACGCCGAGCACGGCGATGGACCAGATCAGGATCAGGAGGGCCCAGCGGGAGCTGCCGTCCAGCAGCGCGAGCGTCAGGGGGGTGTAGGTGCCGGCGATGAACACGAAGATGTTGGAGTGGTCGATGCGGCGGAAGATGGCGTTGGTCCTGTCGGACCAGTTCCCGCGGTGGTAGACGGCGCTGGTGCCGAAGAGCTGCACTGCGGCCAGTGTGTAGACGGCGGCGCCGACGCGGGCGGTGAGGTCCGGCGCGAAGGTGGTGAACGCCAGACCGACGATGAAGATGATGGGCGACATCCCCAGGTGCAGCCAGCCCCTCAGCTTGGGCTTGGTGTCCGCCCTCGTCGACAGCCCACCGCCCTGGATGGGAGCTTCCGCCCTGGGCCGTTCGCTGGGCTGCGGGGTGGTCCCGGTGCCTGCTTCGACGGTGGAGGAGTCGTTCATGGTCAGACCTACGCTTCCGTAACTTACGCAACCGTAGGTTAACGCGTTGCGCGCCCATTTCCAACCCGATCCCACCACCTGGTCGGCGGATCCACAGGCAGAGCCGCGGGCTGTCCTCCGGATGGGGTCTCCGCCTTCATTCGGGTGGGGGGCGACCACACCTGCAGGACGTCAGGCGGGTTCGCTTCGGCGACACATACCTCCCGCGCCCTTGACGCAATGCCCTAGGCTTCTCGCATGTCACTTGCGCGCCCGTTCAGCGAGCGGTGGTGGCCGCCCAAGTGGCTGTACGCCACCTACGAGCGGGGCGTGCTGGACAAGCTGGACAAGGCATCGCTCCCGCAACACGTGGCCGTCCTCGCCGACGGGAACCGCCGGTGGGCCCGGATGAACGCACCCGGTGAGCCCCTCGTCGCCGGTTACCGGGCGGGCGCGGCCAAGCTCCGCGAGTTCGTGGAGTGGTGCGAGGACGCCGGGATCAAGGTCATCACGCTGTGGGTGCTGAGCACCGAGAACCTCAGCCGTGGTGAGGAGGCCGAGCTCGCCCCGCTGCTCCAGGTCATCCAGGACCTCGTGCGCGACCTCGCGGCCCGGAGGCGCTGGCGCGTGCAGGTGGTGGGTGCCCTTGACCTGCTGGATGAGCAATGCGCCCAGTCGTTGCGCTCGGCCTCCGCGTCGACGGAGGACATCGCCGGCATGGTGGTCAACGTCGCCGTCGCCTACGGGGGCCGCCACGAACTGCGCGACGCCGTGCGCTCCCTGCTCGCCGAGAAGGCCTCGCAAGGCGCCATGCTCGAAGAGGTGGCGCAGACGCTGGAGATCGACGAGATCTCCGAACACCTCTACACGAAGGGTCAGCCGGATCCGGATCTGATCATCCGCACCTCGGGCGAGCAGAGGCTCTCGGGCTTCCTGTTGTGGCAGTCGGCGCACAGCGAGTTCTACTTCTGCGAAGCGTTGTGGCCGGATTTCCGCCGCGTCGACTTCGTCCGCGCGCTGCGGGCCTACGCCCAGCGTGAGCGTCGCTTCGGGCGCTGAACCCCGCGTCGTCCGGTCGATGGCATTGCGCGTGCGGCTGGGCGCGGGTGGCTGTCGGAGGTGGCGGCTGGGTAGGGTGGCGCGCATGGCTCGCAACCCGAAGGCCCGCGGCAGGGACATGATCATCTCCTTGGCGGTCATCGCTGTTCCGGTGCTGCTGGTCATCATCTTCTTCACCTCCACGCCCAAGGAGGAGGTGGACCCCCTCGATCTCGGCCCCTTCATTACCCGGGCCGAGGCGGAGTCGCCGTTCCCGGTGCTGGTCGCCGAGAACCCGGGGGAGGGCTGGGTCCCGGTTCGCGCCGCCTGGGCCCAGAAGGGCCAGCCGTGGATCACCACGGAGCCCGCGCTGGGCAACTCGTGGCAGGTGGGTTACCTCTCGCCGGACGAGATCTACTACGGAGTCCTGCAGCGCGACGAATCCGCCCGGGAACTGGTGCGCAGCGGCACCCGTGAGGGCAACGAGATCGGCGAGGAGACGACTCTCGCCGGCCGCGACTGGTCCCGCTACGAGAGCAAGGACGGCCGTACGCGCAGCCTCGTCAACGAGGAGGACGGCGTGACGACGGTGGTCTCGGCGGACGCCGACTTCCCGGAACTCGAAGCCTTCACCTCGACCCTCGTGGAGCGATAGCCCCTCAATCGGCCTCGCGGGCCTTCGCCACTTGCTCCTTGGCCCCGTCGAGGAACTCCTGGCAGATCTTCGCCAGTTCCTCGCCGCGCTTCCACAGCGCCATCGACTCCGCGAGCGAGGCGCCGCCGGATTCCAGCTTGCCGACCACGGCGACCAGTTCGTCGCGGGCCTGCTCATAGGTCAGCTTCTCGTCAGCCATCGTGGGCTCCCTTCGATACATTCAGGACGTCGGTTCGGGCGTGACCCGGGCGACATCGAGGGCGAGTTCCCCGTCGGCCAGGTAGGCGTGGACACGGGCGCCGACGGTGGTGTCGGCGATGCTGGACACCGAGGCGTGCGCCTCGTCCACGAGGACGGCGTAGCCGCGCTCCAGGGTCCGTTTGGGCGAGAGCGCGCGGACGGTGCTGACGGCGGCCCGGAGGTCTGATTCCTCGTCGCGGAGCCTGCGGCCGATGGCGGACTCCAGACGGTGGCGCAGCAGTGACACCCGCTCGACGTGGGCGTCGAAGGCGCTGGTGGGGTCCACCATGACGGGGCGCGAGCGCAGCGCGTCCAGCACCTGCTGCTGGCGGGTGAGCACGCCGTCGACCGCGCGGTGCAGCCGCTGGAGCGACTGCGCGACACCGGCCTGCTCCGCCGCGTGGTCCGGCACCACGTGCTTGGCCGCGTCCGTGGGGGTGGAGGCCCGGTAGTCCGCCACGAAGTCGACGAGCGGGAAGTCGCGCTCGTGCCCGATGGCCGTGATCACCGGCGTGCGGGCCGCGTGGACCGCCCGCACGAGTCCCTCATCGGAGAAGCTCAACAGGTCTTCCAGGGAGCCGCCCCCGCGGGCGATGATGATGACGTCGACCTCCTGGTCGGCGTCCAGGGCGGCCAACGCCGTCATGACGGATTCCGCCGAGCTGACGCCCTGCACCAGCGCGTGCCGCACCCGGAGGTGGGCGCCGGGCCAGCGTCGCTCAACGTTGGTGATGACGTCGCGCTCCGCGTCGGAGTTCTTGCCGGTGACCAGCCCGATCACGCGTGGCAGCAGCGGGAGGCGGCGTTTGCGGTGGGCCTCGAACAGGCCCTCAGCCTGGAGCTTGCGCTTGAGTTGTTCGAGCTGCGCCAGGAGGCGACCCTCGCCGGCGACACGGAGTTCCAGGCATTCGTAGCTCAGCGTCGAGTTGCGGTCCCAGACGCGCGGCCGGATCCGGGCCGTCACGCGGGAGCCCTCCGGGATGGGACCGGCGGCGTCCAGCACCAGGGTGGAGGCGGTGACCTGGCAGGACATGTCGGCGATCCGGTCGCGGAACGTCATGAACTGGGTGGGGGCGTTGCGGCGCTTGATCTCCACCACCTGGGCGTCGACCCAGATCTCCCCGCACCGGTTCACCCAGTCCTTGACCGCCCCGATCACGCGGCCCAGCGGCTGCGGTTGTTCCGGGGAGCTGGTCAGTGCCATGCGGGCAACCCTAGTGGGCGCCGGCGTTGCGGTCCCAGGTACCGGCGTTGACGGTGGCGTAGAACGTGCCGTGGATCACGTTGCCCGGCTCGACGGGGTGCTCCATGGGGACGGCGACCGTGAGGTCGATGACACTGGCTGCCCGCACGTACTGGAAGTCAGTCTTCGTCAGCTCGTTGCGGCGCACCTCAACATCCTCGACGACGGCGCCCAACAGCAGGGTGGGCCCCGCCTCCTCGGTGGTGATGGAGGAGGCCTGCAACCCCATGAGCGACGGCGACACCATGGAGCGCGGCTCCATCAGCATCGAGCCGACGCGGGCGGCGTCGGAGGCCTTGAACGCCTCTTCGTCGGCGAACACCAGCACGTCCATGGCCAGCGCGCCCACCTGCAGTTCCTGGATGATCGAGAAGCCGCCGCCGGGGGCGAGGTCGTGCTGCTCGTAGGCGATGGGGTCGTCGACCATGGCGAGGAACTGGGTGAGCAGCTCGCCGCCCTCGCCCTGCGAGTACACGGCGACGCGCGCCAGGAGGTCCGTGAACCGGATCACCTGGGCCCGGTACCGCGTGTCCGAGCGGAGCCCTGCGGACACGTTGACCGCCTGCCCCTTGCGCTGCACGAAGGCCACCCGGGCGCCGCTCGGGTCGGTGTAGGCGCCGATCAGGGCGAAGCCAGGCGCCTTGTTGACGCCCCTGACCCCACCGTCGAACGCAGCCTTGGTGAGCGCCTCCATGGAGGTGAAGTCGAATCCGACGGCGTGCAGCTGAGGCGATTTCATGGCCCCAGGCTACCGAAGCGGGGGTATTTCCTATTTCACCTAGACTAAGAGGCATGACTGCCACCAAACGAGTCGTTGTCGCTGCGCCCCGTGGTTACTGCGCGGGCGTGGACCGTGCCGTGATCACCGTTGAGAAGGCCCTCGACCTGTACGGCTCACCCGTCTATGTGCGCAAGGAGATCGTGCACAACCGCCACGTCGTCGAGGACCTCCAGGCGCGCGGCGCGATCTTCGTCGAGGAACTCGAAGAGGTGCCGCCGGGTTCCACCGTGGTGTTCTCTGCACACGGCGTGTCCCCGGCGGTGAAATCCGAGGCGGCCGAGCGCGGTCTGAAGACCATCGACGCCACGTGCCCGCTGGTCACCAAGGTGCACCACGAGGCCAAGCGCTTCGCGATGGACGGCAAGACCATCCTGCTCATCGGCCACCAGGGCCATGAAGAGGTGGACGGCACCATGGGCCACGCGCCCGAGCAGACCATCCTGGTGCAGCACCCCGACGATGTCGCCGGGCTGGACCTGCCGGATGACGCGGATGTCGCCTGGCTGTCGCAGACCACCTTGTCCGTCGACGAGACCATGGAGACGGTGGGCCGGCTGCGGGAGAAGTTCCCGCTCCTGATGGACCCCCCGTCGGACGACATCTGTTACGCCACGCAGAACCGCCAGCTCGCCGTGAAGCAGATCGCCGGCGGCGGCTGCGACCTGATGATCGTGGTGGGGTCGGCCAACTCGTCGAACTCCGTGCGCCTCGTGGAGGTCGCGCTCGAGGCCGGGGCGAAGACCTCGCACCGCGTCGACAACTACAGCGAGATCAAGCCCGAATGGCTCGACGGCGTGGAGACGGTGGGCGTCACGTCCGGCGCCTCGGTACCCGACGATCTGGTGCAGGGCGTGCTCAAGTTCCTCGAGGAGCAGGGTTACCCGGCTGCGGTCGAGGAGCGCCTGACGGAGGAGACGCTGCAGTTCGCGCTGCCGCCGGAACTGCGCAAGGACCTGCGCCGCGCAGTCAAGCACTGACGCTGAGGAATGGGGGCCGCCGGGAGACCGGCGGCCTTTTCCATGCCCGGACGGCCATCGGCCGGGTCAGACCAGGAAGGTGAAGTACGGGGAGTCGTAGGCGATCTCCTCGGTCTTCATGCCGCACTCGTCGATGCGTTGGAGGAGGAAGCGGTAGTCGCCCGGGCTGCCCAGTTCGACGCCCACCAGCGCGGGCCCTGTCTCCTTGTTGTTGCGCTTGACGTACTCGAAGTAGGCGATGTCGTCCTCTGGCCCCAGCACGGAGTCGAGGAACATGCGCAGCGCACCCGGCTGCTGCGGGAACTCCACCAGGAAGTAGCGCTTGCGGCCCTCGTGGATGAGCGAGCGCTCCACCACGTCGGCGTAGCGCGAGACGTCGTTGTTGCCGCCGCTGACCAGCACCAGCACCCGGGAACCCGTCGGGATCTGCACCCGCGGGCCCACCCCGCCGGTGGGGAGCGCGGCGGCGGCGAGGGCGCCGGCCGGCTCCGCGATGATGCCGTCGGTCTGGTACATGTCCAGCATCTCGGTGCAGATCTGGCCCTCTGGGACGCGCGCCAGCTCGATGCGTGCCTCGCGAATGGCCTGGAAGGTGAAGTCGCCGGCCCGCCGCACGGCCGCGCCGTCGACGAAGGTGTCGATGTTGTTGAGGGTGACGGGCCGCCCGGCTGAGATCGCGGCCGCCATGCAGGGCGCGCCCTCCGGTTCGACGCCGATGATCCGCACGTCCGGGTGTACCGCGCGCAGCCACGCCGAGCAGCCTGCGACGAGGCCGCCGCCGCCGATGGGCAGCACGACGACGTCCGGGACGAAGCCGAGCTGGTCGAAGGCCTCGACCATCAGTGTCGCCTGGCCGGCGGCGGTGCGCGGGTCGTTGAAGGCGGGGACGAGCACCATGCCCTGGCCGGCGAGCCGGACGGCTTCCTCCGAGGCCTCGTCGTAGGTGGCGCCGTGCAGCACAAGGTCCACGTACTGGCCACCGATCTTCTGGATCCGGTCACGCTTCTGGCGCGGCGTGGGGTGGGGCACCACGACGGTGGCATGGATGCCGAGGGCCGCGGCGGAGAACGCGACGCCCTGGCCGTGGTTACCGGCCGAGGCGCAGACGACGCCGGCGTCCTTCTCCTCCTCGTTGAGCTGGCTCATGAGGTTGTAGGCGCCGCGCAGCTTGTAGGAGCGGACGGGCTGCAGGTCTTCGCGCTTGAGCCAGATCTCGGAGCCGGTGGCGGCGGACAGCCGCTCATTCAGCTGCACTGGGGTGTGCGTGACGATGGCCGACAGCCGTTCGACGGCGTCGGGGATGGATTCGGCAAGGTCGGCCAGTGTGCTCACCCGGACCATTGTGTCACTCTGCGGTCACCGGTGGACGTGGGTGACGTCGCCGGAGGGCCGGATCGTCGTGGCTTTGGGGTCTGCCCGGAGTGGGATTCAGGTTTTGTCTGAGGCTGCTGATTAGCTGTGAGGCATGGAAGCACTCGCCATCCTTTTCGGTCTCTTCGCCCTCGTCCTCGGCCTGGTCGGCGGCTTTCTGCTGGGCCGCCGCAGCACCGCGGCCGCAGGCGCCTCAGACGCGGCCGCCCGTGAGCAGGAGCAGCGCCAGTTGATGCAGGCCCGCGACGATTCGGCGCAGGCCCGGGCAGACGCCAGTCGCGCCCGTGAGGAGGCTGCCATGGCCAAGGCGGAGATCGCCCAGGTCCTCGCAGGCAAGGCAGAGCTGCGCGCCGTCGCCGCGGACGCGCAGCGGCTGGTGGCCGAGGCCCAGGGTGAGACCGCCAGGGTGCAGGCGCTCGTGGCGGCGGCAGAGGCAGAGCGCGACGCCGCGGTCCAGAAGGCCAAGGAACAGGCGGCAGACCGCGAGGTGCTCCTCAACCAGTTCAAGGTGTTGTCCTCGGAGTCGCTGGAGAAGCACGGCAAGGCCGCAGATGTCGTGGCGGACCAGCGGATGAAGGCGACGGAGCAGCTCGTCGCCCCGCTGGCGGACGGCCTGCGCCAGATGCAGGAGAAGCTGCAGGCGGTGGAGAAGGACCGCGTGCGGATGGCCGCTGAGCTCGCTGAGCAGGTCAACACCGTGCGGATGTCGGGGGAGGCCATCCGCAAGGAGACCACCAGCCTCAGCCAGGCCCTGCGCACACCCCAGGTGCGCGGCGCGTGGGGGGAGAGCAGCCTCAAGCGCATCGTCGAGATCTCCGGCCTCGTGGAGCGCTGCGATTTCGACACCCAGCAGAGCTACACCTCCGACGACGGCCTGTTCCGCCCTGACCTACGGGTGAACCTCCCCGCCGGCAAGGTGATCTTCGTCGACGCGAAGGTGCCGCTGGCTGCGGTGCTCGAGGCGTACAACACCGAAGACCCGGAGGCCCAGAAGTCGCACTTCGCCTCCTTCGCCCGGCACGTCAAGACCCACATCGACCAGCTCGCCGGTAAGAACTACTGGCAGTTGGATCTGGGCTCGCCGGAGTTCGTCGTGCTGTACCTGCCCTCGGACGAGTTCTACCGGCTCGCCATGGAGCAGATGCCGGACCTCCACGACTACGCCACGCGCAAGCACGTCGTGCTCGCCTCACCCGGACTGCTCATCCCGCAGCTGCAGATCGTCGCGAATGGGTGGAAGCAGGTGGCTCTCGCAGAGACGGCCGGGGAGATCTCGAAACTCGGCCGCGAACTCTACGAGCGGCTCGCAACCCTCGGAAAGCACTTCGACAAGCTGGGCAATTCGCTGCGCAGCGCCGTGACGAACTACAACAGCGCCGTGGGTGCGCTGGAGACCCGCGTGATGGTATCGGCCCGCCGGTTCCGTGACTACGAGGTCGCGTCGGAAGACCTCACGGAGCTGAAGGGCGTCGAGCTGACCACCCGCCAGGTGACGGTCACGGAGATGCTCGACTACGAGGACCTGCGCGAGCGGGAGCGCACGCTGCTCTCGTCTGAGCAGACGCTGCTCGATCCGCCGGTCCGCCAGCTTCCCCGCCGCACGGACGCCGGCTGAGGCCCCACGCCACCCTTGGTCGCACGCCCATCGGGCTGGGGCTATGTTTGACGCCATGCTCAGCACCGCCCAGGACCACATCGCAGATCTCGCGGAGTTCGTCACCGCGTCGCCCACCAGCTACCACGCGGCCAGCACGATGGCACGGCGCCTGCGGGAGGCGGGCTTCGAGCAGTTGGACCCGCGTCGGCCTTTCGACTGCGTCGCCGGCAAGCGGTTCATCCAGCGCGACGGCGCCGTTGTCGCCTGGGTCGCGCCGGAGGAGTTGACCGAGGCCGCCGGGTTCCGCATCGTCGGCACCCACACGGACTCGCCGTCGTTCAAGATCAAGCCGGGTGACCTGATCCGTTCGGCGGGGTGGGTCCAGGTCGGCGTGGAGGTGTACGGGGGGCCGCTGCTCAATTCGTGGCTGGACCGCGATCTCGGCATCGCCGGCCGCCTCGTCACCCGTGATGGGCAGAGCCACCTCGTGAAGAGCGGGCCCATCGCCCGGATCCCGCAGCTGGCCATCCACCTGGACCGCGGCGTCAACGACGCGCTCAAGCTGGACAAGCAGCAGCACATGCAGCCCGTGGTCGCCGTCGACCTGAAGCGGCCCGTGAAGGACCATCTCGCGGTACTGGCGGGTGTTGCCCCCGAGGAGGTCGCCTACCACGACCTGTACCTGTTCGATACCCAGCGGCCCGCCGTGATCGGGGCTGAGGAGGAGTTCTTCGCCTCGGGTCGCCTGGACAACTTGTCCTCCACCCACGCGGGCCTCACCGCCTTCGAGGCGCTCGAGGCGGGCTCCGACGTGTCCGTACTCGTCGCCTTCGACCATGAGGAGGTGGGCTCCGCCACCACCACCGGCGCCGGTGGACCCCTCCTGCAGGACGTCCTGGAGCGGATCGCGGCCGGCTACGGGCTTGGCCTGGACGCCGCCCGCGCCATGTTCGCCCGGTCGAGCTGTGTCTCTGCGGATTCCGGGCACCTGGTCCACCCGAACTACGTGGGCCACCATGACCCGAAGAACCATCCACAGGCCAACGGCGGCCCGCTGCTGAAGATCAACGCGAACCAGCGCTACGCCACGGATGCGGTGGGCGCCGCCCTCTGGCTGGACGCCTGCGCCCGCGCAGACGTGCCGACGCAGCCGTTCGTGTCCAACAACTCGATGCCCTGCGGCTCCACCATCGGGCCCATCACGGCCACCCGGCTGGGCATCACCACCGTCGACGTGGGCATCGGCCTGTTGAGCATGCACTCGGCGCGCGAGCTGTGTGGGGTCGAGGACGCCTGGTTCCTCGCCCGCGCGATGGAGTCATACTACGCAGGCGGTGCTGCGGCCTGATGGGGAACGGGCAGCTCAACCGGCGTTGAGGACGAGCGGCACGGGGGCGCCGACCTGGCGGTCCAGGCAGCAGCCCTCCCGTTGCGACCGGTGGCAGTTGTTGCACGTCGGGATGGGCAGGTAGAAGTGCGCGATGGGCCGGCCCTGGAACTCTCCCACCTCGATGTCCAGATCGAACACCTCACGCAGGAGCCCTGGGCGCACGATCTCGGCCGGCGTGCCGACGGCATGGATCCGGCCGTGCTTCATGGCGACGATCTGGTCCGCCCAGCAGCTGGCGTAGTTGATGTCGTGCAGGACGATGACGACGGTCTTGCCCAGCTCGTCGGCGGCGCGGCGCAGGGTCTGCAGCATGCCGTGCGCGTGTGACACGTCCAGGTTGTTGAGGGGCTCGTCGAGCAGCACGTACTCGGTGTCCTGCGCCAGCACCATCGCGACGAAAGCGCGCTGCCGCTGGCCTCCGCTCATCTCGTCGAGGAAACGGTTCCGGAGGTCCTCGAGGCCCATCCATCGGATGGCCAGGTCGATGGCCTCGTGGTCGGCCTTCGTGTGCCGACCGCCGCTGTGGGGGTAGCGGCCGAAGCCGACGAGGTCCGTGACCGTGAGCCGCGACTGCACGTCGTTGTTCTGCCGCAGGATGGCCAGCCGCTTGGCCAACTCCCGGGAGTCGGCCTTCGCCACGTCGAGGTTCCCCACGGTGATCTCGCCCGTGTCTGCGCCGAGCAGGCGTGCGACCATCGACAGCAGGGTGGACTTGCCCGCACCGTTGGCGCCCACGATGGCGGTCAGACCGCCGCTGGGCAGCGACACCGACACGTCGTCGACGACGACCGACTTGCCGTAGCGCTTGGTGACGTCCTTGACCTCGATCATGACCGTGCAGCCTTCCTGATGACGAGCCAGATGAACGCGATGCCCCCGGCGAATTCGATGATGACGGAGAGTACGGTGCCCAACCCGAACACCTGCTCCAGAATGGCCTGGCCGGCCACGATGACGCCCACTCCGAGCAGCCCCGCCATCGGCATGGTGTAGGCGTGCTTGCCGGTGCCGGCGACCTGATAGGCCACGGCCGCCACGATGAGGCCGAGGAACGTGATGGGCCCGACCAGCGCCGTCGACACCGACACCAGCAGGGTGGCGACGAGGAGAACCGTGCGGACGGTGCGGTGGTAGGGGACACCGAGGGACACGGCGGCTTCGCGGCCGAGCGTGAGGACGTCGAGCGTGTTGCGTGCGCGCCACAGCCACCAGGTGCAGGCAGCGACGACGGCGAAGCCCACCCAGATCAGTTCCGGGTTGACGGCGTTGAAGGAGGCGAACAGGTTGCCCTGCAGCACCAGGTAGCTCGTGGGGTCCAGCATCCGGCTGATCAGCGAGGAGAACGAGCGCAGGATCGCGCCCAGCACCAGACCGGCGAGCACCACGAGGTAGACGGAGCGGCCCTTGCGGCCGAACAGCAGGCCCGTGAGCGCCATGGCTGAAGCCAGCATGAGCACCAGCGTGATGGCGAACATCGTGTACGGCCCGACCGCAGAGACGAAGGTGACCCCCAGCATGAAGATCAGCAGCGTCTGGATGAAGGCGTACAGGGCGTCGAGGCCCAGGATCGACGGGGTGAGCAGCCGGTTGTTGGTCACCGTCTGGAAGGCCACCGTCGCCACCCCTGTGGCCCAGCCCACGAGCACCATCGCGGCCAGCTTGCGGCCGCGGAACGGCAGGATGAACTCGAGGTTGCCGGCCGCGTTGATCGTGACGAAAGCGACGGCCGCCACCAGGCAGAAGGCGACCGCGAGCCAGAGGCGGGCGCCGGGGCCGACCTGGCGTCGGACCTTGGTGTCCGGGACGAAGGCGACAGTGGTCATCTGGCGGTCCTCAGCTTGCCGGTGAGCAGCAGCGCCAGGAAGACGGTGCCGCCCAGCACGCCGGAGATGGTGCCGACGGGGATCTCGTAGGGGTAGTTGATGGTGCGCGCGAGGAGGTCGCAGACCAGCACGAAACCGGAGCCTGCGAGGGCCGTCCAGGCGATGTTGCGGCGCAGGTTGTCGCCGCGCCACATGGCGATGAGGTTGGGGATGATCAGGCCCACGAAGCCGATGGCCCCGACCACCACCAGGGTCACCGCGGACGCCACGGCGACGATGCCGAGGCCGAGGTTGAGGGTGGTCTTGTAGGACAGGCCCAGCGAGGTCGCCTGCTCCTCCCCGAGCGACGCGACGGTGAAGCGGTCCGAGAAGACCCACAACACGACGCCGACGATGGCCAGCAGCCAGAGCAGTTCGTAGCGGCCGCGCAGCACGCCGGAGAAGTCCCCCTGCATCCAGATGCCGAGGCTCTGGAGGAGGTCGAAGTGGTAGGCGACGAATGTGGTGCCGGCGGAGATGACGCCGGCGAGCATGATGCCGACGAGCGGCACCGCGACGATGGGCGCGCGAGGCGGCAGGGCCCGGACGAGGCGGACGAACACGGCGGTGCCGACCAGCGCGGTGGCCACGGCGATGAGCATCTTCACCCACAGCGGCGCGGAGGGGAACAGCATCACCGCGATGAGGATACCCACGCCTGCCGACTCGGAGGTGCCCACCGTTGTGGGTTCGACGAACCGGTTGCGCACCAGCAACTGCATCAACAGGCCGGAGAGTGCGAGGGAGGCGCCGGCCAGCAGCACGGCGACGGTGCGGGGAATGCGAGACGCGAACAGGTTCAGCACCTGTTGGTCTGTGGCCTGCCCCGAGACGAAATCCCAGGGGGAGAGGTCAGCGACGCCGACGAACAGCGAGACCGCCGCCAGCACGAGAAGCGCGGCGAGCCCGCCGACCCATCCCCGGTTCAGGGGACGGGTGGCGGGCTGACGCGTGGTGTGCAGGGCGGCGACGCTCACAGCTCGGCAGCCACCTGGTTGATCATTTCGACGGCGTTGTTGGCGCCGTGGATCAGGATGTACCAGCGCTGGCCCTCGAGGTACACGACGTCGTCGTTGCTCCAGGCAGAGGTGGTGGCCACCAGTTCGTTGTCGAGCACCTGTTCGGCGGCGGCACCCTCTTCACCGATGGCGGCGTCGCGGTCCACGACGAACAGCAGATCGGGGTTGGCCTGCTGGATGGCCTCGAAGGAGATGGCGTCGCCGTGGGCCTCGGCCTCGACGTCGGAGATGGTGGGCTCGATGCCCAGGTCGTTGAACAGGGCGTTGTAGCGCGACTGGGTGCCGTGCGCCGAGACCTTGCCGCCGGAGGTCATGAGGACCATGGCGTTCTTGCCCGCGGGCACCTTGTCCTTGGCGGCGGCGATGGCCTCCTCGAGCTCCTTGAGCTCGGCCTCGGCCTGTTCCTCTGTGCCGGTCGCCTGGGCGAGGATGTCGGTGGCGTAGGCGACACCGTCGTAGAAGCTCTTGGAGTAGTCGTAGGTGATGTCGATGGTCGGCGCGATCTTGCTCAGCTCAGGAACCTGTTTCGCGGAGCGGAAGCCCGCGACGATGAGATCCGGCTGCAGGGAGGCGATGACCTCGAAGTTGGGCTCCTGGAGCGTGCCGACGTCCGTGGTGGACTCGGTCTTGAAGGAGCTCACAGCGTCGGGGAAGGCCCCGCCCTTGGGAACACCCACGACCGAGCCGCTGACGCCGAGCGCGTCCAGGGTGTCGAGGGCGCCGAAGTCGAGGACGACGATCTTGCTGGCCGTGCCGTCGAGTTCAGCGGTGCCCTGGGTGTGGGCCACGGAGATCGCCTGACCGGAGGTCTCGTCTGCGGCGGGGGCTGTATCGGGGGTGCCGCACGCCGTGAGGGCGAGGGCGCCGGCGGCTGCGGTGGCGGCGAGGAGGCGCAGAGTCTGCTTCATCGGTGTCTTTCAGTAGTAGCTGTCGGTGTCGCGACTTAGGCAACCCTAACCAACCCATTAACGCTACGCAAACGTGGCCAAAATGCGGACAGGGGGCAGTGTGAAGTTGTGCAGCGGAGTTGCTGCACAACTCAACTCTGGCCACGAGCCGGAGCCTGGTCGGGGTGGGCAGTGTGAAGTTGTGCAGCGGACTTGCTGCACAACTCAACTCTGCTGGGGGTCCGTCTCGCGCCCGGGATACCCGAGACGGGGGCTCCAGCGGTGCGCGGCATTCGGTCGCCTCAGCGCGGAGCGGTAAGCTGCGCTCTCGTGGCACTCACCATTGGAATCGTCGGTCTCCCCAACGCCGGCAAGTCGACCCTGTTCAACGCACTGACCCGCGCGGAGGTGCTCGCGGCGAACTACCCGTTCGCGACGATCGAGCCCAACGTCGGCATGGTCGGCGTCCCGGATCCGCGGCTCGCGGAGTTGGCGAAGGTGTTCGGCTCCGAGCGGCTCGTGCCGGCTGTCGTCAGCTTCGTCGACATCGCCGGCATCGTGAAGGGTGCCTCGCAAGGTGAAGGCATGGGCAACGCGTTCCTCGCCAACATCCGCGAGGCCGACGCGATCTGCCAGGTCACCCGCGTGTTCGACGACGTGGACGTCACCCATGTCGACGGCAAGGTGGACCCCGCCTCCGACATCGACACCATCTCCACCGAGCTGATCCTCGCCGACCTCGCCACGGTCGAGAAGGCCCTGCCGCGCATCGAGAAGGAGGCGCGGATCAAGAAGGATGCGCAGCCGAAGCTCGAGGCCTTCAGGGCCGCGAAGGATGCCCTCGAGTCGGGCCAGGGCGTCCGCGCCTCGGGCCTCGACACCGAGGACCTCTACGAACTCCACCTCCTCACCGCGAAGCCGTACCTCTACGTCTTCAACTGCGACCAGGACGAACTGGGCGACGAGGAACTCAAGGCCAGGATGCGCGCCATCGTCGCCCCGTCCGAGGCGATCTTCCTCGACGCCAAGTTCGAGTCCGAGCTGGTCGAGATGGAAGAGGACGAAGCTCGCGAGTTCCTCGCCGAGATGGGCGTGGAAGAGCCGGGCCTCGACGTGCTGGCCCGCGTGGGCTACGACACCCTCGGCCTGCAGAGCTACCTGACCGCCGGCCCCAAGGAGGCCCGCGGCTGGACGATCAAGAAGGGCGCCACCGCGCCCGAGGCTGCCGGTGTGATCCACACCGACTTCCAGAAGGGCTTCATCAAGGCCGAGGTGGTCAGCTTCGTCGACCTGATGGCCGCCGGCTCGATGAACGCGGCCAAGGCCGCCGGCAAGGTCCGCCTCGAGGGCAAGGACTACATCATGGCCGACGGCGACGTCGTGGAGTTCCGCTTCAACGTCTGATTCGCCATGACTCCCAGATATGACCAGGGAGCGGGCGACCGGGAGTGCTGACGAAGTGGCCTTGGCCCGCTGGCATTCGCGACTCGATGACGTGCGCCGCGCCGTCGACCAGCTTCCACCGCGGAATGGCTCGGGGGATTCTTCGCGGAGGTGACGAGCGCCCAAGAGCCGGCTCTTGGCACGGTGGCGTCGTGGCACACTCAGGTTGTGGATACGTCGGAGGAGTCGCAACCCACCCGGTACTACCACGGCACCCGAGCGGTGCTGTCTCCCGGTGACTTGGTCACCCCGGGGCGCCCCTCGAACTACCGGGCCGAAGTGACCATGAACCACGTCTACTTCACCGCGCGGCTCGACGGCGGTGGCCTGGCGGCCGAAATCGCCGCGATGCTCGGTCCCGTGGGCGCCGAACCGCACGTGTATCTCGTGGAGCCGACCGGTCCTTTCGAGGACGATCCGAACGTCACCGACAAGAAGTTCCCCGGCAACCCGACGCTGTCCTACCGCAGCGCGGCTCCGTTGCGCGTCATCGAGGAGATCGCCAGCTGGACCCGTCTGGGGCCCGATGAGCTCGACGTGTGGCGCGAGCGGTTGAGGGAGATGCGGGAGTCGGACGCGGAGATCATCAACTGATCGGACACGTGCGCGCGCCGGAACTCGGTGGAGATCCGGGTGAGCGTCTACCGTGATTGTGGCGTAGCAGTGCCGTGCGGCAGCGGGTGTGTGACGCTCTGAGGTGAAGGAGGGTGATATGGCTGGCATCACTGCCCTGGATGCGAGTGCCGGTACCGAGCGCGAGGTCCTTCTCGCCTTCCTCGGTGAGCATCGCCGACTCGTCCGCGAGACGGTCCTCGTGCTGACCGACGAGGAGGCGAGGCGAAGGTTGGTGCCGTCGCTGACGACGCCGATGGGCCTGCTCAAGCACGCAGCTTTCGTCGAAACGGCCTGGTTCCCTTGTCGCTTCGGTGGCCTGACTCGCGCAGAAGCGGGAATTCCGGAGACGGTGGACGAGAGCTTCACCCTGGAGCCGGATGACACGCTTGCGCGACTTGCGCGCAATCACGAGCTGGCTGTTGCCGCAGCTGACGAGGTCATCGCTCAATGGGGACTCGACGACCGCTGCACGCACCCCGTCATGGGGGAGCTCTCGCTCCGCTGGGTGCTGAACCACTGCATCCGCGAGTTGGCCCAGCACGCCGGGCACGCTGAGATCCTCGTCGAACAGATCATGGCCGAACGGGCCTGACCGCTACCGGTTCGACCGTTCACTGCGGGCCATAGGGCAACGACTGACTCACTTGATCTGCCGGACCTCCTGGGGCCAGCCACAGGCAACAGCGACCTTGCCGGCCCACATTTTCGCAGCCTCGTCGTCCGCGACATCAATGATCGTCAGTCCGCCGAGAAACTCGCTGGACGACCCGTATGGCCCGTCGTTGATCTCGACCGTGCCGCTCGTCGCGTCTGCGCTCCACGCCTCGTTGATGTTCTCCTCGAGCCCGCCGGCGAACACGTAGACGCCGGCGTCCTTCATCTCGTCCACGACCGCGTTGGCGAGGGGTCCGCGGCTGGCGAACCACTCCTCGCTGTGGTCGCCCACCCATTGCTGGTTGAAGTAGATGATGTAGTGGCTCATCGTGGCTCCCTATGTCAGTGGCGCGGTGCCGCACCGACTTTCGCCGACGATACGACGGGGGCCTGAGGCGATGTCAACAGCGGCCTTTGCCACGACAAGTCCGTGACTTCCCCGGACAACCGGTTCACACTGGAGTATGGACCGGGAAATCTATGAGGTGCAGGAGCGGATCTTCGCCCTGCTCATGATCCGTCTGGACCGGTTGATCCAGCGTCGGATCCCGGTTCGCAACGTGTCCCCGGGCCCGGTGCAGCGGACGGCCAGGCTCCAGTTCGCCGACGGCGCCACGCTGCTGGTGCGCTCCCAACGTTCCGGCAGTAGTGCCGCAGTCATGCATGCCATCCTTGAGGGACGCTCCGTACTCCTCGAGGCATGGCAATGGCAAGACGACGGCCTCGTGCTCACCCTGGCGGTCCCGATCCGGCGTCGGATGATGCGCCACTGCCTGATCCTGCTGGGGGCAGATCAGCCTGACTAGTGGCATCAGCCGGACCGCCACAGTGAGCGCATCGACGGGGTAGCGTGGCAGGCAAACCGGGTCAACCGGCCGCCGATCAACGAAAGAGGAGCGATCATGCCCAACCCCGTCGTCAGCAAGGCCAGCACCGTCTGGAACGGTGACCTGTTCACCGGCAAGGGAACCACCACCCTGGACAGCTCCGGCTCCGGCAGCTTCCCGGTGGAGTGGAACGCCCGCGCCGAAGGTTCGGATGTCACCACGACGCCCGAGGAACTCCTGGCCGCAGCGCACGCCACCTGTTTCTCCATGGCGTTCTCCAACGAACTGAAGAAGAACGGCACCCCGCCCACGGAGATCACGACGAACGCCGAAGTCAGCTTCGTGGCCGGCACCGGCGTCACCGGGATTCACCTCATCACGAACGTGCAGGCCGATGGCCTGGATGAGGAGACCTTCCAGACGATCGCGAACGGTGCGAAGGAGAACTGCCCCATCAGCCAGGCGCTGAAGGCCGTCGAGATCACCCTCGAAGCAACCCTCGCCTGAGGCACGGCGAGGCGGCTCAGGCCGCCGGCCGGTGCTCCCAGACCTCGCGCAGGTCTGCACTGTAGAAGCCGAACAGTTGAACGTGATGCTTCGCCAGTTCGGCGCGTGCGGTCTGGAGCCACCGGTCGGCGACCTCGGGTTCGATGGGTCTGCCCGCAGATACGGCCACCACCACGCCCGGCACCGCCAGGTGCTCGAACAGACGGAACAGCCCTACCCGTTCATCGGCAGTCATGTACCAGTCGATGTCGCCTATCACCACGGGTTGCAGGGCATGCCCCTCGTCATCGCAGATGAGGAGCAATGCGGAGTTCTGCCGCCGGTCGGAATCCTTGAGGAAAAGGTCGACAACGTCGACGGCGAGGGTGGTGTCCGTCAGCGGAAGCGCGGACCATTCTTGGGGGAGATCGTGAAAGCTCATGGGTCCATCGTGTGGGAGTACCCGTGGCACTAGCGGCTCCGTTGGCGGGCTGTGGATAACTCTCCATATCAATCGTGCGCGGCTGGCGGCCGGTCGAGCGCGATTCCTGGGCTACCCCCTGCGGCTGCTCCGCGGTTTCCTGAGCCAGCGGCCTGTGGTCGAAGGATCGACGCTGGTCGTGACGCCCACCCCGCTCATCGGCGATGTGTTGACGGCGAATTGTCAGGGGTACCTGCTAGCACAAGTTGCTTCTGACAAGGTGTTTTCCCTTGTTTTAGACCGTGCGTTCCTTTAGAATAGTTCACATGAGCGAAGCGCGGGAACTGATGCAGCAGGGTATCGCTGCGCTCTGGGACGCCGCAGGCTCACTCCGCACTGATTCACCGGCCGCAGAACGGTTGGCCACCATGGTGCACACCGTCACCGAGGCCGAGGCCCAACTGGTCGGCCTGCGTCTCCACCTCCTGCACGAAGCCCGCCTCTCCGCCGCCGACAGTGTCGTCGACGAGGTCCGTCAATCGGTGCGCACCACCACCTCCCAGGCCACCGCGTCGTTGAAACTGGCGCTGGATCTCGGGGAGCGGTTCTCGCTGATCGCTGCGGCGTTGAACGACGGGGAAATTTCGCTGGCGCAGGCCGAGGCGATCGTCTCGGGGCTGCGGAAGCTGCCCGGCCGGTTGACCCGCGCAGATCTGGTGGAGTGCCAGAAGTCGGTGCTTGAACACGTGGACACGCTGGGGCCTTCGGAGTTGCGGGAGTTGGCGTCGCGGCTGGTCGAGGTGATTGATCCTGACCTGGCGGAGGCTGACGACGCGAAGCGTCTGGCAGCCGAAGAGCGGGCCGCGCGCAGGGGAAGGTTCCTGCGTCTGTCGCCGGACCATCACGGCTCGATCCGGATCACCGGCCTGCTACCGGTGGCAGATGCCGCGTTGTTGGCCGCGCAGCTGGAGGCGTTGCTGCCGTCGGCCTCCTCCTACGCGGACGCGGGCGAAACTCCGGGGCCGGACGTTCGACGCGCCGACGCCCTGGTGCTGCTGGCTCAGGCCGCCGCCGCTGCCGGTGACCTGCCTGCTCATGGCGGGGACCGGCCCCGGGTCCACATCACCATGAAACTCGACACCCTCACCACCGGGCTGGGAGCGGTCGGGTTGCCGGGCCTCGACGTCGACGGCCTCGCCCCAGGAGCGGCCCGCAGAATGGCGTGCGACGCGGGCGTGATCCCCATGGTGCTCGGCAGCGACTCCCAGCCCCTCGACGTCGGCCGCGAGCATCGGCTGTTCACCCCCGCCATCCGGGCCGCCCTGATCTTCCGTGACGGGGGCTGCGCGTTCCCCCACTGCACCGCCAGGCCGGCCTCGTGTGAGGCGCACCACATCGTCCCCTGGTGGGCAGGCGGAGGATCCTCACTCGCCAACGGCGTTCTCCTCTGCCCGCACCACCACCGGCTGGTCGAGCCAGACCCACACCAATCAGCCGAATCACAATGGCAGGTCCACCTGGATCCGGTCACCGGGCTGCCGTGGTTCACCCCACCGAGACATGTCGACCCCGCCCGCAGACCCAGGCAACACCGCAGACACCTGATGCGCGAACTCACCCCGTCAGCCAAGGCACCACCCCGCCCAGATGAGTCCGGAATCGCTGAACAGGTCAGCACCCAAGCTGATGTGGAGGAACCTGACTTCCGCCGGCTCGACGAACTCCTCGAACGCAGCGCGGCCGTCTGGCACCGAGACCGGAGCGACCCGCTTCCCGTTCCATCCTGACCTGGGCGCGAAATTGGGTCGTCGGCCCTGCGGCCGGCCCCAGAGCGACCCGCTCAGGACAAGGCGCCGCCGATCAGCGGTATCCCGGGTAGAAACCGTAGCCGGAGCGGTTCACGACATCGTGGGCCTGATCCACCGTCTCCTGGATGAAGCGGTCCACGAGATCCCTTCGCCGGATAGCGCTGGCGCACTCATCCATCAGCCGACCGGTCGGTGTATGTTTCCCGGCCTGGAAAAGGGCGGCGGCCACCAGGAGCAGCTCATTGTCGTGGAGTCCCGAAATGCCCGTGAGCTGGGCCGGCGGGTGGACGTGGTTGATCACGGGACGCGGAGGTGGGAGTGCGGCCAGGTGAGATTCCCAGTCGTAATGGTCGTCTGAGACGAGGTGCTTGTGCAGTTGCGCGAGCACGCGCTCGCCGGGGGCGCCACGCTCCGCCATGGGGAGCAGCCGTTTGGCCCTGCCCAGGACGGCCTGACTCGTTCGCCCGAGTGCCTCGCAGAGCTCGTCGATCACGGCGCCCTGTCGGCAGAGCGTGACCATGGTGCGGTAGTCGTCGTCGGTCCAGGGCTCACCCCGGCGGTCGGGTGCGGATGATTGAGGGACTGGATGCAGATTGCTCATCGACATGCCCTGATCTTCGCTGCGGGCGGGGCCAGGCCGTCAAAGTTATCCACAGGAGGGGCCGTGCGACACCTGCCGCACGGCCCTCCCCGTTGGAACGGGCAATCAGGCGTTCACGTCGGCCCGGGAGATCAGGTCCGACATCTCGCCGCTGTTCGGCGCGGTCAGGTCAGCCATCCGATCCTTGCTGACCCGCGCCACGATGATGTTGCCCAGCTCAGTGGCGACGTCGGAGTACAGGCCCTGGGCCTTCATCCGCTCGCACTGGGCGGCGTTGGCTTCCGTGGGCGAGACGTAGTGCACAGCGTCGGCCTTGAAGCGCTGGATCATGTACAGGTGCACCAGCATCGAGAGGCGCTTCTTGCGGAGGTTGTCGTCGAAGGTGTTCTGGTCGCGCACCGAGATGAAGGTGCGTCCGTGGCGGTCGTTGATGGGGGCGAACACGATGTTGTGCACCTTGTCGTCCGGCCCGCGGTAGACCGCCAGTTCCAGCAGTTCGGGCGCCTCCCGGCTGGGCCGCAGGCTCGCCTGCAGCGGTGCCCCGAGCCCGTTGAACTCAGCCCACTCGGCCAGCCAGTCTTCGAGGACCTTCTTCGGCAGTTCGGTCTGCACCAGGTGCTGGGTCTGGGTGGAGCCCTTGCCCATCGCCTTGGTGGTGGCGGTGCGTGCCGAGCAGGCGGCCAGCGCCGCGTCGAGACGCGGGCCGCCGACATGGGTCTGCGGCGTCCGGTACGGCGACTCCAGCAACCTGATCCGGCGCTGCACCTTGGCGAGGGCCAGCATGCCGTCGTGCATGAGCGCGGAGGCGAACTCCTCGCCGGCCACACCGTCGATCTGGTGCCCGCCGTAGGTGATGAAGTTGAACACGAAGCCCGCAGCTCCCAGTTTCGCCGGGAACTCGCGCATCTCGTCGTCGGTCATGCCGGTGGAGTCCCAGTTGAACGATGGCGACAGGTTGTAGGCGAGCATCTTGTCGGGGAACACCTCGTGCATCGCCCTGGCGAAGTGCTCGGCCTCCCTGATGTCGGCCGAAGCCGTCTCCATCCAGATGATGTCCGCGTAGGGCGCCACGCTCAGCGACTTGCGGATGGCGTACTCGATACCCCCGCGCACCTGGTAGAAGCCTTCGGGGGTGCGGGCGACGTCGGCGTTCCAGTAGAAGTCGATGCCTAGCTCGCGCGCCTTGTCACGCACCATCCAGAAGGAGGCATCCGCCGCGAACTCGCGCCACTCATCCTCGCTGATCGGCAGGTCTGCGTCGTCGGCGGCCAGCAGTTGGAGGCGGTTCGCCACGGCCTCCCCGATGGTCATCAGGCCGGCTGCGGCCTCCCACAGGCCCACCATGTCGTTGACCAGGCCGTCGTACGTCTCATCGACGATGGGTTCGGCTGCGCCCACGAGCCGGGTGGCCGCCTGCCCTGCCTTGGCCATCAGGCCGTTGTGCTCCAGCCAGGCGTCGGCCGCGGCGTACTCCTCGTCGGTGATCGTGTAGAGCTGGAAGCCGGACAACACCTTCGTGCCCGCCGTGTGCATGGCGCGCATGAGCGCAAGGGTGACGAGCTTGTACGACGGGATGGACGGATTGGTCGCGCCCAGGACGAAGGGGTGGTCGCGCTCGTCACCGTTGTTGTCGAGGAGGGTGGCCGCTTCGGCGTCGGTGCGGGCGACGATGAGGCCCGGCACGCCCATGATGTCGAGCTGGAACCGCGCCGCGTTGAGACGCTTGATCTGCTCGTCGACCCCCACGAGCACCTTGCCGCCCTGGTGGCCGCACTTCTTCGTGCCGGGGCGCTGGTCCTCGATGTGGTAGCCCGTCACGCCCACCTCGACGAAGCGGCGGATGAGGTTGCGCACGTGGGCGTCGCCACCGTGGCCGGTGTCGGCATCGGCGATGATGAACGGCCGGTAGTCGACGGGGGCGGGGGCCACCGCGAGGTCATCTGGGCGCATGCGGGCCCGTAGGTAGGTCTGGTTGCGGTCAGCGGTCAGCAGCGCGCGCACGATGCCGGCCGCCTCGTCGGGAACCTGCGAGAGGGGGTAACTGGCCAGGTCCGCGCCCGGGTCCTCGGTGACCGATCCCTTGGCCGAGGTGGCCCAACCGCCCAGGTAGATGCCCTCCATGCCCATGCGCTTCATGGTCACGGCCTGGCTGGGGGAGTAGGGGCCGAACGTGGTGATCGACTTCTTCTCCGAGAACAGCTCGCGCAGCCGCGTGTGGAAGGCGGCGGCGTTGTCGCGGGCGATCGGGTACGCCGTGGGGATGGTGCCGCGCTGCTCCGCCACCTGGCGGGCCGAGTAGAGCCGCTTGATTCCGGCGAAGCGGTCGCCGTCCATGTACTGCTGGATGTCGGTGGCGGTCTGATCGATGGTCATGTCAGGTCCCTCGTTGGTTGACGTGATGGGATGGTCGGAGGGCGTCGGCGCTGCGGCCAGATCGAGGTTCCAGGTGATGCGGGTGCCGTCGTCGGCGAACGCGTTGAGGTACCGCTCGATCCGGGCCTCGGCCTCGCGCAGGTCGTGGTTGTTGAGGTTGAGGTTGAGCAGATCGATGTACCAGGGCGCCTTGACCGGGTATGTGACGTAGGCCCGCACGATCTCCCGCGCGATGGGTAGGGTCGTGGTCTTCGACACCTCGTGGACGTCCTTGCCATCCGCGGCGACGAGCTTGTGATACTCCTCGTCGAGGAGCCGTTCGAACAGTTCCGCGGTCATCGGATCCCCGGCCCTGACGCCGGTCTCGTCGTCGTCGGCGGTGAACGTGGCGCTCTTGTGCAGCCACTCCCACAGCACTGAGAGGCGGATCTCGCCCGTGGCCGCGTCCTCCATCAGGTAGAGCACGCTGTCGTCGCCGAAGAAATCCGCAGGCTTGAGCGCCGCGGCCTGGAACCCCTGGCCGAACGCGTTGCCGTACTGGAGCCCCACGCTCAGGAGGTCGCGGGCGCCGCGGACGGTGCGGGGCGCGTCCTCCAGCTGGGTCAGGGCACGGGCGTCCTCGGCGGTGTAGGTCAGCGCCGGGAACTCGCGCCCGAGCTGGTTGTCGTCGCCGACGCGTTCCCAGACGGGCCGCATGATGTGCACCATCTTCCAGTGGGCCACCCACTTGCCCGAGGCGCCCTCGCGCTGCTCGCGCTCGCCGCCGCCCACCGCCCTGGTCATGGCCGTGGCCACCCCCTCCTCGCTGCCGACGGGGATGTTGGGCTCCATCCCGCCCTGCCAGAGCGCGAAGTTGCCCGCCGCGTCCGGCGTGTTGACGGCCCGGCGGACGCGGTCCTCGTAGGCCCGCATGTAGGCGTACGTCATGGTGATGGCGTCGATGTTGGGGTTGGTGAACTCAGGATCCCAGGCCATGGCGTCGGAGACTGAGTTGATGTAGTCCCAGCGGCCGGTGTTGAAACCGACGAAGTGGAGGCCGAGCGCCGCCCGGATCTCCATGAGCTGGAAGGAGGCTTCCACCTGCTCCACCAGCACGTAGCCGAGGATGGTGCCACGTGTAAGGCCCAGATGGTCCTCGAGCGCGTCCATCAACCGGCCCCAGTGGGCGGCCTCGGCGGCGGTCTGGATCTTGGGCAGGTACAGCACGATCGAGCGACCCTGCTCAGCCAGGTCGCGGTGGTTGTGCACGACGTAGAGCACCAGGTCGGTGATGCTGGCAGAGAAGCCCCGGCCGTCGTCGTGCGTGAGGTGGCGGTCGTCGAGGTGGAGTCCGCGGCAGCGGAAGATCCGCGTGGTGAACCCCAACTGTTCGCGCCAGTCGCCGATGATCTCCCGGCCGAGGAAGCCGCGGGCCCACTCGTTCATCTCGCCGGCGACCTGCTCGGCCACGTCGAGGAACTGCGGATCGTTGGCGACCATGAGGCGCAGGTTGCGCTGGGCGTCGAGAGACATGAACCCGGTCTGGCCGAGGGCGTCCTCGCCGTCGAACATCCAGCCGTCGGCGCCGGACAGCAGGGCGTAGGCGACGTTGCGCAGCCCGGACGCGACGCTCGCCTGCGGCTTCGTGCTTGGCCCTGTGCCTTGGATCCACTGCCGACGCAGGTCCGCGGGAATCACCGGACCGGTGAAGCGGCCGGCGCGCGCATCGGCGACGGTGATCCCGGTGCCCTCGATGACGGAGTCCTCGGCAAGGAAATCGAGGGGTTGCCGCTCGTTGGCGCGTGTGGTCCGGCGTCGGATGCGGCGGTCCATGAGCTCCGCGCGCTGGGTGTCCAACCCGGCGAGCGCCTCGAGGGCGGCCACGGTTTCCGGGGTGTAGACGTCCGGGTAGGCGGCAAGAGCCGCGGGGTTGATGCGAATGGTGGTCTGCACGGTCGACATTGACAGATGCTCCTTCTTTTCTGAACGGTGTGATGGGGGGAGGTCAGGCGTCGAGGAGGTAGCGCCGGTAGGCGTGTTCGGTGACCGACGGGGGCAGGACCTCGCCCAGGGCTCCGAACTCGACGAGGTGGCGGATCGCCGCGAGCCGGCCGTCGTCGCGGGACCCGTCGTCGGTGCTGAGCGCCTCGAGTTCCCGGTCCAGCGCGTCGGCCAGCACGTGCCGGGTGACGGGTCGTCCGTCGTCGCTGGTGACCCCGGTCCGGGACCACTGCCACAGCTGGGCCCGCGCGATCTCTGTGGTGGAGGTCTCCTGCAGCAGGCCGTCGACGGCGATCTCACCGCGGCCGTCGAGCCAGGCGTCGAGGAACCGGACCAGAACGGCCATGTTCGCCGCGATCCCATCGGCCGTGACGGGGCCGGGCTCCTCCAGGGTGAGCAGGTGCTCCGTGGTGACGCCGGGGTCGTCGAGCTTGGCCTCGAGCTGGTGGGGTTGGCTGGCCAGGACGCCGGCGTAGGCCTCGCGGCACGTGCCGATCAGGTCCACCTGCGCGACCCAGGAGCCGTCGAAACCGCGGCGGGCGTCGCTCTCCTTGGCAGCTCGGACCTGCTCCGAGGAATCCACCTCGTCCGTGGTCGTGGCGGTGAGGCCGCCGAGGGCATGGGCCCCGCGTCGGTGCGCCGTGTGGACCAGCAGGTCGAAGAAGGCCTGCAGGTGACCGGCGTCGAAGGTGATGTCCCGGCGGTCCGGCAGCTGGAAGCTGGCATCCCCGCCGAGTTGCTTGATGATGCTGAAGATGTAATCCCAGCGACCCGCTGCGAGGCCCGCCGCGTGCCCGCGCAGTTCGAAGAGGATCTCGTCCATCTCGAAGGCTGCGGTGATGGTCTCGATGAGGACTGTCGCGCGGATGCAGTTGGCCGGCAGCCCCAGTGAGGCCTCGGCGAAGTCGAAGACGTCGTTCCAGAGGCGGGCCTCCTGGTGGGTTTCGAGCTTCGGCAGGTAGAAGTACGGGCCGCGGTCCTGCTCGAGCAGCGGGGCCGCGTTGTGGAAGCAGTGCAGTGCGAAGTCCACGAGGCTGGCGGGGACGGGCTCGGAGTCGACCTTGATGTGGCGCTCGAGGAGGTGCCAGCCCCGCGGGCGCAGGACGACGGTGGGGCCACCCTCGGCCCGGATCCCGGGCAGGCCGCCCGCCACCGTGGCCTTGACGTTGAGGTGGCCGGTGATGATGTTGGCCCAGGTGGGGCTCGTGGAATCCTCGAAGTCGGCGATCCAGACGTCGGCGTCCGAGTTGAGCGCCTCGATGCAGGAGGCTGCGTCGACCGGGCCGCTCAACTCGACGACGCGACGCTCGAGGCCGGGGGCCGGCGCCGGGACCGACCAGTCGTCGTTGCGGATCGCGGTGGTCTCGGGCAGGAAGCCGAGGGTGTCGCGGCGGGTGGTGCGGCGGAAGCGGGCATCCAGCAGAGCAAGGCGGCGCTTGCCGAACTTGCGGTGGAGGGCGCGGATGAATTCCAGCGCCTCGGGGGTGAGAAGGGTTTCGTCTCCGGGGACCGGATCCCCGACCACCGACAGGTGGTATCCCGCGGAGGGCGTCGTTGCCTGGAGACGGTTTGTCTGGGATGGGTTCGTGAACATGTCGATAAGCATCCGTTGCGCCCTGAGGAGGCCACAAGGGTGCCGATTTGCCAAGTATGGAAAACCACAAACGGCACTTCAGCGAAGTCAGTGAAAACTCGCACCGTTGCCGTCGTTGTTGTGAACGCTCACACCGCCTGCGCAATCAGGAGCTGACTAGGTGCTTCCGACACCTTCAAGTGCAAAGAACCGCCAAGCGGGAAGCGACGCCTCAGGTTGACAGTGGGTACGGAGCGAAGCTACTGCGTGACTCGTCGACGCGCAGCGCCAGCCCGACGGGAGGGGTGGCCCGCTGGATGCAGCGGGGCCGGTCGCACGTCCGGCAGCCGGGGCCGATGGGCACCACGTCCGGCTCGATGAGGTCGAGGCCGAGGCTGTAGATGAGCCTGCCCGCCTGCCGCAGTTCGCAGCCGAGCCCGATCACGAAGGTCTTGGCGGGGCTACCGTAGCCGCCCCGACGATGGGTGACCGTGCGGGCGATCCACAGGTAGCGGTGACCGTCGGGCATCTCCGCCACCTGCACCTTGACCTGGCCCGGCGAACTGAACGCCTCGTAGATGTTCCACAGGGGGCAGGTGCCGCCGTCGCGCGAGAAATGGAAACCCGTGGCCGACTGGCGCTTGGAGACGTTTCCGGCCCGGTCGACCCGGATGAAGATCAGGGGGACGCCGCGCATCCCAGGTCGCTGCAGCGTGCTGAGACGGTGCGCGGCGGTCTCGTACCCCACGTCGAAGTGCTCGGCCAGTTCCTCGACGTCGTAGCGGAGCCTCTCCGCGCGCCTGAAGAACTCCGTGTACGGCAGCACCAGTGCCGCCGCGAAGTAGTGCGCCAGACCGATCCGCGCGAGGGTCCGGCTCGTTTCGTCGGGCCATTCGACGGTGGCCAGCGCCTCGTCGAGCAGGTGCTCGGCCTCGAGGTAGGCCAGTTGCGTCGCCATCCGGAAGGCCTGTTGCCCTTCGCGCAGATCCGGGGCCAGGACGAGCGTGCGGTGCCGCTCGTCATAGGCGTGCATGTCCTGGGCGAGCCCGCCACGGTCGATGGTGACCTGCACCCCATGGACCGCCTCCAGGTGGGAGCGGAGTTGGTGCATCAGGTCGCCGCCGCGGTGCCCCACAGCCTTCGCGAGTCGCTCGGCGGTACGGTCGAGCGCGTTGAAGTAGTTGAGGTGCTTGTCGAAGAACTCCAACACCCGCTCGTGCGGCATCAGCGCCAACCGCCCGCCGGCGCGCGCCGTGTCCGATTCCACGAGGGTGACGGCGTCGCGGTACCCCCGGTGGAGACGGACGATGGCCTCGGTGACCTCAGGCATGGTGCGGGCGATCTGCTGCAGGTCGCTCAAGGGGAGGGTGCGCGCCTCGTCGTCGGAGGATTCGCGCAGCGCCTCACGCAGCTGGGCCAACTGGCGGGCGGTGTCACGCGGGGAGAAGTACGACGGATCGATGCCGAAGAGTTCCGTCAGACGGACGAGGACGGTGACGGTCAGCGGCCGGGTGTCGTGCTCGATCTGGTTGAGGTAGCTGGGGGAGATCACCAGCACGCGCGCGAGCTCCACCTGGGACAGCCCGCGCTCCTCGCGCAGTCTCCTCAGGCGTGCACCACCGAACACCTTCTCCATGTCGACACGCTAGCGTCCCGCGTCTCTCGCGTTGGCAGAATTGGCAACCTGTGGCTGGCGCTGCCAACTCACCACCCGGGGCGGGGGATTGCCGTTCGGCTCCCGGCCGCGGCGCTGCGGGAACGGGGAGTAGATTTCGTCCTCGGAGGTGCGGCGTGGATCGCTGGTGGATGGTTCTCTCGATTGCGGCAGGGGTGTTCCTCGTGGCCTTCGGCGGTCTCGTGGTCATGGCTGGACAGGCCGACGACTCACCGGGCCTGGGTGGGCTGGGACTCATCACCGTCGTCATCGGCGCCGTGCTGCTCGTGCGCACGCTGCAGGGACACGTCCGTCGCCGCTGACCGGGTTGAACCGGGCTCAGCCTCCCGTCGTCAGCAGCGCCGCGAAGACCCGGGCCAGCAACTCCCGGGGAAGGGGCTCGTCCAGCGGGAACCACAGCGTCCCCTTGCCGCGTCGGTAGGGCTTCAGTTCCCCCTCCAGGGCGCTGTCCTTCGGCACGGGGTAGACGCCGATGTGATCGCGCCACCCCGAGATGAATCCGTGGGCCCGTTTCGTGCCCGCCGGGCGGTAGCCGATGATGTCGTAGCTGAACACCTCCTGCGCCTCAGGGGCCACCTCGCGGACCAGTGCCCTCAACTCATCCAGATGGGGACGGGCGGCTTGCGGCACCGAGGCCAGGTATTCGTCGACGGTGGCGGGTTTGGCCGGCGGGGGTTCGGCGTGGTGCTGGAATGAGCGTTGCACCAACTCGCGCAGGACCTCCGCGTCGACATCGGCGAGCTTGTTGAGGTACAGGCAACTGACGCCGGTACGGTGCTTGCCCAGGCGGTCGAGCAGGTCGCCGTGCCGCTCGAAACCCTCGGGGATGTAGACCGTGATGGCGGATCGCCGCGGGCTGAAGGACAGCAGCCCCATCTCGCCCTCGCGCCCGGACGCGAGCCGGTAGGAGGTGCTGCCGAAGCCGATGATGGTGGGTCCCCACATCACCGGTTCCTCCCCGGAGACCTCCCGCATCATGACGATGAGCTCCTCCGCCTCCCCGCGACGACGCGCGTCCAAGCCGTCGAGGAAGTCCGGCACCGGAGTGGCGGTGGGTCGGGTCTTGTTCTCCATACGCACACGCTAAGCCACGTTCGCCGAGGAGAATTGTGATTGGCACACGCGGCGTGTGTCACACGTGCACGAGGAGCAGCGATGAACCGGGTAACGCACTTCGAGATCCACGCGGGAGACGTCCAGCGGGCTGTCGACTTCTACCGCAGCGTCTTCGGCTGGGCCATCGAGGACTGGTCCGAGTTTGCAGGGATGCCCTACATGGGCGTCGTCACCAGGGAGGAGGGCACCCCGGGCATCAACGGCGCGATCATGAAGAGGATGGGTGACAACCCGGCCCCGGGCAGTCCTGTCGCCGGCTCCGTGATCACCGTCGAGGTGGACGACTTCGACGCGGCCGGCGACCGGATCGTCAGCGCGGGTGGCACGGTCGCCATGCCGAAGTACGCGCTGCCGGGAATGGCCTGGCAGGGCTACTTCGTGGACACGGAGGGCAACGTCTTCGGCGTCCACCAGCCCGACGAAACCGCAGGCCTCGACGCCGGGCAGGCCCGGGCGGAGGGCGCGTCCTGACCCGTTCCGGCGGGCCGTGAGGTGGCTATGCAGAGAAGTGCCAGGAATCAAAATCCTCGAATTTGACGCCTGACTCGCAGTTTGGGCCCGAATGAGGCTAAGCTGGAGACCTGCTCGGCAGTAGGTGTTGTACAGCCATTAGGCAATGGTCGTCAGGCCACGCGGTTCCCTCTGAGAAGTGTGACGAGCAGACACCAGTTGTGGTCGAAAGTCGGCCACACAAAGCCAGAAGGGCTTAAGTCATGGCTACAGGTACGGTCAAGTGGTTCAACGGTGAGAAGGGCTTCGGGTTCATTGCACCCGACGACAAGTCGGAAGATGTATTCGTGCACTTCTCGGCCATCAAGTCCACGGGCTACCGGTCGGTAGAAGAAGGAGAGAAGGTCGAGTACGACGTCGAGCAGGGTCCCAAGGGTCTCCAGGCCTCGAACGTCACCGTCCTTCGCTGACGCTTAGAGCTCAAAGGGCCGTTGCCTCCAGAAATGGAGGCAGCGGCCCTTTGTTATTCCATCCGTCTCCCCACCGGAAGGTTGCGACACCGCCTCAAAGTCCCTTGACCCACGTGGGTCTAGGGTTGATCCAGGATCCGACGCAAAGGAGCGTGCCGTGACAGATCCTCTCCTGGTCTCAATCGACGATGGCCTGGCCCATCTCACCCTCAACCGCCCTGAGCGGCTCAACGCCTTCAACGCTGATCTCGCCCGCGCCTGGGAGAAGGCGACGGTCGACATAACCTCACGCAGCGACGTCGGGGCCATCCTGATCGACGGGGCCGGCCCCGGCTTCTGCGCGGGCGGGGACGTCATCGACATGGCCACGACCATGGGCTCGCCGTCGGATCTGGAGGAGTTGGCGCACACCATCAACCGGGGGATCAGGGCCCTGACCGAGTCGAGCATCCCTGTGGTGGCTGCGGTCCACGGCGTGACGGCCGGAGGCGGACTGGGCGTGCTGCTCAGCTCCGACTACGTGGTGGCCGCCGCCGGAGCCCGGATTGGAAGCCGCTACGCGAACATCGGCCTCACCCCTGACCTTTCCGTCACCGCGCAGTTGTCCCGCGCCGTCGGCACCCGTCGCGCGCTGCAACTCGTGTTGTCAGACCGCATGCTCACCGCCGAAGAAGCGCAGTGCTGGGGCCTGGTTGCAGAAGTGGTGCGGGGCGAGGGATACGCCACCCGCGCCCACGCCGTCGCCCGGAGCTGGCTGGACGGCGCGGCCAGTGCCTACGGCGAGGCGAAGCGCCTCATCCGGTCATCGTGCTCGCGGTCCTTCGCGGATCAACTGGACGAGGAGGCCCGCACCATAGCGGCCAGCTTCGGTACGGACGAGGCGCGGGACCGGATCAACGCGTTCCTGCAGGCCAAGACGGAGCGGGCGACGCGCGGTTCGTGACCGGCCCGCTGTTCGGACGGTTCAGCTCTTGAGACGGCTGACCGCTTCGTCGAGGAGGTCCTGGGGAGCGAGCCACATCGACGGGTAGTTGCCGTACCACCGCTGTACCCCGTCGCCGTCGATGAGCACGAAGCCGTGGCCGGGCAGGCCCGGGTGCATGCCCTTGTCGAGGACGTCGTAGGCCTTCGACACCTTCCCGTCATCCAGGAGGAACGGCGTTGTGACACCGAACTGGTCCATGTCGGCCTGGATCTGCTCAGCCGTGTTCATCACGATGGGCAGCACCCTGATGCCGGCCTCGGCGAAGCCCGCGTGCTTCTCGATCTCCGCCATCTGCATCGTGCAGGACGCGCAGCCTGCCCCCTCGTTGAAGTACAGGATCACGGGGCTGGGGCGCAGTTCGCTGAGCGTGACGCTCTCGCCCGCCGTCGTGGCGAGGGTGAAGTCCGGCGCCCGGTGCTCCGTGTCGCCGGATTCCGGGACGGCGGTCCACAGGCCGTAGCCGGTGACGGCGAGGATGACGACGGTGGTCAGCGCGCCGAGCGCCCTGATCCAGACGAGCCTGGGGTCCTTCATCGGAGCTCCTTCGAAGACGTGGCCGGTTCGGCCGGGCAGCAGTCATGGGCCGCCGCGACGGTGTCGCGGCGCCGGGTGCGGTCGCGCAGAGTGGCGACCACGAAGAGGGACACGAGCGCGAGCAGGCCCAGTCCGAGGATCGCCTCCGGAACGGGCGCGGTGACTGCAACGAGCCACGCGAAGCTGTCGCTCAGCCAGGCGCCGAACCCGAGCAGGGGCGCATCGCCCCCGGTCATGTCGTCCGCGCCGGCCTGCCCGATGACCAGGACGCCCATGATGACGAAACCGGTCGCCACGAGCAGATTCACCGTGTTCGTGGAGTAGCTGAGCCGACCCAGCGACAGCTTCACCGGCCGCGCCCTGAGGCGACGCATGCCCTCCGGTCGCTTGTCCCAGAGCAACGCCATGACGAAGAGGGGGATGACCATGCCGAACACGTAGGCGGCGCCCAGCAGGAGCCCCCCGGCAGCCGAGCCGGAGAGGGCCGACAGCGTCATGACGCCGGCGAGAACCGGGGCACAACAACTCGAGGCGATTCCGGAGAAGACGCCGAGACTGAAGAAGGTGCCGGTGTCGCCGCGCGCGGTGTCCGGCGCCCGCAGGAACGAGGGCATCGACCACATGGCACCCGACAGGGCCAGCGCGCCCAGCCCGATCATCAGGAGGCCGCCCGCCCAGTAGAGCACCACGTGGTATTTCGCGATGGCGCCGGCGATGATGCTGACGCCCATCGTGATGGGCACCAACACGGCGGCCAGTCCGGCCGCGAACACGAACGTGAGGGGGAGTAGACGCCACCGTCGGTTCTTCGCCGCGGCGGCGAGGTAACTGGGGGCGAGGAAGACGATGCAGCAGGGAGCGAACAGAGCCACACCCCCGGCGAGGAATGCTGCCAGGATGCCCCCTGCACCCAGGAGATCGGCGCCCATCAGCGGGCCTCCAGTTCGGTGACGAGGCGCGCCAGTTTGCCGCGCGGGATCCGCCCGTCGTGGAACCGCCGCCCCTCTACCAGCGTGAGCGGGAACATGGCGGGCCTGTGCGTGGCGATGAGCGCGGCACCTTCGTCGGAGTCGGCGGCCACCGTCCTGAGGCGCAAGAGGCCCACATCCTGCAGGTCCCGGAGCCGCGCGTGGGCGTCGTCGCAGAAGTGGCAGGCGGGGGCCGTGACCAGGATCACCTCGGCCGGTTCGGTGCCGGCTCGCGGCGCTGCGGTCAGTGCTGTCTCTCTCACCCCTCCAGAGTCGCCTCACGAGGTCAGGAATCGGCTCAGGAGAGGTCAAGGTCTGATCAAGGAAACTGGTGGGTGCGCTCAATTACATGGCGGGAGGATCATGACCCGGATAATGGCCGCATGACGAACCCAGGAACCCCGCAGATCCTGATCGTGGACGACGAACGTGCGCTCGCCGGCATCGTCGCGTCCTACCTCGACCGTGCCGGCTTCGCGACGTTTCTCGCCCACACCGGGCCGGAGGCGGTGTCGAGGGCGCGGGCGCTGGACCCGGACGTCATCATCCTCGACCTCGGGCTGCCCGGGCTGGACGGCATCGAGGTGTGCCGCGAGGTACGTACCTTCTCTGACTGCTACATCCTGATGCTCACGGCCCGCACCGACGAGGTGGACAAGTTGATCGGTCTCTCGGTAGGTGCCGACGACTACGTCGCCAAGCCGTTCAGCCCCCGCGAAGTGGTGGCCAGGGTCAACGCAGTGCTCCGCAGACCGCGCCGTGCCCCGGTGCCGACGGCGGAAGCATCCGAGACCCGGACCTTCGGTGCGCTCCGAATCGACAGTGACGGCCGGGAGGCGTCGGTTGCGGGTGAGGAGGTGCCCCTGACCCGCACAGAATTCGACATCCTCGATGCCCTGTCGGCGCGACCCCACCTGGCCATGAGTCGCCGGCAGATCATCGATGAGGTGTGGGGCCCCTCGTGGGTGGGCGATGAGCATGTGGTCGACGTCCACGTGGCGAACCTGCGCAAGAAGCTCGCTGATCAACCGGGCGAGCCCCGATACCTCCTCACCATCCGCGGCGTCGGCTACCGGATGGGGCAGGGATGAGCAGGGCCGCGGTGCTCGGACGTCTGCGGTGGGGAACCCGTGCGTTCCTCACCCAGGCGATGGTGGTCACAGCCGGGCTCCTCGCCGCGGCCCTCGGGGCCGCGGTCGTCGGGCCGCCCCTCTTCCACGGACACCTCCTCCAACTCGGACACACCGAGGGGGCCCCCGAGATGAGGCACGTCGAGCAGGCGTTCATGGAAGCCGGGCTGGCGTCCCTGGGAGCAGGGTTCCTGGTTGCGCTGGGCGTGGCGACCGGTCTGGCCTGGCTGGAGACCCGCAGGCTGCGGCGGCCCCTCGACGAACTCACCGCGGCCAGCGAACGCCTGGAGGTGGGGGATTACCAGGCCCGGGTCCCCATCGGCGGCACCAGCCGCGAGTTCGACGCCGTGGCTGAGGCCTTCAACGCGATGGCCGGACGCCTGGATTCCGTCGAGGCCAGCCGTCGACGGCTCCTCTCCGATGTCGCCCACGAACTCCGGACGCCGCTGGCGACGCTGACGGCCGAGTTGGAGGCGCTCAGCGACGGCGTGGTCCCGTGGGACGGCGCGAGCCAGGACCTCCTCGCGCTGCAGGCGTCGCGCCTGCGGCAGATCGCAGCCGATCTCGACGATGTGTCCCGTGCCGAGGAGGGCCGCTTCACCCTCGAAACGCAGCCCCAGGCGGTCCGGGACCTGGTGGCCGCCGCCGTCGTTTCACTGGCGCACAGGTTCGAGGAGAAGGGAGTCGCCTTGGTCGCTGACGACACCACCGCCGTCGTCCTGGCCGATGCGCAGAGGGTGGGACAGATCCTCGCCAACCTGCTGGGCAACGCACTGCGGCACACCGCAGCCGGCGGGCACGTCACCATCTCGACGGCCGTGCTCCCCGGCAATGTCCAGATCCGGGTCACCGACACCGGAGACGGGCTCACGCCCGACCAGTTGGCCAAGGTGTTCGACCGTTTCTACCGGACGGACACGGCCCGGGGCCGCGATGCGGCTGGTTCCGGCATCGGGCTCACCATCGCCCGGAGCCTCGCGCTTGCCCACGGCGGGTCGCTGACCGCGACCAGCCCCGGGCCGGGACAGGGGTGCACATTCACGCTCACCCTGGCGGCCGCCGGCGGGAATTGACTGCGGCCACCTGACCGACGCACCGACGGGTGGCAGACTGGCGCTCATGTGGCACGCGGCAGTCATCACCGAACTGCGCGACTTCCTGCGCGCCTCCCTGGCGGAGCCGGTCACGGCCCACGTCGTGGAAGAACCCCAGGTGCTGCGGCGCCGCCGCGTCGTCGCGGGGCTCGGCTACGCGGTCGGCACCATCGCGCTGGCGGCGACCCTGCGCATTGAGGCCGGCGACGAGCTCTTCTACCCGGCGGCGCTCGGGCTCGCGGCGATCTGGGGCGTCGGGGCGTTGTTGGCGGGGCCGCTGCGCCTGGGTTCGGCCCGCACCCGCGCCGGCGGCGTGACCACCCCCGTCATCCAACCCTTCGCGCTCGGGGCACTGCTCGTGGTCCTCTTCCTCGCCGGCGCAGCGGTCGTCGCGGGCATCCCCCTACTGCGGGAGCCCGTGGACGACCTGCTCGACCACGCCCGCTACGGGTCGCTGCCCATCGTGCTCGCCCTCACGCTGCTCAACGGGGTCGTGGAGGAGTTGTACTTCCGCGGCGCCCTCTTCTCGGCCTTCGCCCCGCGCCATGCCGTCGCGGGCACAACCGTGCTCTACACCCTGACCACCATCGGCTCCGGCGTGCCGTTGCTCGTGCTGGCAGCCGCCGTGCTGGGGTTCGTGACCGCGCTGCAGCGCCGCGTCACCGGCGGCGTGCTCGCGCCCATCATCACGCACATCACCTGGTCCACCGGCATGCTCCTGCTGCTCCCCACCGTCCTACAGATCTCGAGGTAACCGACATGACCACCGAAGCGTCCCCACCCGCAGACCGCACCGCGCTCGTGACCGGCGCCACCGGCTACATCGGCGGCCTCCTCACCCAACGCCTCCTCGACGAGGGGTGGCGGGTGCGCGTGCTCACCCGCCACAAGGAAGGCATCGAACAGCGGGGCTGGGGACAACGCGTGGAGGTCATCGAAGGTGACGCGGACTCCGCCGACGACCTCGCCACCGCGTTCGAGGGAGTGCAGACGGCCTACTACCTCATCCACTCGATGGGTCAGGCCGATGACTTCGCGGCGCGCGACCGGGCCCTGGCCCAGACGTTCGGCGACGCGGCGGCCCGGGCGGGCGTGCGCCGCATCGTCTACCTCAGCGGTCTCCACCCCGACGGTGAACTGTCACCGCACCTCGCGTCCCGCGTGGAGGTGGGCGACATCCTCCTGGCGTCCGGAGTGCCCACGGCCGTCATCCAGGCCGCCGTCGTCGTCGGCAACGGGTCGGTGTCCTTCGACATGCTCCGCTATCTCGCGGAACGCCTCCCGGTGATGGTGGCTCCGAAGTGGCTGAACAACCGCATCCAGCCGATCGCCATCGACGACGTCCTCCACTACCTCGTGGGCGCCGCAGACCTGCCCGATGACGTGAACCGGACCTTCGACGTCGGCGGCCCCGAGGTACTCACCTACGCCGACATGCTGCAGCGGTTCTCGGCGGTGACGGGCCTCCGGCACCGACTCATCGTGACGCTGCCGGTCCTGACCCCGCACCTCGCCAGCCTCTGGATCGGACTGGTGACCCCCCTCGATGTGGGGGTGGCCAAGCCCCTGATCGGCAGTCTCGTCCATGAGGTCTTCTGCCGGGAGAACGACATCGACAGCTACGTGCCCGCACCCGACGGTGACCTCACCGACTTCGACGACGCCGTGCGCGCCGCCATGGTGGAGGCCCCTGCGGACCACGCCCTGCGGAACGTCGTGGCGGTGGCCGCAGCCCTCGCGGTCCTCGTGGCCGCAGCGTTCCTCGGGCTGCGTCGGCGGGCCTGAACCCGAACGCACCCGGCCGGTATGCAGCCCCCCGCATAGGGTGGACACGAGAACTCAGGAGGTTCACCATGCCCGACGTCACCGTCCTAGCCCAACAACTGGCCGACGCCCACGAATCCGGCCGCACCCTCGTCCTGCCCACGGTGTGGGACACCTGGAGCGCACGCGTCGCCGTCGACGCCGGTTTCGAGGCGCTGACCGTCGGAAGCCACCCCGTCTCCGACGCGATCGGGAGCGCCGACGGTGAGCAGATGGCCTTCGCCGAGTACCTGGCCGTGGTCAAGCGCATCGTCGACAAGGTCGACGTGCCCGTCAGCGCCGATGTGGAATCCGGCTACGGGCTGGATCCCGCGGAGCTCATCACGCGGCTCCTCGAGGTGGGCGCGGTGGGGGCCAACATCGAGGACGTGGTGCATTCGGAGGGCAAGCGCCTCCGGGACCGCCAGGAACACGCCGACTACATCGCCGCTGCCCGCGCGGCCGCGGACGAGGCCGGGGTCGCCTTCGTCATCAACGGTCGCACCGATGCCGCGAAGCTGGGTGACCGCTTCGAGGATCCCATCGAGGAGGCCGTCGAGCGCGTCAGGCTGCTCGAACAGGCCGGCGCGCGGGCCGTGTATCCCGTCGGGCTGACCACCGCAGACCAGGTCACCCGCCTGGTCCGGGCCGTCCGGGTGCCGGTCAACGTGACCGCCCATCCGGTGAAGGGGCACGGCGCGGGCGACCTCGCGGCGCTCACGCGGCTCGGCGTCCGACGCGTCACCTTCGGGCCGTTGTGGCAGCTTTCGTTGGCCGAGCAGTCGGCGGCCACGCTGGCCAACTGGCGCGCCTGACGCATGCGACTCTGGTCCCTCACCCCCTCGCTGCTCGACAGGCAGGGCCTCACCGCCGCGTGGCGGGAGGCGCTCCTCGCGCAGAAGGTGCTGGCCGGCGGCACGAAGGGATACGTGCACCATCCACAACTCGTGCGGTTCAGGTCCACCGCCGAACCGTTGTCGGCGATGGCGGCATTTCTCGACGGCATCGCCGACGCCGCCACTGAGCGCGGCTACACCTTTGACCGCACGCGGATCCTCGACGTGCCCCGCACGGCGGACGTGATCGACGTCACCGACGGCCAGGTGGCGTTCGAATGGGAGCACCTACTGGCGAAGCTCGCGGCCCGCAGCCCGGAGGTGCACCGCAGCCTCACTGGCGTGCAGCCGACGGTGCATAGGCTCTTCCGGGTGGTGCATGGGGGAGTCGAAGCATGGGAGCGGGCCGCAGGCTCGCCAGCTTCACGTTGACGCCCGGCGACGACTGGATCATGGGCGGGCTGTCCGGCTCCGGCAGCCCTACCCAGCGCAGTGGCGCGGTGAGCTCGCCGTCGACGGATGCGTGGTGCAGCGGCCACGGCTGGTGCTCCACGGGCGTCTGCCACATGATGCCGCGGCGGTGGAACGCGGTGAACCGCCCCGTGAGGGTGTCCACCAGCGGGGTGCGCTCCTTCTCCGTCAGCGGTGCTCCCACCTCGACGGTGGCGGTGAACCAGTCCTTGACCCGCGGGCCGAGGAGCCCCGGGGCGCCGAAGCGGTAGTCGATCCGGGGCCACGCCGTCCGTACCTCCGAGCTCGAGACCCAGTAGGGCAGGCCGATCGTCCGCAGCGCCAACGCGAACGAGGAACGTGCCACCAGCATCCCCAGGAACCAGATGCCTTCGCTGCCGTCGGGCGCCGTCACGTAGGCGCGGACGTTGAGTTCGGCGAAGGCCTTCCAGCCGGGGACCACCGGCATGCCCGGGCCGCGCACGTTGGCCATCCGGAACGGGATGACGCCTATCCAGGTGATGCCGCCCCACTGCTGGACGCGCAGGCCCTGGGGCAGGAGCCGCTGCACCAGATCCGGCGGGTAGGCCCAGTGCAGGAACGTCGTGTCCTGCCAGTCCTGGAGGTTCACGGGGGCGTGGAGGGGCTTGTCCGGCAGGCGGCCACTCATGTCTGCGTTCCTTCGCGGTCTCGGTGGGCGGAGTCCTGAGATGTCCCGTCGAGGAACTCGCGCAGCGCGAGCTCCTCCTCGTCGGTCAAGCCGGCGCGTCGGGGCTCGGTGCGGATGTCCTCATAGGCGAGGGCGGCCGCGAGCGTCTCGCGGAGGGGCCGTGTGCGCAGGCCGTGGCCACGGGCCTTCTGGCTGTCGAGTGTCGCCGCGTAGCGCCAGGCCGGGTCGTCCACCCAGAGGGGGAGCGATCGGGGCCCGGCCCACGGCGCGATGCCGGCTTCGACGAGGGTGGCGTCGTCCACCACCCGCGGGACGGCGGGGCTACCAGAGATGTCGCGGGACAGTTCGTACACCTCCGCCAGCGTCGTGCTCACCCCCGCGGCGTTGAAAGTGCCGTTCACCGGGTGGGCGGTGCAGTGCACGATCCAGGCCGCCAGGTCGCGCACGTCCATGAGTGCTGTCGGGAAAGTGGGATCCGGCACGAGCACGTCAGGGCCGGTGGGATGGGCGAAGCGCCACGGGTAGTAGCCGGAGCGGCCGGACCAGTCACCCTCGCCGCCGATCAGGCCGGCCCTGATGATGGTGTGGTTAGGGGAGCGCCGTCGGTAGGCCTCCTCGCAGGCGACCTTCGCCGGCCCGTACTCCGTCATCTCCGTCATCCTGTCCGCCTCGAGGGGCGCGTGGACCTCCGCAGCCTCGCCCTGCTCAGGCGAATCGAACCGCGTGTAGACACTGCCCGTCGAAACGAACACCCACCTGCGCGCGTCCAGGTCGCGGGCGGCCCGGCGGGCGTGGCCCGGATGGCTCGACAGGTCAATCACGGCGTCCCAACCCGCGGGGGAAACGACCGACAGCGCGTCGTCGTCGTTCCGATCCGCACGCACCAGTTCGGCCCCGCGAGGCACCGGTCCGTTGCCGCGGGCCAGGCAGGTCACGTCGCAGCCCTTCAGTAGCGCTTCCGCCACGACGGCGCGGCCGAGGAATCCGGTGCCTCCGAGGATCAGTAACCTCATCTTGCGGCGTCACCCACCCTCAGGAGACGACGGCGAAGCCCGCGGTCCACGGCAACTTCTCGGCGGCAGCGAGGGTGATCTGGAGGAAGCCCATCGACTCGAGTTCGCGGGCGCGCTTCAGGCTGCCCGCGTCGATCGCGTTGAGCCCACCGGATCTCACCACCTCTGCGAGCTTGGCCTTGGCGTCGGCATCGTCGCCGGCGATCAGCACCGTGGTGGTGAGGTCGCCCACCTTGCCCTCGGCCAGGGTGGCGGCGAAGGTGGTGTTGAACGCCTTGAGCACCCGCGATTCCGGCAGCTTGCGGGCGATCTCCGCCGCAGCGGAGCCGTCCGCCGGCACGGTGAGGGAATCGAAGGTCTCGAAGTCCACCGGGTTGGTGATGTCGACGACGATCTTGCCGGCGAAACTGGCGCCCCGCTGGGTGAGGACCTGGTCGACCGCGGGGTAGGGGACGGCGAGCACCACGATGTCGCCGGTGGCCTCGGAGGTGTCGTCGCTGCCGATGGACTGGACGTTGTTCCCGCCCCGTTTCGCCATGCTCGCGAGAGCCTGTCCCATGCTGCCGGTGCCGATGATGGAGATGCTGGTCATGAGCGTTCCTTCCGGAGGCGTCGACGCCGGCCGGCGGGGCCGGCGATGCGCTCAAACTAACACCGATCCAGGGCCGGCAGAAGGGTTTGACTGGCTCCGTCCCGGGGTGCACGGCACGCCCGGGGAAGGTGCTCATGACTCACGCGAAGCGGACGAAGGCCTTGATCGGGTGCGCCATTTCGGCGATCTCAGTGAGGCCGAGCGACTCGTAGAAGTTCCGTTGCCCCGGCTCGTCGTCGGTGATGAGCACCTGCCGGCGCACGTCGCTGAACGGTTCCAGGATGCGCTCGAACAGGTGCCGGCCGATGCCCCTGCGCTGGTGCGCGGGATCGACGAGGATGTCCTGAAGGTAGACGATGGTCAGGCCGTCGCCGACGACGCGAGCAAGGCCGACGAGTTGGCCGTCCTCGCGGGCACACACGACCCGCAGCGAGCGGCTCACCGCGTCGTACAGGCGCTCGGGATCCGTGGTGTACACACTCCAGCCGACGCTGTCGTAGAGCGTCACGAGTTCCTCCCTGGTGGGGAGGTCGTGCTCGGTCAACTCGATCGCCGTCATGAATCAAGCGTAGTCAGCACCCGGGCCACTCCTCGTCGCCGACTGCGGAATGGACACCACGAAGCAACCGCCTAGAATTCCGCGCATGAGCAACCTGGACGGAATCTGGAACCGCGCACTCGACGGCGGGGGAGAGGGTGACGGCGACATCGCGCTCGCCGCAGCCCTGATCTTCCACGGCCTGGTGATGAACGGGGGCGCCCTGCACGCCGTGGAGACGATCGACCCCGAGGAACTCTCTGAAGCCAAGGAGGGCTACCGCTGGCTGGGGCTGGACCAGGTGGCTGAGCTCATCAAGCGCATCGAGGCCGAGTCCGCCGAGGTCGTCGGCGACGTGGAAGCACTCGAGGACCTGGAACAGAGCGCGGACGACGACTACTACGCCCTCATCCCCGACGACGCCGCGCTCCAGGAGGCGCTCGAGGCGAAGTACGCGGAGGAACCCGACGCCTTCGACGAGGCCTGAACCGCGCGCCCACTGAGCCGATTTGGCATACCTCCGCCAAGTGGTTAACCTTTCAACTAGCAATGAACTTCGAAAGGTTTTCCATGCGCATCGGCTACATCGTCGGCTCTCTCTCGTCGACCTCCATCAACCGCTCCCTCGCCAAGGCGATCGGCACCGTGCTGCCGGCCGGTGTCGAATACGTCGAGGTCAACATCGCGGACCTGCCGTTGTACAACCGTGACGCGGATGTCGACTACCCCCAGGTCGCCCTCGACTTCAAGGCCGCCGTCGCCGACGTCGACGCCGTGATCTTCGTCTCCCCCGAGTACTCCCGCACCGTGCCCGCCGCGCTGAAGAACGCCCTCGAATGGGGCGGCCGTCCCTGGGGCACCTCGGTGTGGGGCGGCAAGCCCGCCGCCGTGATCGGCACCTCGCCCGGGGGCGCCGGTACCGCCATGGCTCAGCAGCACCTGCGCAACGTGCTCGCCCACCTCGACATGCAGGTCATGGGCCAGCCCGAGGCGTTCGTCCAGTTCCGCGACGGCGACCTGCGCGAGGACGGCACCATCCAGTCGGAGAACCTCCGCGCGATCATCGAGGGCTTCGCGGGGGCCTTCATCACCTTCAGCGGCGCTGAGGAGCGGCTCGCAGCCTGAGGCTCAGCCGAGCTTCAGCTCCACAACCAGAACACCCGGTGTGCGTTGGCGCGCCGGGTGTTTCCGTCGTCGGGGGCACCCGTCGCCCCATCTGGCGTGGACGGTAGATTCGCAGCGTTGCGGTGCCCTGCAACAATTGGCAACCCGGAGGACCGCCAGGGTGAGAAGCGTAATTTGGCGAACATCACCCAGCGCCACGGACTGGAGAATCAATGACGACCGACGTGATGGAACGGCCCTCCAGGGCCGAGAGGCTCCGCCTCTGGGTGACCCGGGAGACCACCGGCGGAGCGCTGCTCCTCGCCGCGGCGATGGTGGCGCTCATCTGGGCCAACACCCCGTGGGCCGATGCCTATCACGCGTTGTCGCAGTACCGCGTCGGCCCCGAAGCCTGGCACCTCGACCTGCCCCTCGCGGCCTGGGCCTCTGACGGGCTGCTCGCCCTCTTCTTCTTCCTCGTCGGCGTCGAACTCAAGCACGACCTCGTGGTGGGCTCTCTCCGCAACCTCAAGGAAGCGGCCGTCCCCGTCCTCGCGGCGGTGGGCGGCATGGCGATGCCCGCCATCATCTTCTCGCTGGTCATCCTCCTGATCGGCGACTCCAGCGCCGCGCACGGTTGGGCCATCCCCACCGCCACCGACATCGCCTTCGCGCTCGCGGTGCTGGCTGTCTTCGGACGGGGCCTGCCGCGCGCGCTGCGCATGTTCCTCATGACCTTGGCGGTGGTGGACGACCTGCTGGCCATCATCGTGATCGCCGTGTTCTACACCAGCGACCTCAACATCCCGATGCTGCTGGGCACCGCCGCCGCCGCCGTCGCCTTCTGGTTCGTGGTGCGCACCCGGCGCTGGCCGCGCTGGGTGCTGGTGCTGCTGGCCTTGGCCGCCTGGTGGTTCATGCACTCCTCCGGCGTGCACGCCACCATCGCTGGTGTCATCCTCGGCTTCTGCGTGCCGGCCCGCCCCATCCACGGCGAGGAGGAGGCGCGCACGCACACGATCAACAACGCGCTCCAGCCGTACTCCGCCGGCCTCGTGCTGCCGATCTTCGCCTTCTTCGCGGCCGGCGTGACGTTCATCACAGGCGAGGGCATCGGCGACATCCTCCTGCAGCCGGTGGTGCTGGCCATCGTCGCGGGCCTGTTCATCGGCAAGATCACCGGCGTCCTGCTCACCACCACCCTGGTGACGAAGCTCACCCCGCTGCGCCTCCCGGACGCCATCGGGCTGAGGGACCTCCTGCCCATCGGCCTGGTCTGCGGCATGGGCTTCACGGTGTCGCTGCTGATCGCGGATCTCTCGTTCGCCGACGGCACCCACACCGCCGGCGCCAAGATCGGCGTGCTGCTGGGCACCGCGGTCTCGGCCATCGCGGGCGCCATCGCGCTGTCGCGGGACGCTCGGATGGCGCGCCGGGCGGACATGAACCTCGACGGTGTCCCGGACGTCGACACCGAGCCCATCAAGGGCGACGAGCGACGCGGCCTGTCCTGGCACCCAGACGTGATCGGATTCATGGACGGCGAGGACATCCCGGATCCCGACATGGACTACATGGCCGCCCTCGACGGGGTGGAACTCGACGTCGAAACCGAGTTCAAGGAGTCCCTGGACGAGGAGCGCGACAGCCGCTACGGCCCGAGCTCCGAAGACTGATTCCCGGGCGGCAGCGAATCATCCGATCGGATGACCCCGCGTCGATCCTCCTGGCTGACCCGCCGGGGCTCCGGCCGCGGAATGATGGAGACATGGCACTGATCCATGTCTCCGGACTGCTCAAGAGTTACGGCCCTCACCGCGTATTGAACGGCATCAACCTCAGCGTGGACGAGGGTGAGATCCTGGGCATCCTCGGCCCCAACGGCGCCGGCAAGACCACCACCGTCGAATGCATCGGCGGCCTCCGCAGCCGCGACGGGGGGTCCATCTCAGTCGACGGCATGGACCCCGCGGACGACCCCCGGGGGTTCCGCAGCCTCGTCGGCATGCAACTCCAGCAGTGCCAGTTGCCGCCCAAGATCAGGGCGCGCGAGGCCCTCGACCTCTTCGGCTCGTTCTACGCAGACCCGGTGCCCTCTGACGAACTCCTGCGCCGCTTCGGCCTCGCAGACCACGCGAACAAGCGCTTCGAGCAGCTCTCAGGCGGTCAGCAGCAGCGGCTCTCGGTGGCGCTGGCGCTCATCGGCCGCCCCCGCATCGCGATCCTCGACGAACTGACCACCGGCCTCGACCCGTCGGCCCGCCGGGAGATCTGGCGCTATCTCACCGCTCTGCGCGACACCGGCGTGACCATCATCCTGGTCACGCACTCCATGGAGGAGGCCAGCTACCTCTGCGACCGGGTACTCGTCATCGACGACGGCGTGGTGGTCGCCGACGCCCCTCCGTCGGTGCTCGCCGAGGGCCACCGCTCCCTCGAAGAGGCCTACCTCGAGCTGACCTGGAAGGAACCAGTCGCATGAACGCCACCGTCGCCCTGTTCCGCAACGAGGTGCGCATGTTCGCCCGCACCCCCGGTGTCGTCGTCTGGATGGCCCTGCCCATCCTGGCGGCCATCGTGATCGCCGCCATTCCCGCCGCCCGTCAGCCGAACGAGGCCTTCGGCGGGTTGAGCGTCAGCCAGGCCTACACACCCACCCTGACCATGTTCGTGATCTCCATGACCGGCCTCGTGCTGCTCCCGCAGGTGCTGGGCGACTACCGCGAGCTCGGCTTCCTGCGCAGGCTGCGCACGACGCCCGCCACAGTTGGGAACCTGCTCAAGGCGTTCCTCGCCGTGATGGTGGTGCTCAGCCTGGGCGCCGCCCTGATCATCGCCGTGACGCCGCTGTTCTTCGGGGTCGGCGGCGCAGTCCAACCGGTGCGCTACGCGCTGGCGGTGGTCCTGTCGACGGCGGCGTTCCTCGCCCTCGGCACGGTGCTCTGCGCGCTGATCCCCAGCCCCAAGGCGGCCAGCGGCATCGGCACCGCCGTCGCCGCCACCCAGTGGTTCGCCGCCGGCATGTGGTTCCCGCGCGCCCTGTTCCCGGACTGGCTGACCACCGTCTCGAACCTGATGCCGGGCGGTGCCGCCACGCAGTTGATGACCGACGCCATGTTCGGCGTCTCGACAAGCCCGGCCTCCGGATGGGTCGCCTCCCCGGCGACCAGCGTGATCGTCTGCCTGGTGTGGGCCGTGATCGGCATCGCAGTGGCGCTGAAGACTTTCCGTTGGGAGTGACGCAGACGAGAGGAGGGGGTGGTGGAGGATAGAGGCATGCTCAAGCGCGACTGGCCGGTGGCCCCGCTGATCCTGCTCGGCTTCTCGCTGGCCGGGGCGCTCGTGCTGGTCAACCTCGCGCCGGGGCTCTTCCGGCCGGAGACGGTGCCCTGGTTCGTGGCGCTGACGCTGGTGGCCGCCGCCGCCCGCTGGCTGCTGGCGAGCCAGACGCCACGCTCCGCGCGGTCCCGGTTCGCCTTCTGGGGCAACGCCGCAGTCGTGGTGCCGCTGGTGCTGCTCAACCCGCTGTTCGGCCTGTACGCCTTCTACGGCTACGAGGATTCCCAGCGCCATCTCCGCGGCAGGGATGCGACCGCCGGGGTGGTGGCCACGGCCGTCGTCTGCGCCGTCTCCCAGACGGGCGGGCCGCCGTCGGCGCTGTTCACGCCCTTGTTCCTGGCCCTGTTCCTGACGGTGAACCTCACCATCGCCGTCACGATGGGGTGCGCCGACAAGGCCCGCCGGCAGCGCGCCGACGAACTGCAGCGCACCAACGACGAGCTGGTGCGGTCGCAGGAGGCCAACGCGGCACTGCAGGCCGAACTGGTGCACCAGGCCCGCGACACCGGCGTGGCGCAGGAACGCGCTCGGTTGGCCCGAGAGATCCACGACACCGTCGCGCAGGACCTGGTGGCGATCATCGCCCAGCTCGCGGCGTTCTCCAGCACCGACGACGGGGGCGAGCGGGAACGGAGGCTCGAACTGGTCGACGAGACAGCACGCAAGGCCTTGGCCGAGGCTCGCCGCGCTGTGCGGGCGCTGTCGTCGCCGCGCCTCGACGAGGCCGATCTGCCCTCCGCCCTGGGCGACCTCCTGATGGCCTGGCGCCAGGCCGAGGGCGGCGAGGCCAGGCTGATCGTCGACGGTGAGGCGCGCCCCAGCGCCAACGACCCGGCGCTGCTGCGCATCACGCAGGAGGCGCTCTCCAACGCCCGGAAGCATGCCCACGCCGGCAACGTGCAGATCGAGCTGGGCTACGAGGACGACCACGTGCGGGTCACCATCGCCGACGACGGCGCCGGCTTCGAGCCCTCGTCGACGCGCTCCGGCGTCGGGTTGCCGGGCATGCGGGGCCGGGCCACGGAGGCCGACGGTGAGCTCACCGTCGATTCGGCGCCCGGGCGGGGCACCATCGTGACGGCGACCCTCCCTGGGAGGTGGCGATGATCCGCGTCGTGATCGCCGATGACCATCCCATCGTCCGCGACGGCATCGTGGCGATCCTCGAGCACGCGGCCGACATCGAGGTGGTCGGCCAGGTCGGTGGCGGTCACGAAGCGGTGGCGCTGGTGGCGCAGCTCGATCCCGACGTCGTGCTGATGGACCTCAGGATGCCCGCCGGCGACGGCGTCCCCGCGATCACCGCCCTGCGCGCCAGGCACCCCAGCCGGCCGCGCATCCTCGTGCTGACGACCTACGACACGGACCAGGACATCCGGCATGCGTTGGAGGCCGGCGCCGACGGGTACCTCCTCAAGGACACCCCGCGCGACGACCTCGTCGACGCCGTGCGCCAGCTCGCTACCGGCCATCCGGTGCTGACGCCGCGTGCCCTGAGCGTGCTCAGCGGCAGGGGCGGCGGGACGTCGTTGACGGAGCGCGAACTGGAGGTGTTGCGGGAGGTCGCGGCAGGGGGCACGAACAGGGAGGCGGCAGCGCGGCTGTTCATCAGTGAGGCGACGTTGAAGACCCACCTCTCGCGGGTGTTCGGCAAACTCGGGGTGGGGGACCGCGCCGCGGCGGTGCGGGTCGCCTTCGACCGCGGCCTCCTCTAGCCATTGCCCACGGCGAACAACGCTCAGCGGAGCCTGCGCTGCGGGTAACCTGAGGGACGACCCGACTTCAGGAGGCCGTCATGGATCCCGCCCGCCTCGTGCCCGATGACCAGATCTGGGACGCGATCAAGCGCGAATGCCGCGAGGCCGCGGACAATGAGCCGCTGCTGGCCGGGTTCCTGCACGCCACCATCCTCAGCCAGCCGGACGTCGAGGAGTCGCTGGCCTACATCCTGGCCAGCAAGCTCGACAGCCCCACGCTGCCCGCGCTGGGCCTGCGCGACATCTTCCACGACGTGCTGCACGAGGATGAATGCATCCAGGAGGCCATCCGGGCAGACCTGCAGGCCGTCGTGACGCGGGACCCGGCCTGCCCCGGCTACGCCAACCCGCTGCTGTACTTCAAGGGCTTCCAGTCCATCCAGGCCTACCGCGTGGCCCACTTCTACTGGACCCATGACCGCAAGCCCCTGGCGCTGTACCTCCAGAGCCGCATCTCCGAGGCGTTCGCCGTCGACATCCACCCCGGCGCCCGGATCGGCAAATCGATCATGTTCGACCACGCCACGTCGGTCGTCATCGGCGAGACCGCCGTCGTGGAGGACGACTTCTCCATGCTGCACGAGGTGACCCTGGGCGGCTCCGGCAAGGAGGGTGGCGACCGCCACCCCAAGATCGGCCGCGGTGTGATGATCGGCGCCGGCGCGAAGGTGCTGGGCAACATCCGGGTGGGGGAGTGCGCCAAGATCGGTGCCGGTTCAGTGGTGTTGAAGGACGTCGAGCCCCACACCACCGTCGCCGGTGTGCCCGCGAAGGTGGTCAATGTGCCGCCGGCGTCGCTCCCGGCGTTCGACATGATCCAGACCCTGGGCAACGGGAACGGCAACGGGAATGGCAACGGGAATGGCAACGGCGACGCAAAGCCGTCGGACACCGGGGAAGTCTGCGAGTAACACCGGCGAAGTGCTGCGCACGCCCCCACGGACGCGTTAGTTTGGGGCATGCGGATCAATGAAGTCATTCACAACAAGGGCAGCTCGGTCATCACCGCGCGTGCTGACCAGGACGTGCGGCACCTCGTCGACCTCCTGGCCGAACATCGCATCGGCGCCGTGGTCATCACGGACGACGACGACACGGTCACCGGCATCGTCGGCGAGCGCGACATCGTGCAGGGCCTCCGCAGATTCGGTCCGGACCTTCTCGACAGGCCCATCTCCGACGTCATGGATTCCGACGTGCATACCTGCGGCATGGACGACGAACTGGCCGCCGTGGCCACGGACATGACCAGGTTCCGCGCGCGGCACCTGCCGGTCATGGTCGACGGGCACCTCGCCGCGATCGTCTCCATCGGCGACATCGTCAAGAGCAGGATCGACCAACTGCAGACGGAGCAGGAACACCTCGTCAAATACCTGCACGGATGACGCGGGCCCCCGGACAACCGCTGCGCCGCACGGCGCAGGACCTCGTGGCCGAAGCCAACAGCGTCGTGCCACCCGTGGCGATCGACGACGCCCTCCCCCTGCTCGACGACACCTCGGTGCTGTTCGTCGACATCCGCGAGCAGGGCGAACTGGAGAAGCTCGGCGTCATCCCCGGTGCCTACCGGGCGCCGCGCGGGATGCTCGAATTCTGGGTGGACCCGGCGTCGCCCTACTACCGGAAGTCCCTCGACGACGGGCGCAGGCTCGTCCTCTACTGCGGCTCGGCCTGGCGCTCAGCGCTGGCCGCGGCGGCCCTGCACGAGATGGGCCGCACGGACGTGACCCATCTCGACGGCGGGTTCAGCGCATGGTCAGAGGCCGGGCACCCCGTCGAACCGCTCAGGCCCAGGTGATGCGTTCCCCGGCGGCCTCTTCCGCAACCGCCGGGACGTTCGCCGGGTGCACCGCGGCCGTGAGCCTGCTGAGCACCGTGGTGTCGAAACCTTCGCGAGCGGCGTCGAGGGACGTGGCGCGCACGCAGTAATCCGTGGCGATGCCCACCACGTCCACCCGGGTGACGCCCTGCTCGCCGAGCCACTGCGCCAGCCCGACGCCGTCGTCGTGCGCGCCGATCGTGCCCTCGAAGCCGGAGTAGGCGGCGCGGTACGAACCCTTGTCGAAGACGGCGTCGAAAGGATAGGTGCGCAGCGCCTCGTGGAGCTGCTGCCCCGCCGTCCCGACGACGCAGTGCGGGGGCCAGGAGTCGACGAAGTCCGGCGTGGGCGAGAAGTGCGCGCCGGGGTCGATGTGGTGGTCCCGGGTGGCCACGACGTAGTCGTAGCCGTGTCGCAACGCCAGGAGTTCCGCAACCCCCTCCGCCACCGCGTTGCCGCCCTCGACGCCCAGCGCGCCGCCCTCGCAGAAGTCGACCTGGCAGTCGACGACGATCAGTGCACGTGCCATCTCGAGACCCCTCCCTGACTGTGGATTCCACTGTAGGGGGCGGCCCGGGGGCCAGGGATGCGGATTAGCATTGCGGGACCTGCCAAACCCTCCCCCCAGGGTGGGGGGCGGGGTTACGCTGACCCGTATGCAGTCAATTTTGGGGGACGACAGTATGCCTCCAGTCATGTTGGCGGCCACCGAGGGTGGACGGAACACGTGGCTGGTGGGCGACGAGCGTGAGGTGATCGCCGTCAATGCCGTGGCTGATCCCGACACGATCCTCGACATGGTCGACGGGCGGCGCGTGGTCGGCGTCGTTTACACCACGGACCCCGCCGGCAACGACGCGGTGCGCAGGCTGGAGGAGCGCACCGGTGCGCCCGTCTGGGCCACGCCCCACGTCGGCCAGGAGTTCACCGTCGGGGCGGTGACGCTGCAGGCGGTCCGGGCGCCGAACGGTCATGCCGGTGTCTGCTTGTACTCGCCAACGCTGGGCTGCGTCTTCACGGGCGATGCACCCCTGGAGGGAGGCATGGGTCTGCCCGCCGAAACCACCGTCTACCGGGGCTGAATCACACCTCGATCGTCATCGCCAACCGGTGGTCCCCGCCGGCCGGGATGGTGACTGCGCCGTCGCGCACAGTGCCGTACTCGAGGCAGACGAATTCGCGCCATTCCTCGCCCACGTCGGTGTTCGCCGGGCCCGGATTCCACACCACGGTGCGGCTCGCGCCGTGATTGCTGAGCCGGCGGGTACGCCGGACGTCGCTGAGGAACAGGGGCGGGGCCTCGGCATAGACACGATCGGTGTGTTCTCCGAAAGTGAGCGGATCCGCGTCGCGCCCGGGCCGCCACCCGTGCGGGACGTCCTGGAAGTCCACGTCCTCGAGCCCGGTCACCGTGGCCGCCGTGGCGTCGATGCGCAGGTAGGGGTGGAAGGCCTGGTCGACGGAGACCTCGCGGGTGGGGGAGCCGATCGTGAGCGCGACGGTGAGCGCGGCAACGTCGATGGTGATGTCGAGGCGGTAGGTGAGGTCGTCGGGGTAACGCTGGGCGCCCGGCAGGTGGGCGACGTCTGCCGAGGTGAGCGTCAGCACCAGCTTGGCTCCGTCGTCGTTCTGCTCGAGGAGATCCGTCCGCCACGGCACCCGGCTGACGAGCCCGTGGCCGTGGGGCACGTCCCAGTCGCCCTGCCCGGTGCCGAACCACGGCGCGCAGACCGGGATGCCGCCGTGCCACATGGTGCCCGGGACCAGTTGGGCGTCCTTCGACAGGAAGAGCACGTCGTCTCCGCCCCTCGGGCGCCAGGACAGGACGCAGCCACCCAATTCTGCGACACGCGCGGTGCCCCAGGCTCCGCTCAGTTCGTGGATCCTCATGGCGTCGAGCGTAGTAGCCCACCGGGCGAGCGCCCTACGATGGAGCCATGCCGACCATTCGCCCTGCCCATATCCGCGACATCCCGGCTATCACCGACATCTACAACGAGGCCGGAGTGGGTACGACGGCGTCCTATGCACTCGAGCCCGTGTCGGTCGCCGACCGCCAGAAGTGGTTCGAACGGCTCACCGCCACCGGTTACCCGGTGCTCGTCATGGAGGACCCCGACGGGCTCATCATCGGGTACGCCAGCTACGGCCAGTTCCGCCCCCTGGAGGGCTACCGCCACACCGTCGAGCACAGCGTCTACATCCGCTCCGGGCACCGGACGGCGGGGGCCGGTCGCATGTTGATGACGGCACTCATCGACTACGCGCAGGGCCGCGGCGTGCACGTCATGCTGGGCGTCGTGGACGGCTCGAACGAGGATTCGATCGCGTTCCACCGCAGGCTGGGCTTCGAGGTGGCCGGGCGGCTCCCGCAGGTGGGCCGCAAGTTTGGCCGCTGGCTCGACGTGGTGTTCATGACGATGATCTTCGAGAGCAACGAGCCGAGCTGAGCGCAAGGGTGGGGACGGCCCCCGATTCCTACCCACTAACATTGCCCCATGGCTTATCACGCGGACGCTCGGGATCTCACTGACAAGGAAGTTCTCACCTGGGAAGGTTTCGGTGACGCCCAGCGCGAGTTGTCGTCCGCCGTGGCCGCATCGCAGTTTCTCCCCGAGATCATCATCGCCGTCGCACGGGGCGGCCTCACCTTGGCCGGTGCCATGAGCTATTCCTTGGGCGTCAAACTTTCGGATGCGATCAACGTCGAGTTCTACACCGATGTGAACGAGACGCTGCCGGATCCCATCCTGCTGGCGCCCATGCTGGACACCGAATCCATCGCGGAGCGCAAGATCCTCGTCGTCGACGACGTGGCTGATTCCGGCCGCACCCTGCAGCTCGTCATCAAGCTGCTGCGCGGCTTCGGCGCCGACGTCCGCTCGGCGGTGTTGTTCTCCAAGCCACGTACGATTGTGGAGCCGGACTACGTCTGGAAGGCCACCGACAAGTGGATCGTGTTCCCCTGGTCGGCTGAGCCGCCTGTGACTGAGGAGCGATGAATGGCTGAGATCCGAAAGTTCGATCCCTCCAGCGGCGAGGGGATCCAGAAGCTGGTGCGCGAAGCGCTGGGCGAGACTGTCCGCCCCGTCGCGCCCGGCCAGCCCCGGGAAACCGAGGAGAAGGAGCAGGAGGCCCCGGACCAGGAGGCCCTCGACGCGGCCCGCGTGCCGGGTCACCTGTTCTTCCCGGATTCAGGCAGCACCGGGGGAGGCGGCGGCTCCTGGTGAAGTTGGGCAGTTGCCCAATGTTGCACCGATTGCCCCACCCGACACCGTGGTTACGGGGAAGCGCAAGATAGGCTTGCGCGCATGAACGCCGCAGCAAGGAAGCATGCGCTGCGCTGCACAGCTACGAGTTAGGAACAACTGTGACTCTTGAGTGGACCGAGAAGGATGCCCGCGCCGTCGATACGGCCCGCATCCTCGCCGTCGACGCCGTCGAGAAGGTCGGCAACGGCCACCCCGGGACGCCAGTGTCCCTCGCCCCTGCTGCCTACCTGCTGTACCAGAAGGTGATGAACAGCGACCCCACGGATCACCTGTGGCTGGGCCGTGACCGCTTCATCCTGTCGGCCGGCCACGCGTCGCTGACCCAGTACACCCAGCTGTACCTGGCCGGCATGGACATGGAACTCGACGACGTCGCCGCACTGCGCACCTGGGGTGCCAAGACGCCAGGTCACCCGGAGTACATGCACACGAAGTTCGTGGAGTGCACCACCGGGCCGCTGGGCGCCGGCATCTCCAACGCCGTCGGCATGGCCATGGCCGCCCGCCGTGAGCGTGGCCTGTTCGACCCGGATGCCCCTGAGGGCGAATCGGTGTTCGACCGCATGATCTACACGATCGCGGGTGACGGCTGCCTCCAGGAGGGTGTCGCGTCGGAGGCCTCGTCGCTGGCCGCCACCCAGAACCTGGGCAACCTCGTCCTGATCTACGACGACAACCGCATCACCATCGAAGGCCAGACGGACATCGCCTTCAGCGAGGACGTCAGCGCCCGCTACGCGGCCTACGGCTGGCACGTGCAGCACGTCGACTGGACCAACGGGGGCACCGAGTACACCGAGGACGTCGAGGCGCTGTACGACGCCATCGAGGCCGCCAAGGCGGTCACGGACAAGCCGTCGTTCATCAAGCTGACCACCGTCATCGGCTGGCCCATGCCCACCAAGCAGGGCATGGCCGCAGTCCATGGATCCAAGATCGGTGGCGAGGAGATCAAGGCGCTCAAGGACGTGCTCGGCTTCGAGCAGGAGCCCTTCGCCGTGGATCTCGACGCTGTCAAGCATGCCCGCGAGAACGCGGCTGCACGCGGCAAGGCCGCCCGCGAGGCGTGGGACGCCAAGTTCGAGGCCTGGAAGCAGGCCAACCCGGAGCGCAACGCGCTGCTGGAGCGGGTCTCGGCACGCAAGCTGCCCGAGGACTTCTCCCTGCCGGTGTTCGAGGAGGGCAAGAAGTCCACCCGCGCCGCCTCCGGTGAGGTGCTCGCCGCGTTGGCAGACCAGCTGCCGGAGCTGTGGGGCGGTTCCGCCGATCTCGCTGGCTCCAACAACACCACCATGAAGGGCGAGCCCTCGTTCCTGCCCAAGGAACGCACCACCAAGGAATGGGCCGGCAACCAGTACGGCCGCACCCTGCACTTCGGCATCCGCGAGCACGCCATGGGTGGCATCGTCAACGGCATCAACCTTTCGGGCCTCACGCGGGCCTACGGGGGCACGTTCCTGGTCTTCTCGGATTACATGCGCCCCGCCGTCAGGCTGGCCGCCATCATGAACCTGCCCTCGGTGTTCGTCTGGACGCACGATTCCGTCGGTGTCGGCGAGGACGGCCCCACCCACCAGCCCATCGAGCACCTCGCCGCGCTGCGGGCCATCCCGAAGCTCGACGTCGTGCGCCCGGCAGACGCGAACGAGACGTCCGTCGCCTGGGGTGAGCTGCTGCGTCGCACGGACCGTCCGGCCGGCCTCATCCTGTCGCGTCAGGACCTGCGCACCGTCGCCCGCGGGGACAAGTACGCCTCGGCCGAGGGAGTGGCCAACGGTGCCTACGTGCTGAGCGAGGCCTCCGCAGAGCCGAAGCTGATCCTCATCGCCACCGGCTCCGAGGTCGCCGTGGCGCTCGATGCGCAGGACCTCCTCGAGGCCGACGGCGTGCCCACCCGGGTCGTGTCGATGCCGTGCCAGGAATGGTTCGAGGAGCAGTCCGACGAGTACAAGGAATCGGTGCTGCCCGCGTCGGTCACCGCACGCGTGAGCGTCGAGGCCGGCATCGAGATGGGCTGGGGCAAGTACGTCGGCGCCAAGGGCGCCTCGGTGAGCATCGAGCATTACGGCGCCTCGGCGTCGGGTGCCAAGTGCTTCGAGGAGTTCGGCTTCACCGCCGAGAACGTGGCCGCCACCGCCAAGGGCATCCTCTGACGCCCAGCCCACTCTGACCCGCACCCCCGGCAGGGGTACGCGGCAGCCCCGTCCACGGAAGTGGGCGGGGCTGCTGCATTTCCGGTCGCGTCGTGGGCCTCGCCGGATCCACGGTTGCGGCTGGAGGTCGCAAGTATCCTTGGCCCATGAGCCTCAAGGACGTGCTTGGCAAGATCGTCGGCGACAAGCCGGTGGTACTCGAACTGGACATGGCGCGGGGGGTGCTGGTCGCGAAGCCGACCAATCCGCTGCAGGCCATCCAACTGATCAACAGCCCCACCATCTCCGCCCTACGTGAACACCTCCACTCCGCGGCAGACGATGACCGCGTGCTGGGGCTGATCGTGCACGCCAACCCGACGCAACTCCAGCTCGCGAACCTCGAGGAGGTCGCGGGGCTGATCGAGAAGTTCGGGGAGAAGAAGAAGACGATGGCCTGGGCCGAGTCCTTCGGCGAGCTGGTGCAGGGCCTGGGCGGCTACCGCCTGGCCGCGGCCGCGCAGAAGGTCTGGGTGCAGCCCACCGGGATGCTCTCGATCGAGGGCGTGGAGTTGTCGATCACCCTGCTCAAGGGCCTTCTGAACAAGGTGGGCGTCGAGCCGCAGTTCGGCCAGCGCCACGAGTACAAGAGCGCCGCGAACACCTTCGCCGCGGACACGGTCACCGAACCGCACCGCGAGATGATGCAGCGCATCGGCCAGTCCATCGTCGACAGGATGGTCGACGACGTCGCCCGGCTCCGTGGGCTCACCGCCGACACAGTGTGGGAGGCAGTGAACTCCTCGCCCGTCGAGCCGCAGCGGGCCCTCACCCTCGGTCTCATCGACCACGTCGGGTACCGCGACGAGGCCTACGCCCACACCCTCAAGGAATGGGGTGCCGAGCCTGAGAACCTGCTGTTCGCGCACCGCTACACGTCGCGCGCCGCCCTGATGAAGAAGCTGCGCCCCAAGCAGTCGAAGGTCGCCGTCGTCAGCCTCCGCGGCTCCATCGTCACCGGCCGCGGCGTTCGCTCTCCGATGGGCGGCGAACAGGCCGGGGCAGACGTCGTCGACGAGCACTTCCGGGCCGCGCTGCGAGACGACGAGGTGAAGGCCGTCGTCTTCGCGGTGGACTCGCCAGGTGGCTCAGCCGTCGCCTCAGACTTCATCCGGCGCTCTGTCCTGCGCCTGCGGGAGGCCGACAAGCCGGTCGTCGCCCACATGGGCGCGTATGCGGCCTCGGGCGGCTACTACGTGTCGATGCCCTGCAACGAGATCGTGGCGCAGTCGTCCACCTTGACGGGGTCCATCGGCGTCCTCGCCGGCAAGATGGTGACCGAGAGGCTCTACGACAAGCTCGGCCTGGTGCGCGAGACCATCCCGGTCGGGGCTGCGGCCGGCACGTTCTCCAGCGCCCATGAGTTCTCGCAGGAGGACTGGGAGCGGCTCGACCGCTGGCTGGACCGCATCTACCTGGACTTCACCACCTTCGCGGCGGCGGACCGCGGCATGGCCTACGACGACCTCGAGCGCCTCGCCCGGGGCCGCGTCTGGACGGGCGCCGACGCGAAGGAGCGTGGCCTGGTGGACCATCTCGGTGGGCAGCGGCTGGCCGTCGAACGTGCCTGTGACCTCGCCGGCCTCGATCCGGAGGCCGTGAAGATCAGCCACGTGGGGGACTCCGGGCTCTTCGACCTCATCAAGCCGGCCACCTCCTCGGAGGCGGTTTCAGGGGGAGCGACCCTGGCAGGGCCCGAGCAGATGCTCGTCTCCTTGGCCGGCAGCCTCGGCATCCGTAGTCAGGGCGCACTGAGCATGCCCTGGAACCTGCGAATCTCGTGACGTTGTTTGGGAGCGGTTGACCTTTAAACGTACGATGGACCCGCTTGTACCGCCGCGGTACACGAGGGGTGGACGTGAGTAGAGCCAGCAAGATTGTCATCGGTTGCATCATCGGGGTACTGATCCTCGTGGGCGGCGCCTATGTGGCCGCCTATTTCGTGGCGGGCAACCAGGTACCGGCGCAGGCCGCCGTCGACGGCGTGCCCATCGGGGGGATGTCACCCGAGCAGGCCCGGGCGAAGCTCGAGACCGAGATCGCGCCCAAGCTCGCTGAACCGGTCACTCTCAGCGCGGGCAGCGTGTCGACGGAGATCGTCCCCTCGGAGGCCGGGCTGGGCTTCGACTACGAGGCCACCGTCCAAGCGGCGGGGGGCGGCCACAGCTGGAACCCGGCGGACATCTACGAGACCCTCACCGGCGGCCGTGAGGTCGCCGTGCAGCGCACCGTGGACGAGGCCGCGCTCCGCTCGGCGATCGAGGCCAAGGCGCCTGAGTTCGCCGTCGAGGGCGTCGACGCCACCGTCGCATTCGACGGGGGCAAGATCGTGCGCACTCCTGCCACGGACGCGCAGGCCATGGACGTCGACGCCACCGTGGAGACCGCCCGTGCCGCGTTCGAAGAGGGCAAGGGCAACGTGGCGGTCACCCTCGTCAACACCCCGGCGAAGGTCACCGACGCCATGGTCGACGACGTGGTGAAGAACTTCGCGGAGCCGCTCATCAGCGGACCGGTCATCCTCACCCACGGCGGCGTGCAGATGGAGATCGCCCCGGGCTCGCTGGCGGAGGCCGCCACGCTCGAGGTGCAGGACGACAAGATCGTGGGCACCCTCGACACGGCCACATTGTTCGAACAGACCGCTGAGGCGCGGCGAGCGTTGAAGCTCACCGAGGCCAAGGACGCCAGCTTCACGTTCGAGGGGGGCAAGGTCGTCGTCGTGCCCGCAGTCACCGGCAAGGAGCTCACGGAGGAGGCCTTTGCAGCCGCCGTCGAGAAGGCCGCCACGGCCACCGGCGAGGCCCGCACGGTGCCCGTCGAGGTGGAGACTGTGGAGCCCGAGTACCCGACGGCGAAGGCCACCGCACTCGGGGCGTTCACCGTGATCGGCGAATTCACCACCAACTACCCGCACGCGGACTACCGCAACAACAACCTGGGACAGGCCGCCAAGAGCGTCAACGGCACCGTCCTGATGCCGGGCGAGACCTTCTCGCTCAACGACACCCTGGGCGAGCGGACGACCGCCAACGGCTACGTGGACGGCTACGTGATCAACAAGGGCCGCCTCGTGAAGGAATCCGGCGGGGGCATCTCGCAGGCAGCCACCACCCTCTTCAACGCCAGCTTCTTCGCCGGTTTCAAGGACGTCGAGCACAAACCGCACAGCCTCTACTTCGACCGCTACCCGGCCGGCCGTGAGGCCACGGTCTACTACGGCTCCCTGGACATGCGTTTCCAGAACAACACCGAGTACCCGGCGATCATCCAGGGCTACATCAACCCCTCCTCGTCGTCGAAGCGCGGCTCGATCACCTTCAAGATCTGGTCCAAGCCCACCTGGGACAAGGTCACCTCCACGGAGCTGACGAAGTCCGGCTTCTACACCGGCAAGGAACGCACCGTCACGGGTGACCCGGCCTGTGAGCCGCAGGCGCCCATCCAGGGCTTCACCGTGAACTGGGAACGCCTCTTCCACAAGGACGGCAAGGTTGTCAAGAGGGAGCCCTACAGCTGGAAGTACAGCGCGGGCGATCGCATCATCTGCGAGCCCTGACGGGTGGGCCCTCCTGCCAGGTAGCGCTAAGCTGGGGCACGCCCGCTTGTGAGGAGAAACTGTGACGTACATCATCGGATTGCCGTGTGTTGATGTGAAGGATCGCGCCTGCGTTGAAGAGTGCCCCGTCGACTGCATCTACGAGGGCAACCGGATGCTCTACATCCACCCGGAAGAGTGTGTCGACTGCGGCGCCTGCGAGCCGGTGTGCCCCGTCGAGGCCATCTACTACGAAGACGACGTGCCGGAAGAGCAGGCGGAGTTCTACGACGTCAACGTCCAGTTCTTCGACGAGATCGGCTCACCCGGTGGCGCCGCCAAGCTCGGCACCATCGACAAGGACCACCCGGTAGTTGAGGCGCTGCCGCCGCAGGCCAACTGATGGGCCTGGGGGCCCGGCTGCCGGATTTCCCCTGGGACACGCTGGCTGACGCGAAGCGCGTCGCCAGCGCCCACCCGGGCGGCCTGGTCGACCTGTCGGTCGGCACGCCCGTCGACCCCACCCCGCAGCTTGCCATCGATGCGTTGACCGCGGCCGGTGACGCGCACGGCTACCCGACGGTGTGGGGCGCGGCGGAGACCCGCTCGTCCATCCGGGCCTACCTGCAGCGGCGCTGGGCCTCCGTCCCACTCGTCGACGAGGGCATCCTGCCCGTCGTCGGCACCAAGGAACTCGTCGCCTGGCTGCCCCTCCTCCTGGGGCTGGGGCCGTCAGACGCCGTCGTTTTCCCCGAATGCGCCTATCCGACGTACGAAGTGGGTGCGCTGGTAGCGAACGCCCAAACGGTGCCGCTGGACGATCCTGAGGCCGTCCCGGCCAACGCGCGGGTGATCTGGATCAATTCCCCGGCCAACCCGACGGGCCGCATCCTGTCGCTCGAGGAGCTCCGGGCCTTCGTCGCCGCGGCCCGCAGGGTGGGCGCCGTGCTCGCCAGCGACGAGTGCTACGGCGAGTTCGCCTGGGACGCCGAGGCCATCTCGGTGCTCGACCCGCGGGTCAACGACGGTGACCTCGGCGGTCTCCTGGCCGTGCACTCCGTCTCCAAGCGGTCCAACGCCGCCGGCTACCGCGGCGGTTTCCTCGCGGGCGATCCCGCCGTCGTCCAGCCGTTGATCGGCGTGCGCAAGCACCTCGGCATGATGGTGCCGGCGCCCATCCAGGCCGCGATGGCCGCGATGTTGGGGGATCAGGGCCACGTCGAGGCGCAGCGTCAGCGGTACCTGGCGCGGAGGGCTGTGTTGAAGCCCGCCCTCGAGGCGGCCGGCTTCCGCATCGACCACTCCGAGGGCTCGCTGTACCTGTGGGCCACGCGCGGCGAGAACTGCCGCGTCACCATCGACTGGTTGGCGGAGCGCGGCATCCTCGCCGCCCCCGGAGACTTCTACGGCACCGCCGCGGCCAAGCACGTCCGCGTCGCGCTGACAGCCACGGATGAGCGGATCAACGCTGCCGCAGGGCGTCTGAGCGCCTGAGCGAAGAGCCCTGCCCGGCGTGATCTCCGTGGCGGGTTGACAGACTCTCAGACCGGCGCGTAGCGTTGCCAGCGACGTCGATAGGAGGTGCCGCAATGTTGAACACAACCGTGCTGGCAGCGTTCGTCGCGCTCCTCGGCCGTCCGCGCGCTGCTGCCGCCTGAGCCACCACTGCGCCCTCTGACGCTCTGCGTCCACCCCTCCTTTCGGATCGTTTTTTGCGTCGCCCTGACGCGTCAAGGAACTCCCATGCTCTCGCCCCATCGCGGCCGTTTCGACTTCCCTCCGCCCATTTCCGCCAGCGACGCGCCCGACACCCGCTCGCCCAGCCGGTTCCTCTTCTGGCTCATCCGCTCCTTCGGCTGGGTCGTTCCCGCCATGACATTGGCGGCCTCGTCCTGGATGGTGCCGGGCGCGCTCACCCCCTGGCTGTTGGGACGGGCCATCGACGCCGGCGTCCTGCGTCAGGACCTGCCAGCGACGGTCGGCTGGGTGGCGCTGCTGCTGGGCGTCATCGCCTTCGGCGTCGTGGGCGGCATCCTGTTCCACACCTACGCGGTACGCATGTGGCTGCTCGGGATCTACGGCACGCAGCGCCGCGTCTCGCGGAAGGCCGTGCGGCTGGGGCACGTCCTCAACCGCCGCGTGCCGACGGGCGAGGTGCTGAGCGTCGCCTCGTCGGACAGCAACCAGTTCGGTGCCACCGTCGAAGCCTTCGGCGGCGCGCTGGCCGCGCTCATCAGCTTCCTCGTGGCCACCGCGCTCATGCTCACCACGTCGGTTCCGCTGGGCCTGCTCGTCCTCGTGGCCACGCCGCTGCTGCTGGCGGCCTCCACCCCGGTGCTGCGTCCGCTGACCGCCGCGCAGGCTGCTGAGCGGACCGAGAACTCCACGCTGACCTCCATGGCCACGGACATCGCCACCGGGCTGCGGATCCTGCGCGGGATCGGCGGCGAGAAGACGTTCGCGGACAACTACGCGCGCCAGTCGCAGAAGGTCCGTGGGCTCGGCGTGCGGCTCGGCACCTGGCAGGCGGTCGTCGAGGCCATCAGCGTGCTCCTGTCCGGCCTGCTGCTCGTGGTGCTGGTCTACCTCGGCTCCCGTCAACTCCTCGAGGGCACGCTCAGCGTCGGCCAGTTGATCAGCTTCTTCGGCTACGCCGTCTTCCTGATGACCCCCATGCAGATGGCCTTCGACTTCGCCCAGAAGTGGGTGCAGGGCCTGGTCAGCGCGCAGAAGACCGGCGCGCTGCTGGGCACCGACGTGCCCTGGCGCGACGGGGACAGCCGCCTCGGCAGCAACCCTGTCCTCCACGACGAGGCCTCGGGCGTCACGGTCGAACCCGGCCGGATGCTGGGCATCGTGTCCGCAGATCCGGACGACTCCGCCGCGCTGGCCGACCGCCTGGGCCGTTACCTCCCTGACGAGGTCAAGGAGGAGGACGACGACGAGGGACTCTCCGGCCGTGCGCTGCGCCGCGCCCGCAGGGAGAGGTTCGAGGCCCGGCGCCGTCAGGCCGCCGTCGACGCCACCGTCGCCCAGCAAACCTGGGGTGTGACGGCCGACGGCGTCGACTACCGCGACCTCAACGTGGCCGACCTGCGCCGCCGGATCGTCGTGTCCCACACCGGGGCCGGCCTCTTCGCGGGCACGCTGCAGACCGCTGTCGACCCGTGGGGCACGCATTCCAGGGAGGCCGCGGATGCGGCGCTGGTGGCGGCCTCGGCCGAGGACATCTTCGAGTCGTTGCCCGGCGGATGGCAGGGGCGCATCGACGAGAAGGGCCGCGGCCTGTCGGGCGGGCAGCGACAGCGACTCGTCCTGGCGCGGGCGCTGCTCCTGGACCCGGACGTCCTGGTGCTGGTGGAGCCCACGTCGGCCGTCGACGCCCACACCGAAGCCCGCATCGCCGAGCGGTTGGCGGAGCTGCGGCGTGGCCGCACCACCGTCGTGGTGACCGCCTCGCCGCTGATGCTGCGCCACGCCGACGAAATCGCCGTCCTGGTCGACGGGCGCGAAGTCGCCCGCGGCAGCCACGACGACCTGCATGACAACACCCACTACCGCCGCATCATCGCGCGCGGCATGGAGGACAACCATGAGTGAACTACTTCCGGGCTCAGCCCGTACCTGGCGCGCTGAGGCGCCGGCGCCGCGCGTCGCACCGGAGATGCATCCGCCACGGGGCGTCGGGCCGCGGCGTCGGCTGGAGGCGCTGGTCGCCCGGCACCACGCCCGCACCGCGACCGCGAAGGCGGTGTACCTCGATTCGCGCGCCCCGGCGCACGGCTTCCCGGTGGCCTCCTCGAAGGTCGCCTTCGGCTTCATCGGCGACCTCATGAGGAACCGCCGGGCGCTCCTCGGCTGGGCGATCGCAGGCAACCTGGCTGCGGCGGGGGCGGGGCTCATCGCCCCGTACCTGCTCGGCGTCCTGATGGACCGCGTCACGGGCGGCCGGCTTGGCCTCGAGGGACTCACCATGCTGGTGATGATCGTGGCCGGCGTGGTGGTGCTGCAGTCGCTGTTCACCTTCGCGGCGCGTCGCGTGTCCGCGGTGCTCGGCTACGACCTGCTCGCCGCCGCCCGCGAAGAGGTGGTGCGGATCGTGCTGCGCCTGCCGTTGAGCCACGTCGAGTCGTCCGGCTCGGGGGACCTGCTCACCCGCATCACCTCCGACGTCGCGAAGATGGGAGTCGCGGCGCGCTGGGCCATCCCCACCCTCATCGTGTCGGTGGTGCTCATCGGCGCCACCCTGATCGCGATGCTGCTGAACTCGTGGCTGCTCACCCTGCCCATGATCGTGACGGCCCTGATCATGTGGTTCGGTGGGCGCTACTACCTCGCGCGGGCGCCAGCGGGCTACATCGCTGAATCCCGGTCGTACTCGGTCATCAACACCACGACGACCGAGACGGTGGAGAGCGCGCGCACGGTCGAGGCCCTCGGCCTGGGCGACCTGCGGGTGGGCCAGCTCGATGAGGACACCGAGGCGTCGGCCCAGGTGGAGCGCTACACGATGACGCTGCGCAACATCCTCTTCGGGATGGTGGACGTCTCGTTCCAGCTGCCGCTGGTGGGTATCGTGCTGCTCGGCACCTGGGGTTACACGTCGGGCTGGGTGACGATCGGCCAGATCACCACCGCCGCCCTGTACGTGTCGCAGTTGCAGGGGCCGCTCGACCGCGTCATCGCGGTGCTGGACCACCTGCAGCTCGGGCTGGTCTCCACCGCCAGGCTGATCGGTGTCGCGCAAGTGGACGACGACCGCACCCCGGGCCACGCGGTGCCCGACGGCGTCAAGCTGACCGGCTCCGAACTGCGCTTCGGGTACCGGCCGGACGTCGACGTGCTGCACGGCGTCGACGTCGACCTGGTGCCGGGGGAGCGGCTGGCCGTGGTGGGGCCCTCGGGCTCCGGCAAGTCGACGCTGGCCCGGCTCGTGGCCGGCGTCAACCGGCCGCGCGAGGGTGAGGTCACCGTCGGTGGTGTCGACGTGATGGACCTGCCGCTGGACCGCCTCCGCACGGAGGTGGCGCTGGTGACGCAGGAGCACCACGTGTTCGTGGGGTCGGTGCGCGACAACATCGTGCTGGCTCGCGAGACCACGGCCTCGGACGCGGAGGTGGAGGAGGCGCTTCGGGCGGTCGATGCCTGGGGCTGGGTGTCGCGGCTGCCGGGAGGCATCAACGCGCAACTCGGTCACGGCAAGAACAACCTGACGCCCGCCCAGGCGCAGCAGGTTGCGCTCGCGCGGCTGATCGTCGCGGACCCGCACACGCTGGTGCTCGACGAGGCGACCTCGCTGATCGACCCGTCGTCGGCCCGCCACCTGGAGGACTCGATGTCGGCGCTGCTCGACGGCCGCGCGGTGATCGCGATCGCCCACCGGCTGCACACGGCGCACGACGCGGACCGCATCGCGGTGGTGGACAACGGGCGCATCGTGGAACTCGGCTCGCACGACGAACTGATGGGCCTCGACGGCCAGTACGCCCACCTGTGGCGGACCTGGCGCAGCTGAGGGGTCACCCGGCGAGGGTGACCACCACGGTGAGCTCGGGGCCGGGAGTCTGCAGGGTTTCCCACTGCCGGCTCGCGGCCCGCCATTGCCGGTCTCCCAGCGTCACGCCGGTGACGGCGGCGTCGTAGGAGTTGGCCACGGCATGCTGGGCCGCGGCCCACGCGGTGGTCCCGTCCGTGGCGGTGATGCTCAGGCCGTCGTCGGTCTCCTCGACGGTGAGCGCCGATCCGAAGGCCTCCAACACCCTGTCGAGACCCTCGCGCGCGGGGCTGGGGTCCGGCTCGAAGCTGATGCATCCCAGCGACGCCGGCACGGAGCCGCGCAGCGCCCCCACGACGGCCTGCGAGTTCTCGACGTGCTTGCGGTACGCGTCGGGATGGCCGCTGCGCTGCACCTTCTGGGCGATGTCGTTGACGTCGGTGGTGTCCCAGTTGGTGAACTTCACCAGCTCCTCGTAGAAGCGGGCCGACGAGTACCACGGGTCCATGATCTGCTCCTCCGTGCCCCACCCGAAGGAGGGGCGCTGCTGGAACAGGCCGAGGGAGTCGCGGTCGCCGTAATCGAGGTTGCGCAAACCGGATTCCTGGTAGGCGGTGGCGATGGCGATCACGGCGGCCTGCTCAGGAAGGTCGCGCTCCACGGAGGCCGCCACGATGATCGAGGCGTTGCGTGCCTGGGCAGGGGACAAGGTGAGCGAGCCGTCGGTCACCTGCACGTGGCAGACCTCCGGGGTGATGCGCTTCTGGAGGTAGCGGAAGCCCATCCACCCGGCCAGGGCGAGGCCACCGACCACGAGGATCGTGACGAGCGCCACGATCAGTGGTCGCCTCATCAGTCGTTGGCGTGGAGGGCCGAGTTCAGCTCGACCTTCTGGCCGCGGCGGTGGCGGGCGATCACCTTGCCCTGCACCGAGTCGCGGAGGAACAGCAGGTCGTTCTGGCCGCTGAGGTCGCGGGCCTTCACCACGGCGCCGTCGTCGAGCGTGACCTTGGTGCCGGCGGTGATGTACAGGCCGGCCTCCACCACGCAGTCGTCACCCAGGGAGATGCCCACACCGGAGTTCGCGCCCAGCAGGCACCGCTCGCCGAGCCGGATGACCTCCTGGCCACCGCCCGAGAGGGTTCCCATGATCGACGCGCCGCCACCGACGTCGGTGCCGTCGGCCACCACGACACCGGAAGAGATGCGTCCCTCGACCATGGAGGTGCCGAGCGTGCCGGCGTTGAAGTTCACGAAGCCCTCGTGCATCACGGTGGTGCCCTCAGCGAGGTGGGCGCCGAGGCGGACGCGGTCTGCGTCTGCGATCCGCACGCCGTTGGGGACGATGTAGTCCACCATGCGGGGGAACTTGTCGATGCCGTAGACCGTCAGCTGCTCACCGCGGGCCCGCAGCAGCACCCGCACGCGGGCGACGTCGCCCACGCGCACGGGGCCCATCGTCGTCCAGGCGTTGTTGGGCAGCACGCCGAAGATGCCGTTCAGGTTGACCTGGTGCGGCTGCACGAGGCGGGCGCTCAGGAGGTGGAGGCGCAGGTAGGCATCCTCCACCGTCTCCGGCGCGTCGTCCAGATTGATGCTGGTGCGCACCACCTTGGTCTCCACCTGACGGATCTCGTCGACGAACTGGGCATCTGCCAGCAACGAGTTGGGCTCGTCGGTGTGGTCCGAGCCGAGCTTGGGCTCCGGGTACCAGGCGTCGAGGACGGCGCCGGTGGTGTGGACGCTGGCCAGGCCCCAGGCCCAGGCGGTGCGGGTCTCATTGGTCATGCGCGCCAGTCTATCGGCGTGCCGGAGCGACCGGTGTCGGTCGCCGTGCGGTCAACCCGCGTTGCGGTCGATCCAACCCAACTGTTCGCTCAGGCGACCTGACCCCTCCAGCGCGATGTCCGCCCAGTGCTTCTCGGGCAACTGGTCCCAGCGGGCCAGGGGCACGGAGATGGAGAGGGCTGCGACGGCGGCGCCCGCCGCGTCGCGGATGACGGCGGCGGCACAGGCCACCCCCGGGCCCGATTCCTCCCGCTCGATCGCGTAGCCGCGCAGCCGTGACTTGGCCAGCGCCTTCTTGAGCTGGCCCAGGTCTGTGATCGAGTGTTCTGACAGGGCCGGGAGGTGACCGGTGGGGTAGAGGCGGTCCACCTCCGCCGGTTCGAGTTCCGACAGCAGGGCCTTGCCCAGCCCCGTGCAGCTGGCGGGGGCGCGTTTGCCGACGCTGGAGATCAGCGAGAGGGACTCGCTGCCCTCCACCTTCGCCAGGTAGAACACTTCCGCGCCCTCCCGGATGGCCACCGAGCAGGTGTGGCCCGTGGCCTGCCCGACGTCGCGGGCCACCTCCGTGGCCGCGCCCAGCAGATCGAAGCGCGCCGCGTAGGCGTTGCCGAGTTGGACGGTGCGGACCCCCAGTTCGAAGTTACCGATCTCGTCGCGCGTGAGGTAACCGCGGTGGGTCAGCGTGGTGAGCAGTTCATGCACCGTGGTGCGCGGGAGGCCGGTGGCCTCGGCGATCTGGGCGGCGTTCCAGCGCGCTCCGCGCTCGACGAACAACTCCATGATGTCGAGCGCGCGCATCAGCGCGGGGGTCAATCGGGCCATGTCTCACCGTCTCAGGTCTTCCGAAATCGATTCTTGCATATGTCTTGACACGACGTCAGACGTATTCGATACTTAGTAAATCTTAACGAAATCTCGAACAGGATTTCGACATCTCGAACACGAAGACGTGTGAGGAGGAAGCCTAGTGACCACGAAAGTCGCCATCATCGGTTCCGGAAACATCGGTACCGACCTGATGATGAAGATCCTGAAGCCGCAGCAGACCGCGCTGGAGATCGTCGCCATGGTCGGCATCGATCCCGAGTCCGACGGCCTGAAGCGCGCCGAACGGCTGGGCGTGAAGCCCATCGCCACCGGTGTCGACGGTCTGGTCGCCGACGAGGTGTTCGCCGACGTCGAGATCGTGTTCGACGCCACGTCGGCCAAGGCGCACCTTTACGACGAGAGGGTGCTCCGGACCGCCAAACCCGAGATCCGCCTCGTCGACCTGACCCCTGCAGCGATCGGTCCGTTCTGCGTGCCGGTGGCCAACCTCGACACCATCACCACAGACATGAACGTCAACATGGTCACCTGCGGCGGCCAGGCCACCGCGCCGATCGTGCACGCGATCTCCTCGACCGGTGCCACCGTCGAGTACGCCGAGATCGTCGCGTCGATCAGCTCGAAGTCGGCCGGACCCGGCACCCGCGCCAACATCGACGAGTTCACGGAGACCACCGCCCACGCGCTGGAGAAGATCGGCGGCGCCAAGAAGGGCAGGGCCATCATCATCCTGAACCCCGCCGAGCCCCCCGTCCTGATGCGCGACACCGTGTTCGTCCTCACCTCCGACGGCGACCGCGACCTGATCCGCGCCGCGGTCAACGCCCGCATCGGCGAGGTCGCCGAGTACGTGCCGGGCTACCGCCTCAAGCAGGACGTGCAGTTCGAGGAGATCCCCGAGGACCAGAGCGTCACCATCCCGGGCGTCGGCCGCTTCCACGGCCTCAAGGTGTCCGTGTTCCTCGAGGTGGAGGGTGTTGGCGACTACCTCCCCGCCTACTCCGGCAACCTCGACATCATGACCGCCGCGGCGCTGCGCACCGGCGTCGAGATCGCCGCCCACCTGAACGACAAGGCTGAGGAGGCCGTCGCATGAGCACCCCCGAAGGCAAGCTCTTCATCTCCGACGTGACACTGCGCGACGGCTCGCACGCCGTGCGCCACACGTTCACGCCTGAGCAGGTGGCCTCCGTCGCCGCCGCTCTCGACGAGGCCGGCGTCGACTCCATCGAGGTCGCCCACGGCGACGGCATGGGCGGCTCCACCGTCAACTACGGCTTCGCCACGCACTCCGACCTGGAGAAGATCGAGGCGGCCGCCGCCGTGGTCAAGCGCGCCAAGATCGCCATCCTGCTGCTGCCCGGCGTCGGCGTCATCCCGAACCTCCGCGAGGCCTACGACGCAGGGGCGCGCTACGTCCGCGTCGCCACCCACTGCACCGAGGCCGACACCTCCGCCCAGCACATCGCCACGGCCCGCGAGATCGGCTTCAACACCGCCGGCTTCCTGATGATGAGCCACATGGCCGATGAGGACAAGCTCGTCGAGCAGGCCCTCCTCATGGAGAGCTACGGCGCGCAGTGCGTCTACGTCACGGACTCCGCGGGCGCCATGGTGCCCGAGCAGTACGCCGCCAAGATCAAGGCCGTGCGCGCAGCCCTCAAGCCCGAGACCGAGGTGGGCGTGCACGCCCACGAGAACCTGTCGGTCTCCGTCGCGAACTCCGTGGCCGCCGTGCAGAACGGCGCCTACCGCGTCGACGCCAGCCTCGCCGGTCTCGGCGCCGCTGCCGGCAACACACCCCTCGAGGCCTTCATCGCGGTCGCCGACCGCATGGGCTGGGAGACGGGCTGCGACGTGTTCAAGCTCGCCGACGCCGCCGACGACCTGGTGCGCCCCCTCATGCACCAGCCGGTCCGCGTCGACCGCGACACTCTCTCCATCGGTTACGCCGGGGTGTACGGCAGCTTCCTCCTGCACGCCCGTCGGGCCTCGGAGCGCTACGGCATCCCCACGCCGCAGATCCTCATGGAACTCGGTCGCCGCAACATGGTCGGCGGCCAGGAGGACATGATCGTCGACGTCGCCCTGGACCTCGCCAAGTCGCGCGCGGCCAGCTGAAACTCACCACCCCCAATGACCCGCCTGCTTCAAGGAGGAAGCACATCATGAGCAAACTGGCACAAGGCGATATCGTCAAGCCCATCAATGAGAACAACGAAGACTCATTCGACGTCGAGAACATCGACAGGGGAACGCGGATCAAGGCCCTCATGGGCTCCGCGGTCGGATCCACCGTGGAGTGGTACGACTTCTTCCTCTACGGCACCATGGCCTCGGTCGTGTTCGGCCCCCTGTTCTTCCCCTCGGAGGACCAACTCACCTCGACGCTGCTCTCACTGGCCTCGTTCGCGCTGGCCTTCCTGGTGCGCCCCATCGGCGGCGTCATCTTCAGCCACATCGGCGACCGCATCGGCCGCAAGAAGACGCTCGTCTTCACGCTCTCCCTCATGGGCGTCTCGACGGCCCTGATGGGCCTGCTGCCCACCCACGCCGCCATCGGCGCCTGGGCAGGCGTCCTGCTCACGCTGCTGCGCCTTGTGCAGGGCCTTGCGCTGGGCGGCGAATGGGGCGGCGGCGTGCTGCTGGCGGTCGAATACTCCCCGCGCAAGAAGCGCGGCTTCTACGGCGCGGTCCCGCAGACCGGCGCGCTCCTCGGCCTCGCCCTGGGCAACCTGACCCTCTGGTTCCTCGACTGGCTCCTGCCCGAGGACGCCTTCCTCAGCTGGGGCTGGCGCATCCCCTTCCTCCTGTCGGCACTGCTGGTCATGTTCGGCCTCTGGATCCGCGCCAAGGTCGACGAGACCCCCGCGTTCCGCAAGATCAAGTCTGAGCGCAAAGAGGTCAAGGTCCCGATCGTCGAGATCTTCAAGACCCAGTGGCCCTCGGTGCTCAAGGCCATCGGCGCCAAGTTCATCGAGACCTCCACGTTCTTCATCTTCGCGACGTACTCCGTCAGCTACGCGGTGGGCCTGGGCTTCACCCGGGGTCAGGCCCTCGGCGCCGTGCTCTTCGCCGCCGTCGTGGCGGTGCCCTGCATGCTCGCCCTCGGTGCGCTGTCGGACCGGGTCGGCCGCAAGCCGATGTACCTGATCGGCACGGCGCTGGCTGTGGCGTACATCTTCCCCTACTTCTGGATGATCAACCAGAAGTCGGTCCTCCTCCTCACGCTGGCCACCGTCGTCGGCTTCGGCGCCATCTGGTCCATCTACGGAGCCCTCATGGGCACCTTCCTGGCAGAGTCGTTCACCGCCGATGTCCGCTACACCGGCATCTCGCTCGGCTACCAGGTGGGCGCCGCCATCGTCGGCGGCCCGGCCCCGCTGATCGCCACGGCTCTCGTCGGCACGACCAACAACTGGTGGCTCGTGGGTGTCTTCGTGGCCGCGTGCGCCGCGATCTCGTTCGTCGCCGTCCTGATGACGCGTGACCGCTCGGGTCAGGTCCTCGACAGCCACTGATCCATCCCTCAGCACACACGGGGCCGCTCCTTGGGGAGCGGCCCCGTGGTGCGTCGGTACACTCCCAGCCATGTCCGTGCCGAAGATCCTGCTGTTCTACCGGTTCGTGCCGCTGGCAGACCCCGAGGCGGTGAAGCTGTGGCAACTCGAGCTGTGTACCCGCCTGGGGCTGCGTGGCCGCATCATCGTGTCGCCCCACGGCATCAACGGCACGCTCGGCGGGGAACTCAACGCCTGCAAGGCCTACCTCCGCGCGACGAAGCAGTTCGCGCCGTTCAGGGAACTCGATGAGAAGTGGTCGCCCGGCACGGGCCTCGATGGCAGGGGCGCCTCGCTCGACTTCCCTCGACTGTCGGTCAGGACCCGGCCGGAACTGGTCGCCTTCGGCGTGCCGGACCTCGAAGTCACCACCGACGGTGTGGTCGGCGGGGGAGTGCGGCTGACGCCCGACGAGGTGGACGCGCTCGCGGCGGACCGGCCGGACGTCGTCTTCTTCGACGGCCGCAACAGGATTGAGGCGGAGGTGGGCCGCTTCGACGGCGCCGTCGTCCCCGATGTGGTCACCACCCCTGATTTCGTGGCCGAACTGGACTCCGGCAAGTACGACCACCTCAAGACCCGCCCTGTCATCACCTACTGCACCGGAGGCGTCCGCTGCGAGATCCTCAGTGCCCTCATGAAGGACCGCGGGTTCGAGGAGGTCTACCAGCTCGACGGTGGCATCGTGCGCTACCTGGAGCGCTTCGGGTCGACGTCGAGGTGGAAGGGCGCGCTCACCGTCTTCGACGCGCGGGAGACCGTGGCGCCCGAAGGAGCCGAGCCCATCGGCGCGTGCCACCGGTGCGGCACGGCCACCTCGCAGCTGGTGAACTGCGCGGACCTGGCGTGCCGCGTCCGGCTGGTGACCTGCCCCAGCTGTTCGGCGCAACCGGTCGGTTGCTTCGCGCACCCCGTCGCTGCCTGACCCGAATCTAGATTCGGGGTTCTGGACCACACCACATCTAGATCCGACGCCCGGCGCCGATCACCCCGAATCCAGATTTGGGGCCGCGCATGACACCAAATCTAGATGTGGTTCTTCGGGTGGGTAAACAGAGTGGATAGTCTCGTCACCATGGTTTCTGATCTGGCCCGATTGCTGCAGGAGATCATGGACGTCGAGTCCGTGTCGGGGAACGAACGCGAACTGGCAGACCTCGTCGAGCGCCGCCTCCAACGATTGCCTCATCTGACGGTCTTCCGCGACGGCGACTGTGTCGTCGCCCGCACCGCCCTCGGCCGGGGTGAGCGGGTGGTCGTGGCCGGACACCTCGACACGGTTCCGGTGGCGGGCAACCTGCCGTCGCGGCTGATCGAACACGCCGACGGTGACCGCATCTGGGGCAGGGGCGCCTGCGACATGAAGGGCGGCGTCGCCGTCATGCTGCACCTGGCGGAAACCCTGACGGCCCCCAACCGCGACGTCACCTGGATCTTCTACGACCACGAAGAGGTGGAGGCCACCCGCAACGGGCTGGGCCGCCTGGCGCGTAACCGGCCAGACCTCATCGAGGCGGATTTCGCCGTGCTGATGGAGCCCACCTCCGCCCACATCGAGGGCGGCTGCCAGGGTACCATCCGCGTCGAACTCTCGACGACCGGCACCGCAGCCCACAGCGCCAGGTCCTGGATGGGTCACAACGCGATCCACGATCTGGCCCCCGCCCTGCAGACGCTGGCGCAGTACCGGGGCGAGGAGATCGAGGTGGACGGGCTCGTCTACCGCGAGGGGCTCAACGCCGTGGCCATTTCCGGTGGTATGGCCTCCAACGTCATCCCGCCCCGGGCCACTCTCACGATCAACTACCGTTACGCGCCGGACAAGTCCGGCGACGAGGCGCTCGCGCTGCTGGGGCGGTGGTTCACCGGGTACGAGATGGAAGTCACCGACCTGTCACCCGCTGCCCGTCCCGGGCTCACCCTGCCGCTCGCGCGCGAATTCGTCGACGCCATCGGCGAGCCTGCGGGCCCCAAGTACGGCTGGACCGACGTCGCCCGCTTCAGCGCGCTCGGTGTACCGGCCGTCAACTACGGTCCCGGGGACCCGGCCTATGCACATCGCGACGACGAGTTCTGCCCCGTGTCCGACCTGGAGAAATGCGCCGCGGGGCTCACCCGCTGGCTCACCGCCGCTGAGGAGGCCCACTCATGACCGAACCCCGCCCCCAGGACCTTGACCCCGGACGCCGTCGGCGCCAGGGCCCCGTCGTGTTGCGCGGCCAGGAGCTCAACCAGCCCATGGCCGACAGCGCGCTGCTGGAGAAGGAGGGCAAGCAGGGGTGGACCCACTGGGACCCGTGGCGGGTGCTGCGGATCCAGTCGGAGTTCGTCGACGGCTTCGACGCCCTCGCCGGCCTTCCCCCCGCCGTCAGCATCTTCGGGTCCGCGCGCACCAAGCCGGGTTCGCCCATGTACCAAGCCGGCGAAGAGCTCGGCAGGAAGCTCGTGGAGAAGGGCTTCGCCATCATCACCGGCGGCGGCCCGGGCATCATGGAGGCCGGCAACAAGGGCGCCATGGACGCCGACGGCTGTTCCGTCGGGCTCGGCATCGAGCTGCCGCATGAGCAGGGCCTCAATGACTACATCACGCTGGGGATCAACTTCCGCTACTTCTTCGTCCGCAAGACGATGTTCCTCAAGTACAGCCAGGGCTTCATCACCATGCCGGGTGGCTTCGGCACCCTCGACGAACTGTTCGAGGCGCTCACCCTCATCCAGACCGGCAAAGTGACGCACTTCCCGATGATCCTGTTCGGCACCGAGTACTGGTCGCCGCTGGTCGACTGGGTGCGCGGCACCGTGCTGGGCGGCGGCTACATCTCCGACGGCGACCTCGACCTGATCACGCTCACCGACGATGTCGACGAGGCGGTCGAGGCGATGGGGGAGCCCGGGCAGTTCGGTACTGTTTAGCCCATGTGGATCGCCATCTCCGTGGTAGCCCTCGCCGTGCTGGGGGCCGCCGTCTATGCCGGATCGGGCACGTTGGGCGCTATGCCGCAGGAAGCGGTCAACGACAGGCCGAAGGGCAACGTCCCGGCAGGTCCTGTCACCCCGGAATTCCTGGAGGTGTTGCGGGTGCCCAGGGCATTCACCGGCTACCGCCCGGAGCAGGTGGACCCCTATCTCGCCGCCATCGCATCAGGCCGTGCTGCACCGGCCGGCACGCAGTCGTTCGACGTCGTCAGGCGCGGTTACGACATGCAGGTGGTCGACGACCTGATCGAGCGTCCACGCCCCTCCCAACTCCCGGAAATGGCCGACGACAGCGTCGTGGAAGACGACCAGGCCGCGTTCCGGCCGCCCACTGCGGAGCCGGTTTTGGTGGCCCAAGCGGGCACGAACCTGCCCGATGCGGAATAATGGACCGCAACGCAGTTCGTCTAGTCACAAGAATGAGGGTTGCAGATGGCAGCGATGAAGCCCCGCACCGGCGACGGTCCGATGGAAGTCACGAAGGAAGGCCGCGGCATCGTCATGCGCGTCCCCGTTGACGGAGGTGGGCGTCTGGTCGTTGAGATGAACGCTCAGGAAGCCACCTCGCTGCTCGATGCACTCAAGGGTGTCGTCGGCTGAGTTCCCGCCGAAACATGACAAGGGCCGCCCCTCGGGGCGGCCCTTGCAGGTTGGTTCAACTCTGGCTCCCTCAGCGGGAGCGATGCGCCTCGATCGCGCTCTGGTAGACGTCGACGGTCTCCTGGGCGATCTTCGCCCAGGAGAATTCGTCGATGCAGCGCTGCCGGCCGGCCTTCCCGAACCGCTCTGCCAGGCCCTGGTCGCGGGTGACGCGGTTGATGGACTCGGCGAAGCCCGCCTCGAAGTCGGCGACGTAGCGGGGGTCGTCCGCCTGGGCGGGGTCGTAGGCGACCAGCAGGCCCGTCTCCCCGTCGACCACGACCTCCGGGATGCCGCCAACGGCGCTGGCCACCACGGGAGTCTCACAGGCCATCGCCTCGAGGTTGACGATGCCGAGGGGCTCGTAGATGGAGGGGCACGCGAACACCGTCGCGTTGGTCAGCACCTGGCGCACGGAGGCGCGGGGGAGCATCTCCTGCACCCAGATGACGGGCGCGGTGCGCTGCTTCTGGAGCTCGACGAACGCCGCGTCGAACTCGGCCGCGATCTTCGGGGTGTCCGGGGCCCCGGCCAGCAGCACCACCTGGGTGTCCGGGTCGAACTGGGTGGCCGCCCGCACGAGGTGCACCAGGCCCTTCTGCCGGGTGATGCGGCCCACGAAGGCGACCGACGGGCGGTCCAGGTCCACGCCGAGCTCCCGCAGGACCGTGGTTTCGTGATCCGGCCGGAACTCGTCGGTGTCGATGCCGTTCTTCACGACGTGTGTCCTGGCGGGGTCAAGGTTGGGGTAGGACTCGAGCACGTCGCGGCGCATCCCGGCGCTGACTGAGATGACCGCGTCGGCGGCCTCGTAGGCGGTCTTCTCGGCCCACGACGAGACGCGGTAGCCCCCCGCCAACTGCTCGGCCTTCCAGGGACGGTGGGGCTCGAGCGAATGGGACGTCACCACGTGCGGGATGTCGCGCATCAGCGCGGCCAGGTGACCGCCCATGTTGGCGTACCAGGTGTGGGAGTGGACGATGTCCACGTCACCCACCGCCGCGGCCATCGACAGGTCCGCCCCGAGCACCCGCAGCGCCGCGTTCGCGCCCGGCGGAAAGCTCTCGGCGTGGGCGGTGGCGCCGTCGCGTGGCTCGCCCATGCAATGGACTTCCACGTCGATGAGGGCGCGGAGTTGGGGCACCAGTTGGGCGACGTGAACCCCCGCTCCGCCGTAGATCGACGGGGGGTACTCCCGGGTCAGCAGGGACAGCTTCATCGTCATGCGAACATCGTTGCATATCGGTTCTGTCTCAGTGCCCGAGACAAGAGGTGCAAATTCATGGAAACGAACGCAAATGGGCTGGAAAGGCAATAGGTTCAGGGCATGGTCGCACGCCCCAGAGTCTTGTCAATCGTTCTTGCTGGTGGTGAGGGGAAGCGGCTCATGCCGTTGACGGCCGATCGGGCCAAGCCCGCAGTGCCCTTCGGCGGCACATACCGCCTCATCGATTTTGTGCTGTCGAACCTCGCGAACTCGGGCCTGCGGCAGATCGCAGTGCTCACCCAGTACAAGTCCCACTCCCTCGACCGCCACATCGCCAAGACGTGGCGGTTTTCCACCATGTTGGGCAACTATGTCGCCCCGGTGCCGGCACAGCAGCGACTGGGGCCCCGGTGGTACCAGGGCTCCGCAGACGCCATCTACCAGTCGCTGAACCTGATCCTCGACGCGGACGCCGACTACATCGTGGTCTTCGGCGCCGACAACATCTACCGCATGGACATCGAGCAGATGCTCGACGCGCACATCGACTCCGGACTCGGCGCCACCGTCGCCGGCATCCGCGTGCCGCGGAAGGAAGCCTCCGCCTTCGGCATCATCGACGCAGCGGCGGACAACCGCATCAAGAACTTCCTGGAGAAGCCCGCAGACCCGCCCGGCCTGCCGGATTCGCCGCACGAATCGTTCGCGTCCATGGGCAACTACGTGTTCTCCACCAAGGCCCTCATCGAGGCGCTGAAGGCGGACGCCGAGAACCCGACGGCCCGCCACGACATGGGCGGTGACATCATCCCGTGGTTCACCGAGCAGGGCGAGGCCCAGGTGTACGACTTCAAGGACAACATCGTCCCCGGAGCCACGGAGAAGGACGTCAACTACTGGCGCGACGTGGGTACCATCGATGCGTTCCACGAGGCGCACATGGATCTCGTCAGCGTCGACCCGGAGTTCAACCTGTACAACGAGGACTGGCCCATCTGGACAGACCAGGTGCAGGCCCCGGGCGCCAAGTTCGTCATCCGCGGCCGCGCCGAGGACTCCATCGTGACGCCGGGTTGCATCATCTCCGGCGGCGAGGTGGAGCGCACGGTGCTGAGCCCCAACGTCCGCGTGGACAAGTGGGCGCAGGTCTCGGATTCGGTGTTGATGGAGAACGTGAAGATCGGCCGCGACGCGGTGGTGCGCCACGCCATCCTCGACAAGAACGTGGTGGTGCCCGACGGCGTGCAGATCGGTGTGGATCCCGAGCACGACAAGGCCCGCGGCTTCGACGTCTCCGCCGGCGGCGTCGTGACCATCGGCAAGAACGTCACCGTTCCACGCGACTGACCCCACCCACGCGAATCGGGCCCGGCACGGCGCCGGGCCCGATTCTCTGTGCAGGTGGGGATCAGGCTGCGAAGCCGAGGTTCGCCAACAGGTCGACGTACGCCTCAGCCACGCCGTCCGCGACGCGGCCCATCGGCGCGCGGCACGGGCCGACGTCGAAGCCCCGCAGGCCGAGTGCGGCCTTGACCATCATGCAGCCCTGCGTCGCGAAGACGCCCTGGAAGGCGGGCAGCACGTGCTGGTTCGCGGCGATGGCCTCGGGCACGCGACCGGCCAGGAAGTGCTCGATGATCTCACGGGCCGCAGGGGCCGTGAAGTGGGTGGACGTGCCCACAACGCCCACGCCGCCCACAGCCAGCAGTGGCAGCAGGTACGCGTCGTCGCCGGCGTAGTACGCCAGGTTGGTGCGGGACAGCACCGTCGAGGTGGACACGATGTTGGCCTTGGCGTCCTTGACCGCCCGGATCCGGGGATGCCCGTCCAGGCGGATCAGCATGTCTTCCGGAATGGGGATACCCGAGCGGTGGGGGATGTCGTAGAGCATCACGGGAAGGTCCGTGGAATCGGCGACGGTGACGAAGTGCGCCTCCAGCGCGTCAGCCGGCGGACGGGAGTAGTAGGGGGTGACGACGAGCAGCCCGTCGGCGCCCATCGACGCGGCCTGCTGCGCCAGGTCGACGGTGTGCGCGGTGCTGAAGGTGCCCACGCCGGCCACGATGCTCGCGCGGTCGCCGACGGCGGTGATGACCGCGTCGAGGATCTGGCGCTTCTCGACATCCGTGGTGGTCGGCGACTCGCCGGTGGTGCCGTTCACGACGAGACCGTCGTGGCCCAGATCGTCCACCAGATGAGCGGCCAAGCGCGCGCACTGCGCATAATCGACCTCCCGACCATCGGGGGTCATGGGCGTCACCATCGCGGTGAGAACCCGGCCGAACACCGGCATCATGTCGTCGTCTGGACTCATGCGCCACATCTTAGGTCAAGACGCGCCGTGCCTTAGTAGGCTGTGGCCGTGAGCACTCCTGTCGAGAACCCCACCGCAGCCAGCTGGACCTTTGCGGAGGACCATGTGTCGCCGTCCGAAGTCGTCGCCGAGGCGCGTGATGAAGCAACCGTGTCCGGCGTCACGCCGGTGACCACGGGCGAGATCGCCCTCCTGAAGGTGCTGACGCGGGCCATCGGGGCCGGCCACGTCGTCGAGATCGGCACGATGATGGGCGCCACCGGGCTGACGTTCCTCGAGGGCATGGGCTCCGACGGCATCCTGACGTCGATCGACGTGGAGGCGGACAACCAGATCCCGGCACGCGAGTTCTTCCTGAAGGCGGGGTTCCCGACGTCGCGGTTCCGCCTGATCGCCGGCTCGCCCATCGAGGTGATGCCGAAGTTGCGCGACGGGGCCTACGACATCGTCTACATCTCCGGCGACAAGCTGGAGTACGTCGAGTACGTCGCCGGTGCGTTGCGCCTGCTCCGCCACGGTGGGCTGTTGATCGTGCGGGACGTGCTGTGGCACAACAAGGTCGCCGATGATTCGGACGAGTCCGACGAGGTCATCATCATCCGTGAAGCCCTCGAGGCGATCACCCAGTCTGAGTCCTACACCCAGGCGCTGCTTCCGGTGGGCAACGGCCTGCTGGTGGCGGTCAAGGACTGAGTCGCGGCCGTTGCCGCCGCCCCCGGGGCAAGAAGGACGCGAGTGTTCCCGTGACCTCGTTCGGCGACGTTGCGCTCGTGCGGCCAGGGGTGGACTCTGGACTCGCGTCCTTCATGCCCCGCGCGCGGCTCTACAGTTTCTCTTGTGTGGTGCCTGGCGCCGAAACCTCACCGACGTTGTGTTCGGAGCGTCCGGTGCCGGGGTGCGCCGCTGCTGGTCGCTGAGTCCTGGCAACCATGACCCTGGCGGCGGCCGGGCTTTGCGTCATGAACTTGCAACCCCCCGTCACCGGCCACTCCTTCAGGTCGGTGTTGTCATCGGCTCTGTCCCCCAAGACAGGACGCGAGCCGAGGGTGAGCACGTCCACCGTCCCGCCGCCTCGCCCGGGCGATTCAGCCTGCAGGGAACTATCCGGGAGCGCGGAGCGTTATACCTAGAGAGTCACAGCTTGTTCACAGGTTGCTCTGGCAAGGTATCCGGGTATGGAGAGGCCCCCTATGTTCCGAGGAAGCAAGACGGCTAAGGCCGTCGCGCACACTTGGGTCGCGCCCACCTGGCAGGAGTTGGTCCGCGACCATTCCGCACAGGTGTATCGCCTCGCCTACCGCCTCACCGGCAATCAGCACGACGCGGAAGACCTTACCCAGGACGTGTTCGTGCGCGTGTTCAAGTCGATCCACAATTTCCAGCCCGGGACTCTCGAGGGCTGGTTGCACCGAATCACGACAAACCTCTTCCTCGACCAGGCCCGCCGCAAGCAGCGCATCCGCATGGACGCCCTGTCTGTGGCCCCAGACCATGTGTGGGGCGAAAGCACCGGTCCCGAGGAACTGCACGACGACGCCGAGCTTGACGCCGACGTCTCGGCCGCCCTGCGCGCGCTCAGCCCTGAGCAGCGCGTCGCGGTGGTCCTGTGCGACATTGAGGGGCTGAGCTACGAAGAGATCGCCAAGGTTCTCGACGTGAAGCTCGGCACGGTGCGTTCCCGGATCGCCCGCGGCAGGGCAGCACTGCGCGAAGCACTCGCGCACCGTGCGCCCACCGGGGGACGAACGCGCTATGCCGGAGTGTCCTGAATGGCCAAAGGCCCCTGCGAGAAATTCCACCCAGATCTGTCGGCCTACGCCGACGGGACGCTGCCGCCCAAACGCTGGGAGCAGGTGACCTACCACCTCGCCGGCTGTGACAGTTGCTGCGAGGAAGTGCGGGCCATCAGCGACGTGTGCTCGAAGCTGAGCACCTACCGCTCCACCGGCACCCCTGATTCGCTGGCCGCCCGGCTCGAGAACATCGCCGGCGAACACGCCGCCACCCCGCTCTACATGGCACACGGGGCCGGTGACCTGCCCTCCCAACGCCGACGCAGGGCCCAACTGGCCTATCAGGGTGGCGTCGCGCTGCTCGCCGTGATGGTGTCCGCCGTCGTGATCGCGGTGCTGGTTGCACCCACGCCCGTGAAGGTCTCGGATCCGGTCAAGGCCGCGCGGGAGCAGTACTCCCGGTCACTGACCGCCATCAGCGTCAACGAGGCCGTCGGTGCCATGCTGCTCGCCAACGAGCGCGGCGCAGATTTCGGCGCCCCGGAGAGCTACGTGCCGCTCAGCTCCGAGACTGAATCGCTGCCCATCACCCGTGAACTGGCCGCCAACCTCCTGCGCCGCGCCGCAGACGCTGATTACAGCCTCACCGGAACGCAGCGGGTCTGGGCCAGCGACGGCGAAGGCCGCTACCGCACCGCAGACGTCCGCACCACGAAGATGGCCGGCTTCGGCGCCCAACTGGAAGTACTCGACGTGCGCGGCGACCTGTTCGGCTCGGCCTTCCTCCCCGAGGTGGGCGTCAGCCCCGTCGAGGCGCCCTGGGGCTGGGAATACTCCCGCAGCGGCACCACGGAGCAGGTGGCGGGACGCAACGCAGTGCGCATCCAGGCCAACGCCGGGGAGCTCCCGGCCGCCAGATGGTGGGTGGACGCCGCCACCGGCATCATGCTTTGGGCCGAACGCTACGACGCCCTCGGACGGGTCAACCTGGCCGTCGGTTACAAGCAACTCTCCCTGGACGATGCGTCGTTCGAGCCGGACGACTCAACCCAGTTGATCTCACTCCAGCCCGCCTCATCGTCGGAGGCTGACAACTGGTGTGTCGGTCTGGAGGTCTGCCCCCACGAGGTCGGCGGCATGTCGCTGGTGGCCTACTCGTCGGCGGAGAAGGATGAGTCGCCGTCGATGAGCCTGGTCTACTCCGACGGCTACCACACCGCCGTCGTGGACTGGACCATCGGCGTGCTCGGCGACGGCGCCCTCACCGAGAGTGACCGCGCGGCGGACATGACGGTGGAGGTCTGGCAGGCGGGCGACGGGGTGCTCTCGGTGGCCTGCGACTGCTCCCCGGCCATGATGAAGGCCATCGCTGGAGAGCTCCCGGAGCCCGAGGCGTACCGCGAGACGATCGCCGAGAAAATCGCCGGCGGGCTCGTTCGTTTGACCAGGGTGCGCTGATCCGGCTGCGGCCGGGTAGCCTATAGCCGTGTTTGGCATCAGTGCGACGGATCTCGTCATCATCCTCGTGCTGGCCGTGCTCATGTTCGGCCCCGAGAAGCTCCCCGAGTATTCGCGCAAGGCGGCGCGGCTCTTCGTCTTCTTCCGGGATGTGGCGAACAACGCCAAGACCACGCTGGCCACCGAACTGGGCCCCGAGTACGCAGACCTGGAGCTGCGTGACCTGCACCCGAAGGCCTTCATCGCCAAGCAGTTGCGCGAGGAGGTGGCCCTCATCGAAGACGCCAAGCGCGAACTGCTCGAGGCACAGGACACGCTGAAGTCGACAGCCGCAGAGGTGAAGAGCGCGGCGAACGTGAATGCGCTGAAGAACGCCGCGGCGGACGGGTCGGCGCTGGACGAGCCTCCTGCGGACGCTCTGGCACTCGCCGGCCCCGTCGCCTCGCCCTTCGATCCCGAGGCGACCTAGATCAGCTCCGGGTCCAGTGCCTCATAGGCGTGCCAGGCCGGCACCTCGTAGGGGTGGACGGACAGCATGGCGTCGATGGCAGCCCTCGCCTGCTCGCGCGTGCACACGGCCTCGATCCGCACCTCCTCCACCACGGTGAGCTCACCGCTGGTGCCGATGAACGGATCCGCCGCGTCAGTGGGGCGGAACCGGCCCTCGCCCGGGGCACTGAAGCTGCAGGCCGAGTATGCACCGAGCTGTCCCGCCCCGCCCTCGGCCAGCGCGGCGCGTACGGCGTCGGCGTGGGAGAGCGGGGCGAAACAGACGATGACGATCACGGCTGCCTCAGGCGTTGGTGGACAGGGGTAGCCGGTGCCCGACGAGCCCGCGCCTGGAGGCCGCGATCTGGTTGGCCAGGTCGATGATGGCGGTGGCCGACGGGTGCTCCGGGTGGCTCTCCACGATGGGCAGGCCACGGTCTCCGCCGGCGAGCAGCTGCTCGTCGAACGGGATCTGGGCGAGCATCGGCACGTCGTAGACGACGCGGTCCGTGAGCGCCTCGGCAACGAGCGTGCCGCCGCCGGAGCCGAACAGCTCGATCCGGTGGGTCTCGGTGCAGTGGGGACAGGTGCTCTCGAGCCAGCTCATGTTCTCCACGACGCCGATCACACGCTGCTCGAGGATGTGCGCCATGGTGCCGGCACGTTCGGCGACCTCCGAGGCTGCCGACTGCGGGGTGGTCACGACGAGCACCTCGGAGCTCGGGATCTTCTGGCCCAACGACATGGCGACATCGCCGGTGCCGGGCGGCAGGTCGAGAAGCAGGTAGTCGAGGTCGCCCCAGTACACGTCCGCCAGCAGCTGGGTGAGCGCCCGGTCCAGGATGGGCCCGCGCCAGGCGACCACCTGGTCACGCGAGGGCTTCAGCATGCCCACGGAGATCACCTTGAGACCCCCGCTGGCGGGCACCGGCATGATCATGTCGTCGACGACGGTGGGGCGCGCGTCGCCCAGGCCGAGGAGGTCCGGGATGGAGTGGCCGTAGATGTCCGCGTCGAGGATGCCGACGGAGCGACCCTGCCTGGCCAGCGCCAGGCCGAGGTTGACCGTGACCGACGACTTGCCGACGCCGCCCTTGCCGGAGGCCACCGCGATGACGCGCGTGAGGTTGCCGGGCTCCGCGAACTGGATTTTCCGTTCGACGGCGCCGCCGCGCAGCATCGAGCGCATCGCCTGACGCTGCTCGTCGTTCATCACGCCGAGTTCGACGTTGACGGCGGAGACGCCCTCGACGGCCTCAACTGCCTTCGTGACCCGGCCGGTGATCTCGCTGCGCATGGGGCAGCCGGAGACCGTCAGGAGGACGCGGACGAACACGGTGCCGTCGTCGCTCGCCTGGATGTCGTCGACCATGCCCAGGTCGGTGATGGGGCGCCGGATCTCGGGATCCTCCACGGTGTGGAGTGCGGCGCGGACGTGCGGGAGCAGCGGGTGTTCAGTCACGGTGTCCTTCATATCTGGAGGTGCTTGTGTCCTCCACGGTACCCGGGGTGTACCGCCCCGGGGTATCGGGTCCGCCGTGGGGATTGACGCTCGTCAAGCTGGTGGTCAGCGCCGGGAGTTGAGGGCGTCGCCGAGGATCATCACGCAGGTGGCCACGAGTGCAGGCACCCAGAGCCCGGCCAGGCTGGCCACCACGACGACGGCGGGGCCAAGTACCACGCTCACCGTCAACCGCTCGCGGTAGCCCAGGCGGGTCCGCGAACCCGGGGCCAGCAGGTAGCGCCACAGGGCGAAGTAGCCCAACACGAACAGCGCGGCCACCACGGCCCCCAGCCACCATCCGCCGGCGATCCGCCACAGGGAGATGGCGCCCAACACGATGAGTGCCAGATGGCCGATCAGCAGGACGACGCCGAACCAGCGCACCTCCGTGGCCGATTCGACCACCTCGGAGACCTCGTCGGGGTGCACCTCGTTGCGCGTGTCTCGCCGTCCCGTCACCGAGCCTCCTTCTTATCCGTCTTGTCATCTGCGCGTTCCAGCCGTTCCGCCAGCTCACGCAGTTCGACACGTAGTTCACCACGGACGAAGTCGCGCGTGGCCAGGTCGCCCAGATGCATGCGGATCGCGGCGATCTCGCGCGCCAGGAAGTCCATGTCGGCCCGCGACTGCTGCGCCACCCGGCGGTCCTCGTCGAGGCTCAACTTGTCGCGCACCTCCTGACGGTTCTGGGCCAGCAGGATCAGTGGCGCGGAGTACGAGGCCTGCGTCGAGAAGAACAGGTTCAGCAGGATGAAGGGGTACGGGTCCCACTTCAGCCCGAACAGCCCGATGAGGTTGATCATCACCCAGACGATGACGAAGACCGTCATGTAGACGAGGAACTTCGCGGTGCCCATGAAGCGCGCGAAGCTCTCCGCGAAGATGCCGAACGTCTCGGAGTCGACGGCGACCTTGGGCAGCCAGGAACGCCGGCCCGGCGTCGAGAGTGGATTGCGCTCAGACATCGGCAACCTCGCTCACCTCGCTGGCGTCCACCTCGTCCATGAGGTCACCTCGCCAGTCGTCGGGGAGCATGTGGTCGAGCACGTCGTCGACCGTCACCGCGCCCACCAGGTGCCCCTCCTCGTTGACCACGGGGGCCACGACGAGGTTGTACGTCGCGAAGAAGCGGCTGACCTGCGCGAGCGGGGTGTGGGGGCGCAACGGCTCCAGGTTGTCGTCGATGAGAGTGGTCACCATGATGGTGGGGGGCTCGCGGAGCAGTCGCTGGATGTGGACCGCCCCGACGTAGCGGCCCGACGGCGTCTCCAGCGGCGGGCGCGTAATGAACACCATCGAGGCCAACGCGGGGGTGAGCGCCTCGACGCGGGCGTGGGCCAAGGCCTGCGCGACGGTGGCGTCGGTGTCGAGGATGATCGGCTCCGGCGTCATCATGCCGCCGGCGGTGAACTCCTCGTAAGCCATGAGGCGGCGCACGTCGGCCTGCTCCTCGGGCTCCATGCGCTGGAGGAGGTCCTCGGCCACATCGGCCGGTAGGTCGCGCATGAGGTCTGCCGCGTCGTCGGGGTCCATCTCGGACAGGACGTCTGCGGCGCGCTCCATGTCGAGCTGCGAGATGAGCTCGATCTGCTCGTCCTCGGGGAGTTCCTCGATGGCCTCGGCGAGGACGTCGTCGTCGAGCGCGTCGATGACCTCGGCCCGCGACTCCGGCTCCAGGTCGTGGAGTTCCTGCGCGATGTCGGCGGCCTTCATGTCGGTGAACTCGGCGATGAGGTGAGCGGCGGTGCGGCCGGTGGACAGGATGAGGTCTGGGATCTCCTTCCAGGAGACCACCTCGGGCTTGCCGCGGCCACCGAACCCGAAGCGGCCGACGCCGGTGGACGCACGCAAGGCCACCGTGGCGAGTTCCCATTCGCGGTTGCGTACCTGGGCCATGGAGATGTCCTCGATGCGCGTGGGGCGGTCGCGGTGGATGTTGCGGTCGAGCAGGTCCGCGGCCACGAGGACCTCGGCCTCGCGTCGCTGGAAACGACGGGTGTCCACCTGGCCGAGGATGGCCACCTGGTTGGGGCTGATGTCGTGCACGCGGATCATCGGCACGAAGATGCGGGCCCTGGCGAACAGTTCGGCCACGAGGCCCTTCACCCGCGGCGCGCGGCCGTCGGCGCGGAGGAAACACACCACATCCTTCACGCGCCCCACCTGGTCACCGGCCGCGTCGACGATGGGCATGCCCAGCACACGCGAGATGAAGACCTGCGTATCTTTGCTGACCATGGGGGTAAATGTACTGGGAACGGAGCGGAAATGACCGGTAGGCACCAGCGCGCCAGGCGCACCATCCTCGCAGTGCCCGGTTCGAGTGAGCGGTTCATCGCGAAGTCCACCGGGCTCGACGTCGACGAGGTGTTCCTCGATCTCGAGGACGGCGTGGCGGTGGGCGCGAAGAGGGAGGCTCGCGGGTTGATCGTCGAGTCCCTGCGCACATTGACGTGGAAGGCGTCGACGGTGTCGGTGCGTGTCAACGACTGGATGACGCCGTGGACATATGGGGATGTGCTCGAGGTGATCGGTGGGGCAGGGGCCGCCGTGGACAGCGTGATCCTGCCGAAGGTCTCGACCCCGGGGCAGGTCGAGGCCCTCGACCTGCTGCTCACCCAGGTTGAGCGCGAGCACGGTCTGGCGGTCGGGCGCATCGGGATCGAGGCGATCATCGAGGACGCGCGCGGCCTCGCCGCCGTACATTCCATCGCAGCGGCCAGCCCCCGGCTGGAGTCATTGACGATGGGCCCCGGCGACATGATGGCCTCACTGGGCATGCCCGGCCTCGGCGTCGGCGCCCTGGTCGACGGCTACCCGGGGGATCCGCTGCACCACGTGTTCGCCCAGATCCTCGTCGCCGCCCGGGCGAACGGGCTGCAGGCGGTCGACGGGCCCTACGTCGCCATCCACGACCTCGACGGCTTCCGGGCCGCCGCCAGGAGGGTCGCGGCCCTGGGCTACGACGGCAAATGGGTGTTGCACCCCACGCAGGTGGCGGCGGGGACTGAGGTCTTCACCCCGTCGGAAGAGGCGATCGAGCGCGCCCGGGCGATGGTGGACGCGGCTGACCGGGCCGCGGAGCGCGGCGTCGGCGCGGTGCTGCTCGGCGACGAGATGGTCGACGAGGCCGGCGTGAAACTGGCCCGGACCCTCCTCGCCCGCATCGCTGAAACCCGGTGAGCGCCGTCTGCGGGGTCGCGTAGGCTTGAAAGTGGTTCAAGGAGGACACAATGGCCGAGCCCGCATCGCCCATGGGGAAGTTGATGAAGCTCAACTACCCGCAGCACGTCGTCGAGTACTCGACGTATGAAGAGGCTCAGTCCGCCGTCGACTACCTGGCCGACAACAAGTTCCCCGTCGAGAACATCATGATCGTCGGCACCAACCTCAAGTTGCTGGAACGCGTCACGGGTCGTCGCACCTGGGGCGGCGTGATCGCCGCCGGCGCCGCGTCGGGCGTCATGACCGGCCTGCTCGTGGGTCTCATGCTGATGTTCTTCGTGGGAGGCGGCAACGCCACCATGCTGTGGGTGGGCCTGGCCATGGGCATCCTGTTCGGCATCATCGCCCAGGGCCTCACGTACGCCATGAGCGGCGGCAAGCGCGATTTCAACTCGCAGCGAGTCACCGTGGCGGCCAGCTACGAGGTGCTCGCCGAACACCGCGTTGCCCAGTCAGCGCGGGACCTGCTGATGCAGCGCCCCGGCGCACGAGCGGCGCTCTTCGAGTGACGGCGGAGTTCTGGGACAACCGTTACTCGCATCCGAACTACTTCTACGGGTACCGCCCCAACGATTTCCTGAAGCAGCAGTCCTTCCTGCTCAAGCCCAACTCACGGGTGCTGTGCCTGGGCGACGGCGAGGGCCGCAACGGCGTCCACCTCGCCGGGTTGGGGCACCGCGTCGTGAGCCTGGATTTCTCCCGCGTCGCCCTCGACAAGGCGGCGGCCCTCGCTGCGGAGAAGGGCGTCGAACTCGAGACGTGGCACGTCGACCTGGCCGACTGGGTACACAACCCGGACCCGCTCGAGCAGTGGGATGCCGTGGTGTCGATCTTCGTGCACCTGCCGCCTGATCTGCGCCGACGCGTGGCCGAGGTGGTCACGCGCCAGTCGGCGCCGGGCGCCAAGCTGATCCTGGAGGCGTACACGCCGGCCCAGCTCTCGCTCGGCACGGGCGGGCCGAAGGACGTGGACCTCCTGCTGAAGCGCGACGACGTGGCGGCGGACTGGCAGGGCTGGCACCTCGACGTGCGCCTACTCGAGCGACGGATCTTCGAGGGTATGGGGCACCAGGGCCTGGGTTCCGTCGTCCAGGCGCTCGGCCTCCGCGTCGGCTGAGGCAACCGGAGCCACCCTTCAGGCCTGCGGGGGACTCCGGTAGGTTAAAGCCACCGAGTCGTGAGGAGTGCCGCATGGATCTCAACTGGAGCTACTACAACCCCAACTCGCCCGCAGAGCGGGTACTGATAGTCGGACCGAGCCTCGGCGGCAACGCCGTGCATCAGTGGACCAAGGTGGCCGCTGAGTTGATCGACGACGTGCGCGTCGTGTTCGTGGACCTGCCGGGCACCGCCGTTGCCATGGCCTGGGACGACGCCGACACGCCGTCGCTCGACACCGTCGCGGCAGCGATCGCCGAGGTGGCCAAGGAGGTCCGCGCGGATCTCGGTGAGGACGTGCCCGTCTACTTCGCCGGGCTGTCGCTCTCCGGAGCCACCGCGCTGCACCTGGCACGCGACTACGACAAGACTTTTGCGGCCGTCGCCGTGGTGGCGTCCTCGGCCAAGGTGGGGGAGCCGGACCGTTGGCTCGCGCGCGCTGAAGCCGTGGAGGAGCGGGGCACGCAGCAGCTCGTGGAGGAGACCACGAAGCGGTGGTTCACCCCGGCGTTCCGGGCCGAGCAGCCCGCAGCCGTCAACACGATCATGGAGGGTCTGGCTTCGGCGGACGACCACTCCTACGCCCAGCTGTGCCGGGCCCTGGCCGAGCACGACGTGCGCGACGACCTCAGCCTGATCCGCATCCCCGTGATGATGATCGCCGGCGAGCGCGACTCGTCGACGCCGATGGCGAACGTCGAGGCTGTCGCTGAGGGTGTGCTGCGGGGGGCGCTGCACGTCGTCGACGGCGCGGCACACATGGTGCCGGTGTCGCATCCGGTGCAGGTCGCTGAGCTGCTGCGCGGGCTCCTGGAGCGCCCGCTCGCCAGCCGCGTCGTGAGCGAGTCCGAAGACTGAGGTCTGCTGAGCCGGCGGACGGGAACCCCTCGGCCGGGCGCTGGGCGCCCGGCTCAGGGAACCGTCACCCGGCGTCGCGGAGTTTCTTCATCCACTTCTCGACGGCGTCAGCCTCACGGGGCAGCGACTGGGACAGGTTGACCGGGTCGCCGTCAGTGATCAGGATGTCGTCCTCGATCCGGATGCCGATGCCGCGGTACTCCTCGGGCACCAACAGGTCGCCCTGCTTGAAGTAGATGCCCGGCTCCACCGTGATGATCATGCCGGCCTTCAGCGTTCCGCCGCGGTACAGCTCCGCGCGGGCGCTGGCGCAGTCGTGCACGTCGAGGCCGAGGTGGTGGCTGGTGCCGTGCACCATCCAGCGACGGTGGAAGCCGCCCTCCTCGGACAGCGACTCCTCGGCGGACACCGGGAGGATGCCCAGTTCCTCGAAGAACTGGGCCAACACCGTGATGGCGGCCTGGTGCACGTCGGCGAACAGGTTGCCCTTGCGGCACGCCTCGATGCCCGCCGTCTGCGCGGCCAGCACTGCCTCGTAGACGCGGCGCTGCGGCTCGGTGAAGGTGCCGTTGACGGGCATGGTGCGGGTCACGTCGGCGGTGTAGAGGGTGTTGACCTCGACGCCCGCGTCGAGCAGGAGGAGGTCGCCGTCGACGAGGTCGCCGTCGTTGCGGATCCAGTGCAGCGTGTTGGCATGGTCGCCGCCGGCGGAGATCGTGTCATACCCGACGGCGTTGCCCAGATGCCGGGCGTGCAGGCCGAAGATGCCCTCCACCCAGCGCTCGCCCCGGCCGTTCCTGACTGCGGCGGGCAGCTCGCGGGCCACGGCCTCGAACCCGACGCGGGTGGCGTCGATCGCGCGTTTCATCTCGCCCACCTCGAACTCGTCCTTGACGAACCGGGCCTCGGAGACGGAGCGGGCCAGGTCGGCGTCGAGCGCGGTGGCCAGGTCTCCGCGCGCCTGGTCGACCATCTCGGTGATCGCCGGGTCCGCGTCGCGGATGACGAGCGTGCGGTTCCCGGCCTCGCGCAGCACCTCGGGGAGGTCGGCGATGGCGCGGCAGTTCAGCTGGGTGGCCGCGGCCATCTCTTCGAGGGAATCACGCTTGCCCACCCACACTTCGCCGTAGCGCGAATCCGCATAGAACTCACGGTCCGTGCGCGGGGCGCGGGGCTTGAAGAAGAGGGTGGCCTCGTCGTCGCGGATGACGAGGACGGCGTCGGGCTCGCGGTCCTCGCCCAAGCCGCTGTAGTAGGTGAACGCGGTGTGCGGGCGGAACCGGTAGTCGGTGTCGTTGGAACGCACCTTGAGCGGGCCCGCGGGGATGACGAGCGTCTGGCCGGCGTACTCCGCCGCCAACGTCTCGCGGCGCGCGGCCGTCCACTCGCTGGCGGGCAGCTTCTCCGGCAGGACGTCGGAGTAGGGCTCCCAATCCTGGACGATGAACTTCTTGAACGCCTCGGAATAGGGGTCCCGGCGGTTCTCGGATGGGTCAGAGGGTGCGATCATGGCCGCCACTTTACGCTGCTGGCGCAGACCCACAGCAGGCGATCCTGGGGAACCGCTAGACCTTGCGGATGCGGATGGCCTTGATCGTGTGGTCGCGGTCCTTGACCAGGATGGCCGTGGCGCGCTCCCGCGTGGGCGTGATGTTCTGCCGCAGGTTGGGGCCGTTGATGGTGTCCCAGATCTGGCCGGCGAGCTCGACCGATTCGGCGTCGGACAGGTCCATGAAACGGCGGAAGAAGCTGCGCTGGTCCTGGAAGGCGGTCTCCCGGAGGGTGAGGAAGCGGTCCAGGAACCATTCCTTGATGTGCTCCTCCTTGGCGTCCACGTAGACCGTGAAGTCGAAGAAGTCGCTCACCGCCAGGCCCGGGTGGCCGTCGGCCTCGATCCGGGCGGGCTGCAGCACGTTGAGACCCTCGACGATGAGGATGTCCGGGCTCTCCACGACGATATGCTCGCCCTCCACGATGTCGTAGACGAGATGCGAATAGACGGGGGCCAGCACACGGGGTTCGCCGGATTTGACGCCCATCACGAACTGGAGGAGCGCCCGCCGGTTGTAGGACTCGGGGAAGCCCTTGCGGTCCAGGAGCCCTCGACGCTGGAGCTCTGCGTTGGGATAGAGGAAACCGTCGGTGGTGATGAGGTCCACCTTGGGGGTGCCGGGGGCGCGGCGCAGGAGTTCCTGCAACAGGCGCGCCACCGTCGATTTCCCCACCGCCACGGAGCCGGCCACGCCGATCACGAACGGTGTGCGCTGCACGTTGAGGCCGAGGAAGTCGTTGGACTGGGCGTAGAGCCGGCCGGTGTTGACCATGTGCAGGTGCAGCAACTGCGTGAGTGGCCGGTAGACCTCCGCGATGTCCAGCTGGCTCGTCGGGTCGCCGAGGCCCCTCAACCTGTTCAGCGTCTCTTCGTCGAGATTGATCTGGGTGGCGTTCGACTTCTCGGCCCACGCGCGGCGTTGCAGCGTGACGTACGGTTCGGGCACAGCGCTCCTCGGTTGCTGGGTGTGCAGCCAGCAAGCATACGCCCGGCGTGTCTCCGGGGCAGGCGCGCCCAGCGGAAGTGCCCACCACGGGCGGCGGTATTCAGCACTTCGAAGTGTCAATGTCAAGAAGTGGACAAGGGTGCTGTACGGTTTTCGACGTGTGTGGAATCGTTGGATACCTCGGAACCCGTGACGGACTCGACGTTGTACTGAGCGGCCTGCGCCGCCTCGAGTACCGCGGCTATGACTCGGCCGGCATCGCCATGCCGCATGACGGGCAGATCGCCTGGCGCAAGCGTGCTGGCAAGATCGCCAACCTGTCAGCGGCCATCGATGAGGACCCCCTGCCCCGCAGCGCCGTCGCGATCGGCCACACCCGGTGGGCCACCCACGGCGCGCCCAACGATGCCAACTCGCACCCCCACGTCGCAGAGCGCATCGCCATCGTGCACAACGGCATCATCGAGAACCACGACAAGCTGCGCGCGGAACTCAACGGCGCCACGTTCACCTCGGAGACCGATTCCGAGGTCGCCGCGCACCTGCTGAACAAGGAAGTGCACGGGGGAGCCAGCCTCGTGGAGGCCATGCGCACCGTCGCGGCCAAGCTTGAAGGGGCCTTCACCCTCGTCGCCGTCGACGCGCAGGACCCTGACCGGATCGTGGCGGCCCGGCGCAACTCCCCGCTCGTGGTGGGCAGGGGCGACGGCGAGTACTTCCTCGCCTCAGACGTGGCCGCGTTCATCGCGCACACCCGTGACGCCGTCGAACTCGGCCAGGACCAGATCGTGGAGATCACGCCTGAGGGCGTCAACGTCACCACGTTCGACGGCGGCCCCGCCGAGACCAAGGACTTCCACGTTGACTGGGACCTGGAGGCCGCGCAGAAGCAGGGCTACGACTGGTTCATGCGCAAGGAGATCTTCGAGCAGCCCACCGCGGTCGCCGATACGCTGCTCGGCCGCCTCAACGAGCGCGGCGAACTCGTCCTCGACGAACTGCGGATCAGCCCGGAGACCCTGCGCCGGATCAACAAGATCGTGATCGTCGCCGCAGGCACCTCCTTCTACGCCGGCCTGGTGGCCAAGTACGCCATCGAGCACTGGACCCGCATCCCCTGCGAGGTGGAGCTGGCCTCCGAGTTCCGCTACCGCGACCCCATCGTCGACCCCATGACGCTGGTGGTCACCATCTCCCAGTCCGGCGAGACCGCCGACACCCTGATGGCCATCCGCCACGCCCGCGAGCAGCACGCCAAGGTGGTGGCCATCTGCAACACCAACGGCTCCACCATCCCGCGCGAATCCGACGCCGTGATCTACACCCACGCGGGGCCGGAGATCGGCGTCGCGTCCACCAAGGGCTTCACCACGCAACTGGTGGCCTGCTACCTGCTCGGGCTGTACCTGGCGCAGGTCCGCGGCATGAAGTACGGCGACGAGATCGCCGCGCTGCTGGCAGAGCTCGAGCGGATGCCGGCCGCCATCCAGCAGGTGCTGGACAACAAGCAGCCGGTGCTGGACCTCGCCGCCGAACTCGTCGACGCCACGTCGGTGTTGTTCCTCGGCCGGCACGCCGGCTACCCGGTGGCGCTGGAGGGCGCGCTGAAGCTGAAGGAACTGGCCTACATCCACGCCGAGGGGTTCGCCGCCGGAGAGCTGAAGCACGGCCCCATCGCGCTCGTCTCCGAAGGCCTGCCGATGTTCGTGATCGTCCCGCCCCGCGGCCGCGATCAGTTGCGCGACAAGGTCATCTCCAACATCGCCGAGGTGCGTGCCCGCGGCGCCCGCACGATCGTCCTGGCCGACGCCGACGACGAGGAGGCGCGCGCTGTGGCGTCGAACTTCATCGAACTGCCCAAGGTGTCCACGCTGCTGCAGCCCCTGGTCGCGGTGGTCCCGCTGCAGCTGTTCGCCTGCGAGTTGGCGACGGTGAAGGGCCACGACGTGGACCAGCCGCGCAACCTGGCGAAGTCGGTCACCGTCGAGTAGGTGGCCGGTCCGTCACGGCGACGGCCCTCGTGCCTCGGACGCGTCCGGCTCAACCAGCGTTAGGGTGCTTCCATGATCGTGGGCATCGGGACGGACCTAGTGGTCATCGAACGTTTCAAGCGGATGCTCGATGAACGGCCCAAACTGGGCGAGCGCCTCCTCACCGACGGCGAGCGCAAGCTCTCCGTCGAATCCCAGGCAGCGCGGTTCTCGGCCAAAGAGGCTCTGGCCAAGGCGCTCGGGTCGCCGGGCGGCATGCGGTGGCTCGACTGCGAGGTGGTCCGCTCCGACGAGGGCGTCCCGTCGTTCGTGACGACCGGCTCGGTCGCGGCCCGGATCGAGGCGCTGGGTGTGAGGCGCATCCATTTGTCCATCAGCCACGACGGTGGCTTCGCAACGACCATGGTGGTGTGTGAGGCATGAAGCAGGTCATCAGCGCGCAACAGATGCGCGACGCGGAGCAACGGGTCTTCGACGCCGAACCCGACGTCGACCTCATGGGGAGGGCGGCCCTGGCCGTCGCTCAACTCGCCGAGGCGATCGCGCCCAACGGCCCGGTCCTCGTGGCCGTGGGCCCCGGCAACAACGGGGGAGACGGGCTCTTCGCAGCCGCCCACCTGGCGGACCACCGGCCCGTCACCGTGTGGCCGGCCATGGGGAAATGCCATGAAGCGGGCCTGGCCGCCGCCCGTGGGGCGGGCTGCCATGTGGTCGACGCCATGGGCGCCGCCGCCGGACTGGCTGATGCGGCCCTCGTGATCGACGCGGTGACGGGCCTCGGCTCGCGCCCGGACCTGCCCACCACGACGGCGACCTTCGCGGAGGCGTGCGACGCCGCCGCCGTCCCCGTGCTCTCCGTGGACCTCCCCAGCGGCCTCGACGCCGACTCCGGGCACCCACACAACAGCTTCCGCGCCGAACACACCATCACCTTCGCCGCACTGAAGGCATGCCACGTGCAGCAGCCAGCGGCGTCGCGCTGTGGCGAGGTACACGTCGCGGACATCGGGGTCGCGCTCCCTGAGGGCGCCCCGAGGGACGGGCAGCGGGGCGCGTCGAAGGGCTCGGGCGTCGAGGAGGTGCGCCAGGCCGAGGAGGCTGACGTGGCCCTCTGGTGGCCGGTGCCGGATGCCACCTCCGACAAGTATTCGCGCGGCGTCGTGATGGTGGACACCGGGTCCGAGCATTACCAGGGAGCTGCCCTCCTCAGCATCGCCGGAGCCGTCAACGCCGGCGCCGGCATGGTGCGCTACACGGGCCGCGTGCACTCCGGCCTGGTCCTCACCCGGTTCCCGAGTGTGGTGATGGGCGAGGGCAGGGCCCAGGCCATGGTGCTGGGGTCAGGTTGGGGCGACACCGACGGCGCCGAAGGACGCGTCGCCAACGCCAAACTGCACGGCCTGCCCGCCGTCGTGGACGCCAACGCGCTGTACGCACTGCCCCAGGGTCGGCTCGACGGCTGGCTGTTGACGCCGCACGCCGGTGAGTTGTCCCGGATGCTCGGTTGCTCGCGGTCGCACGTGGAGAACGAGCCCGTCAGTTGCGCGCGGGAGGTGGCCCGCAGCACGGGGGCGGCCGTCCTCCTCAAGGGGGCCACGCAGTACGTCGCTGAACCGTCCGGGCGCGTGACGATCGCGGTCCCCGGGCCCAGTTGGACGGCGCAGGCGGGTTCGGGTGACGTGCTCGCGGGTATCTGCGGCACGTTGTTGGCGGCAGGTCTGCCCGCGTGGAAGGCCGGTGTGCTGGGGGCGAGCATCCAGGCGATGACCGCATGGGGCCATCCCGGGCCCTACCCGCCGGACGTGCTTGCCGGGCGGCTGCCCGAGGTGATCGCCTCGATCACTCCCCGGTGAAGAGTCCTTCGCCGATCCAGCCGCCCTCCTGGAAGCCCGGCGGGATCACGAACACGGCCGAGCCGATGGCCATGGTCCACTCGTTGAGCGCGTCGCCCTGATCCAGCATCCGCTGCACGGGGATGAACTGGTCGGCGATGTCCGCCTGGAAGGCGCAGAAGATCAGGCCCGACGTCTCGACCGCCGTGCCGTCGACCCAGTCGTCGTGGGTGTAGTTGAGGCCCCGCCGCAGCATCCGGCGGCCGTTGTTCTGCGACGGGTGGCTCCGCCGGGAGTGGGCGTCGAGCGCGATGACCGGCGCCCCGTCCTGCGTGGCCCCGAGGTCGACGTCGTCGCGTTCCCCGCCGCCGGTGAGCGGCGCGCCGGTGTCGAGCCGACGACCCACCGACGCCTCCTGCCGGTCCCGCACGGCTTCGTCCCACCCCACGAGGTCCATCTCGATGCGCCGCACCACCAGTTGGGTGCCGCCGGTGAGCCACTCGTCGGTGGAGACGACGGCGGCGCTGATGGAGTCGCCCGTGGGGTTCGCCGAGCCGTCCACCTGGCCGAACAGGTTGCGCCCGGTGACCGCGGCACCCGTGGCGTCGACGGAGCGCCAGGAGCCGCGCTGGGCCCATCGTCGGGTGGCGAACGGGGCGGCGTCGGTCACGAACCGGCGCACGGCGTGGGCGACGCTGGTGGCGTCGTCGGCGGACACCCAGACGAGGAGGTCGCCGCCGGTCCAGCGCTGGTCGAGCGCGTCGTGCTGCATGGGCGGGATCTCCTGGAACCCGGCCGGGCGCTTCGCCTGCAAGCCGTCCAGTTCGAAGACGCGGGGGCCGAGGCCCACCAGCGCGGTCAGTGAGACGCCGGGTTGGGCCATGTCGGGAGCGAAGTCGCCCGCGGCGGGGCGGCCCTCGGTGAGCGCCACCACATCGCCCGTCCAGGCCCGGAGCAGCCGGCCGAGCGCAGCCTTGTCGGTCTGGGGGAGCAGGTCGAAGGCGACCAACTCGCTCACCTGGGTCTTCGGTGTGAAGATGCCGGCCTGGTGCGCGCCGTAGGGGGAGTAGGTCTGTCCGATGACTCCGCCGTCGGTTCCCGGGTCCGGGGAGTGCGGGGCGGTGGCGCGCCCGGCGACGACTCCGGCAGCGCCGGCGATGCCGGCGGCGCCGGCGTAACCGAACACGCCTCGACGGCTGACCTTGGACATGGCGCTCAGTGTACGTGTCTTCCGGCCCCTCATTGCCCACGAGACGATTACCCCACGGGGTATTGCCTGTGTAGTCTGGCGGCCATGACGCTGCGTCCCCTCGCTCTTGCCGTTTCCGCCCTCCTCGTCGCCGGCTGCACGTCGGCGCAGCCCGCCACCCCGGGCATCCTCGCCGCAGACCCCTGGGCCCGCGCCACCGACGGTGCCGAGCGTCCGGACATGACCGCCGTCTTCGTCAACCTGACCAACCCGTCGAACGAGGACAGGGTGCTGGTTGAGGCCGATTGCGGCGATGTCGCCCAGCAGACCGAGCTCCACGTCATGGAGAACCAGGACGGGAAGATGGTGATGGTCAAGGCCGAGGGCGGCATGACCGTCCCAGCAGGCAAGCACTGGCACCTGGCGCCCGGCGGTCCGCACATCATGCTGATGGGCCTCACCCGCGAACTTCCGGCCGGCTCGGAGGAACTCACCTGCACCCTCACGTTCGACGACGGGCAGAGAATCGAGATCCTCGCACCCGTCAAGCAGTTCACCGAGGAGCAGGACTCCTACCACGAGCATGCCGAGGACGGCACAGAGGTCACCCCGGCCGGATGACCACCGCCGGGTTTCATCCAGCGTTCACCTCGTGTTCCCCCGGCTACCGGGAGTGGTTCACCCTCGTGAGTATTGTGGAACTGTGAGAGTCGCGATCGTCGCAGAATCTTTTCTTCCCAATGTCAACGGGGTGACCAACTCCGTACTCCGCGTGCTCGAACACCTCAAGGCCCACGGCCACGAGGCGATGGTCATCGCCCCGTCCGACGGTGGCAAGACCCCCAAGGACTACCTGGGCTTCCCCATCGTGCCGGTCAATTCGATCGGCCTGCCGGGCTACGACGTGGTGCGCGTGGTGACCACCACCAGCTTCAACATCGAGCGCATCCTCACCAACTTCCGCCCTGACGTGGTGCACCTGGCCGCGCCGTTCATCGTCGGCTACAAGGCGGCCTCGGTGGCCGCCAAGCTGGGCATCCCCATGGTGGGTATCTATCAGACGGAGATCCCCACCTACGCTGCCCGCTACGGCGTGCCGTCGCTGGAGCCCGTCTTCTGGCACCACCTGCGTCAGGCGCACTCACTGGCCTCGCTGAACTTCGCTCCGTCCACCTTCGCGCGCGACCAGCTGATCGAGCAGGGCGTTCCCCGCGTGGGCGTCTGGGGTCGGGGCGTGGATTCCGTGCGTTTCGACCCGTCCAAGCGCAGCGAGGCCTTCCGCGCGCGCTACGCCCCCAACGGGGAGCGGCTCATCGGTTTCATGGGGCGGTTGGCCTCGGAGAAGCGCGTGGAGGACCTGGCGGCTGTCGCGGCCGTACCCAACACCCGCCTCGTGATCATCGGTGACGGCCCGCTGCGCGGCCAGCTCGAGGCGACGCTGCCCAACGCCGTGTTCACCGGCCTGCTGACGGGCGAGGACCTGCCCACCGCGTTGGCCAGCCTGGACCTGTTCGTCCACACCGGAGACCTCGAGACGTTCTGCCAGGCCATCCAGGAGGCCAAGTCCTCCGGCCTGCCCATCGTCGCACCGCACCGCGGCGGCCCCATCGACCTGGTGGACCAGTCGCGCACCGGATGGCTGTACCGCCCCGGCGACCTGGAGGCCATGCGCGGCCACGTCGTGGACCTGATCGGTGACGATGCGAAGCGCCAGGCGTTCGGCGCGGCCGCCCGCGAGTCGGTGTTGGGGCGCACGTGGGAGAAGGTCTGTGCCGAATTGATGGGGCATTACACCAAAGCAATCCGCATGTCGGTGCGCGGCGGCCACCTCGTCGGCTGAGGGTGATCCCCGCTGCCGGCGGGTGCGGCAAGAGGGGCCACAGACCCCTCAAATTGGGGATGCGGTCAATCTGGTGTAAGCTCGACAGGCCCGATGCGGCGCCCAATCGCGCCAACTTGACGCCCAAGCGTCAAATTTCCTATTTGAGCGGGCAGTCCAGTCTCAGGTGGACCTATTCCCTGAGCGCATACCCCTCGAAGGGCAACAACACAATGACTTCACCGAACCGTAAGGCTCGGTGGTCCGCTGACAAGCGCGCCACCAAGGGCCTCAATCCTCAGCGTCGTGGCGTCGGCCGCACCGACCGTCGCGATGATTCCGCACCTCTGAACCGCAAGCAGCGCCGCGCGCTCCAGTTCGCAGACCGCGAACCGGGTTCCGAGAACCACGAGAGCCAGGGCAACGACGAGACCCGTCGCGACACCCGTCCCACCACCTCGCGTCCCGCCGGCAACTGGGGCGACCGTCCCCGTCGCGATGACCGTGACGACCGTCGCCCCCGTTTCGAGCGCGACGACCGTCGTCGGGATGACCGTGGTTCTGAGCGCGACGATCGCCGTCCGTCGTTCCAGCGCGATGACCGTCCCCGTCGTGACGACCGTGACGACCGCGGCCCCCGCTTCGACCGTGACGACCGTCGTCCCCGCTTCGAGCGCGATGACCGCCGTCCGTCGTTCCAGCGCGATGACCGCCGTCCGTCGTTCCAGCGCGATGACCGTCCCCGTCGTGACGACCGCGACGACCGCGGCCGCAATGACCGCTTCGACCGCGACGACCGTCGCCCCCGCTTCGACCGTGACGACCGCTCCGGCGCCGGGCGCGAACGCCGCAGCGACTCGTGGGGCGAGCGTCCGGCCCGCAAGCCGTTCGAGCAGCGCCACACGCACGAGCCGCGCGGTCACGAGGATCGTCGCCGTCCGTTCGACCGCGATCGCCGCAACGGTTTCGACCGTCCGGAGCGCCCCAGCCTTGAAGAGTTCGAGGCCGAGGCGGATCAGATGAGCTGGGAGGCCACCACGGCCGAAGGTGTGCAGGGCGAGATCTCGTCCGGCTTCCTCGAGTTGGGTGTGCACGAGCAGCTCGTCCGCGTGCTGGCCGCGCAGGGCATCACCGAGCCGTTCCCGATCCAGCAGGCGACCATCGCCGACGCGATCGCGGGCCGCGACGTCCTCGGCCGTGGCCGCACCGGCTCCGGCAAGACGCTCGCCTTCGGCCTGCCGATGCTGAGCCGCCTCGCCGCCGGTACCCCCGTCGGTTCCCCGCGCGCCATCATCCTGACGCCCACCCGTGAACTCGCGCTGCAGATCGCCGACGTCCTGTCGCCCCTGGCCTCCAAGGTCGGCATCGACCTCACGCTGATCACCGGTGGCATGAGCTACGCGCCGCAGCTGAAGGCCTTCGCCCGCGGCGTCGACGTCGTCGTGGCCACCCCCGGCCGCCTCATCGACCTCATCGAGCAGGGCGCCGCGGACCTCAGCCAGGTCCAGGTCACCGTCCTCGACGAGGCCGACCACATGGCGGACATGGGCTTCCTCACCGAAGTTCGCACCATCCTCGACGCCACCCCGGAAGGCGGCCAGCGTCTGCTGTTCTCCGCCACCCTGGACAACGCCGTCGGTTCGCTGGTGCGCAAGTACCTGTCCAACCCGGTCACCCACGAGGTGGACTCCGAGAAGGCGTCGGTCAGCACCATGGTGCACCGCCCCATGCTGGTTCGCCCGCACCACAAGAACCAGGTCACCGCGGAGATCGCCAACCGTGACGGCCGCACCGTGCTGTTCGCCCGTACGCAGATGGGCACGGACCGTATCGCCGCCCAGCTCCGCGACGCCGGCGTCATGGCCGGCTCGCTGCACGGCGGCCTCACCCAGGGCGCCCGCGCCCGCATCCTGGCGGCGTTCCGGGAAGGCCTCGTGCCGGTCCTGGTCGCCACCGATGTCGCGGCCCGTGGCATCCACGTCGACGACGTGTCGCTCGTGCTGCAGGTCGATCCGCCGCACGACTCGAAGGACTACCTCCACCGCGCCGGGCGTACCGCCCGCGCCGGTAACGAGGGCGTCGTCGCGACGATCGTGCTTCCGCACCAGCGCAAGGTGGCCCAGCGTCTGCTGAGCCAGGCCGGCGTGCAGGCCGAGGGCCTCACCGTGGAGCCGGGTTCCCCCGAACTCCGCGATGCCACCGGTGCCCGCCCGGTCAGCGGTGTGCCGATCCAGGAATCTGATTACCTGGCGCTCATCGCACCGAAGCAGCAGCCGCGTCGTCGTCCTGACGGCCCGCGTGGCGGTGGCCGCGGTGGGTACCGCAGCGGAGGCCGTAGCCGCAACCGTTGGTGAGGCGTACTATTTCCCCGCTATGACATCTGATCTCGAAGTGCGGGTGGCCGAACCGGCCGACGCCGCCGAACTGCTGCAGGTCATCCGCGCAGCATTCTCGGCCCGCCGCCCGGTGGACCCACCCGCAGAGGCCCTCACAGACGCCGTAGCCGACATCGAGCATGCGCTCACCGTCGGCTCCGGCGTCGTGCTGGTGAATGAGGGTCACCTCGTCGCCGGCCTGCTCATCGAGCTCGACGGCGACGTGGCGACGTTGCGCCGGGTCTCCGTGCTGCCCGCATGGGCCGGCAAGGGGCTGGCGCGCATGCTGGTGCAGAGCGCCCTGACGCTCGCCGTCGACCTGGGCGCCCGTCGCGTCGAACTCGTGGCGCGCCAGGAGTTCCCGGAGATCGTCCAGTGGTGGCGGGACCATGGCTTCGAGGTGCTGGGGGGCGTGCCCAACGGCCACACGATGGGCCGGGAACTGCCCGTGATCATCGACGTGCCCACAGCAGAAGACATGCGCTCGCTCGGCCGCAGGCTGGCGGGGCTGCTGCGCAAGGGCGACGTCATCGTAGCCACCGGCGACCTCGGCGCCGGCAAGACGACGCTCACGCAGGGCATCGGAGAGGGCCTGGGGGTCACCGGCCCGATCATCTCTCCCACTTTCGTGATTTCGCGCGTCCATCCGCATCCGGGTGAGGGCCCGGCCCTGGTGCATGTCGATGCGTTCCGGCTGGGGGGGTCCGCGGAGCTCGCCGACATCGACCTCGACGCGTCGCTCTCCGAGGCCGTCACCATCGTTGAATGGGGCTCGGGCCTGGCCGAATGGCTGGCCGATTCCCGCCTCGAGATCGATATCGAGCGCGGTCTCAACTCGGACCAGCGCACCGTTCACCTCACCGGCATCGGCCCGCGCTGGGCCGGGGCCCTGGAACCGCTCAGGGAGCAGCTATGACCTGGACCGTGGGAATCGACACGAGCCACGTGGTGGCCGTGGGCATCGCCCGCGACGGTGCACCCGTCGCGAGGGTGATCGTCGACGACACCCGTGCGCATGCCGAGGCCCTCATGCCGTCGGTACTGGAGGTCTGTGCGCAGGCCGGCATCGCGCTGACCGAAGTGGACGAGTTCGCCGTCGGGATGGGTCCCGGGCCCTTCACGGGGCTCCGGGTGGGCATCGCCACCGCCTGGACCCTGGCCCTGGCCGGCAACAAGCCGGTGCACGGGGTGTGTTCGCTCGATGTCGTCGCACGTCAGTGGGTTGAAACCGCGGACCGCTCGCCGGCCGTTGACGGCCGCCTCGGGGGAGGCTTCATCGTCGCCGCCGACGCCCGGCGCAAGGAGTTGTACTGGGCCACCTACGACGCGGACGGCAATCGCACCGGCGAGCCTCAGGTGAGCGCCCCCACGGAACTTCCCGCACTGCCGGTGGCGGGCGCGGTCCCCGTGGAGTACCACGAGTTCCTCGACATCCAGGGCCCGCAGGCGCTGGACCCGGCTGTCCTCGCGGCGCGCTGGGGCACCCTTGCCCCTGCCGGGGACGAGCCCTACTACCTGCGCCCGGCCGACGCGACGGTGCCGGGCAAGCCCAAGTCTGCGCTTCCGCGCCTGCGAGCGCGCCGATGAACGTCGACATCGCCACGCTCGACGACCTCCCCGCCATCCTCGGGCTCGAAGACCACTTCGAGCGACGCGTCTGGTCCGAACAGTCCTGGCACGACGAACTCGTCGGCCTCGGCCGGCTCGTGCTGATCGCCCGGAAGACGGCGGGCAACGTCATCGGGGTCGCCTGTTTCCAGCACGTGGACGAGGTGGTCGACCTGCACCGCATCGTGGTGGCACCGGAAGAGCGGCGGCTCGGCTTCGCCCGCGTCATGCTCGTCGCCGGCCTGCAGTGGGCCATCGCCCAGGGCGCCAGCCGCATGCTGCTGGAGGTCGACCACACCAACGTGCCGGCCATCGCCCTGTACCGCGGCTACGGGTTCCGGCAGGTGGCCGTCCGCCGCGGATACTACGCGCCGGACCGCGACGCGCTCGTCCTGGAGCGGCAACTGGAAGGCGTCGACGCGGATTCCGTCGGCATGTGGGACATGGAGGCACTCGATGACTGAACCCCTCGACGACGCTCAGGGCCCGCTGGTGCTGGGCCTCGAGTCGTCCTGTGACGAGACCGGCGTCGGCATCGTCCGCGGCCGCACGCTGCTGGCCAACGAGGTCGCCAGCTCGGTGGACCTGCACGTCCGCTTCGGCGGCGTCGTCCCCGAGGTCGCGAGCCGCGCGCACCTGTCGGCGCTGATCCCCACCATCGAGCGCGCCGCCGAGAAGGCGGGGATCAAGCTCGCCGATGTCGACGCGATCGCCGTCACCGCGGGGCCGGGCCTGATGGGCGCTCTGGTCGTCGGGCTGGCGTCCGCCAAGGCGCTCGCCGCCTACCTCGGCAAGCCGCTCTACGGCGTCAACCACCTCGTCGGCCACGTCGCCGTCGACCTGCTGGATCACGGCCAACTCCCCACGCCCGCCGTCGCGCTGCTGGTCTCCGGCGGCCACACGTCGCTGCTGCATGTCGAGGACATCGCCACGAAGATCACGGAGATCGGCGCCACCATCGACGACGCGGCCGGTGAGGCCTACGACAAGGTGGCCCGCATCCTCGGCCTGTCCTATCCGGGCGGTCCGGTCATCGACAAACTCGCGCAGGAGGGTAACCCCACGGCCATCCGTTTCCCGCGCGGCCTCACGGCGCGGCACGACCTCGAGAAGCACCGCTACGACTTCTCGTTCTCGGGCCTCAAGACCGCAGTGGCCCGCTGGGTGGAGCAGCGGCGCCTCGACGGTGAGGAGATCCCCGTCGCAGACGTTGCCGCCTCGTTCCAGGAGGCGGTGTGCGACGTGCTCACGGCCAAGGCGGTCGCCGCGGCGCAGGAGTACGGCGTGGACACCATCCTGCTGGGCGGGGGAGTGGCGGCCAATTCGCGCCTGCGCACGCTGCTCGAGGAGCGCGCCAACGCCGTCGGCATCGAACTGCGTCGGCCCAGGCCGGCCCTCTGCACCGACAACGGCGCGATGATCGCGGCCGTGGCCAGCGAGGTCATCCGGGCGGGCATCGCACCGTCGGGTCTGGACATCTCTGCACACTCCGGCCTCCCCGTCGGGACCATCTCCGTCTGAGGATCGGATGTGTTCGTTCAAATGGCGCCGGAGTAGCACGGCGGGGTCAAAGACACAACAAGGTAACGATCTGGTGTCAAAGAACCTGTGATTCTTCCACGACGCACTTAATTGTCGATAAGGTCGCCAACACTAAGTTGGGCCCACTGCGTGGGGCCCACGAGTGTCGTCCTACGACAAGGAGAATCAATGAAGTTCAGGCGAACATCCGCCTCGCTGGCAGTGATGCTCAGCGGCGCGCTGCTGCTGAGCGCTTGCACCAGCCCCGACGAGACCGAAACCCCGCCGGCCGGCGAAACCACCGCGGCCACGGGTTCGGAAAGCCCCGGTACTGACGACACCGCCAGCGCCGATCCCTCGGCGTCCACGGACCCCTCGGCGTCCGAGGGTGAGAACCCCGCGGCCTGCCTCCAGGACGTCGGCATCACCGAAACCCAGGACGGCGAGGTCCGCTACACCGCAGGCCCCGGCGACTGGAGCGGTTACAACTCCATCACCTACAAGACGTACTCGACGTACAACTCGGCCGTTGCCGCACACATGTTCTCGAGCTTCATCTACTTCGGCACCGATGGCACCATCTGTGACAACAAGGACTTCGGCTCGTACGAGGTGCTGTCCGAGGATCCGCTGGAGATCGAGTACACGATCAACGATGACGCGGTGTGGTCTGACGGCACCCCGGTCACCATCAACGACTACCTGATGGACTGGGCAGCCCAGAACCCCGAGTTCCTCGTCCCCGGCTACGCCAGCGGCGAGAACCCCGAGGCTCCGGTCGTGTTCGAGCACGTCTCCAGCTCCTTTGCCCAGTACGTGCCGGAGGGCCCGCAGGGCGAGGTCGGTTCGAAGACCTTCACGGTCAAGTACACCAACCCCTACCCCGACTACAAGCTGACCGTGGGCTCGGCGCTGCCGGCGCACGTCATCGCTGAGAAGTCCGGCCTCACGCCCGAGGCACTGGCCCAGGCCGTGCTCGACCGCGATGCCGAGACGGTGAAGAAGGCCGCTGAGTTCTGGAACACCGGCTGGATGTACAACCCGGGCGAACTCCCGGCAGACCTGGCTGACGTCCCCTCCTCCGGCCCGTACAAGCTGAAGGAAGGCGGCTGGACCGCTGGTCAGTCGCTGACGCTCGAGGCGAACGAAGAGTACTTCGGTACCCCCGCCGCCACGAAGAACCTCATCTTCCGCTTCATCGACGACGCCCAGCAGGTGCAGTCGCTGCAGAACGGTGACGTTCAGGTCATCCAGCCCCAGGGCACCGTCGATCTCGTCGGCCAGCTCGATGCCATCGGCGACGCCGTCAAGGTGGACAAGTTCTCCTCCCTGACGTGGGAGCACCTCGACTTCAACTTCCGCGACACCAGCGCCTTCGCTGATGCCAACGGTGGTCTCGAGCTGCGCCAGGCCTTCGCCTACTGCGTCCCGCGTCAGCAGATCGTCGACCAGCTGATCAAGCCGATCAGCCCCGACACCGTTCTCATGAACGCCCGCGAGGTCTTCCCCTTCCAGGACGAGTACCAGGGTGTCGTTGACGCTGCCTACGGTGGCGAGTACGACACCGTCGACATCGAGAAGTCCAAGGAACTCCTGGCGGCTTCCGGCGTCACCGCTCCGGTGGACGTGCGGATCGGCTACCGCGCCGGTAACCAGCGCCGTACCGACACCGTCGCCGCCATCAAGGCCTCCTGTGACCAGGCCGGCTTCAACATCATCGACACCAACGCGGCTGACTTCTTCGACGTCGCGCTGCCCAACGGTGACTACGAAGTCGCTCTGTTCGCCTGGGCCGGTTCCGGCCAGATCACCTCGGGCGAGAACATCTACGCCACGGGCAAGGGCCAGAACTACGGCGAGTACAGCAACGAGGACGTCGACGCCGCATGGGCCGAGCTGACCAAGACGCTGGACCGCGAAGAGCAGCTCGCCGCCATCGAGAAGATCGAGACGGGCCTCTGGGAGACGCTGCACGGCATTCCGCTGTACGCCCACCCCGGCATCGCCGCCTACGACGCAGGGCTGCAGAACGTTCGCGCCACCTCGACGCAGGACCAGGTTTCCTGGAACGCGCCGCAGTGGCTGAACAGCTGACCTCTGAGGTCAGTGCCTAGCCGCTGAAACCGAACAGGGGGCAGGTGACTTCCCGAGTCACCTGCCCCCCTTTCGTTGCCAACCATTCCATGTGGCGTAGACTCAGCCAGCGCCAGAGTTGGACAAGCGCGAGTTCAGCTCGAAAAACCTGTAAGGAACGCATACCTGTGATCAGATACATCGCCAAGCGCTTGGGGATCTCCGTCCTCGTTCTGCTGCTCGGCTCGCTGTTGCTGTTCGTGTTGACGATCAACTCCGGCGACCCGCTCGAAGACCTACGTGAATCCAACGCCCCCAACCGCGCAAACCTCATCGCGCAGCGCATCAACTACATGGGGTTGGACCAGCCCTGGTACGAGCGCTACTGGGACTGGCTTTCGGGAGCGTCCAAGTGTCTCGTGGGCCAGTGCGACCTCGGGCTGGACCGCAAGGGCCAGTCGGTCAATGCCATGGTCGTCACGGCGGCAGGCTCGACGCTGCGCCTCGTCGTCTTCGCCACCATCCTCGCCATCATCATCGGTGTGACGCTGGGTATCGTGACCGCCATCCGGCAGTACTCGGGCTTCGACTACGCCGTCACCTTCATGGCCTTTGTGTTCTTCTCCCTGCCGGTCTTCTGGTTCGCCGTGCTGCTCAAGCATTACGCCGCAATCGAGTTCAACAACTGGATAAAAGAGGCCAGCTTCAGTCCACAGTCAATAGTGATCATCGCGGCGTTACTGGCATTTGTTCTGATGGCCGCCATCGGCGGTGAATGGAAGCGTCGGCTCATCAACTTCGCTGTCGCCTTCGTCGTCTTCGCGGGCGCACTGTTCTACTTCGACGCCGTCACCTGGTTCCGCCGGCCCTCGATCGGCCTGCCCATCTTCGCCATCGTCGCGCTGGCGCTGGCCGCCCTGATCGTCGGCATGACCTCCGGTTTCGCGAACAAGAACGTCCGCAACGCCGTGGCCACCACCGCGGTGGCGGGGATCATCGGCTACGCGCTGATGCGCGGCACCCTGATGACCAACCCCTCTTGGCTGCTGTTGGCGCTGTGCTTCCTCGGCGCTGTCGCCATCGCACTCATCAGCGGCTGGTTCTGGGGAGGCTTCTCCCGCAAGCAGGCGATGATCTCCTCCTTCATCTGGTCCCTGATCGCCACGCTGGTGGCGGCCGGAGACCTGTTGCTGAGCAACTGGTCCAAGTACCTCAAGGAGATCCCGCGGCCCGTGCCCACCATCGGCTCGGAGACCCCCAACTACGATTCGACGTTCTGGAACCACGCCATCGACTCGCTGACGCACATCGCGCTGCCGACGGTGGTGCTGACGCTGATCTCGATCGCGGCCTACACCCGTTACACCCGCGCGTCGATGCTGGACGTGCTCAACCAGGACTACATCCGCACCGCCCGTTCCAAGGGCATCTCGGAGCGCAAGGTGATCACCCGCCACGCGTTCCGCAACTCGCTGATCCCGCTCGCCACGATCGTGGCGTTCGACTTCGCCGGCCTGATCGGCGGCGCGGTCATCACCGAGACGGTGTTCGGCTGGCAGGGCATGGGCCAGTTGTTCAACGTCGGTCTCAACCAGGTTGACCCGGCACCCGTCATGGCCTTCTTCCTGGTCACCGGCACGGCAGCCGTGCTGATGAACATGCTGGCGGACATTGCCTATGCCTTCCTCGACCCGCGGATCGCGCGCTAAGGAGATTGACGAATCATGACTCAGGATCCGAACCGCACCCCTCTGCAAATAGAGGGCGACGCCTTCTCCATCGAGGACGACGTCGAAACCAGCAACACTAAGTCGTACTCGCAGGGCCAGCTGGTCCGCAGGCGCTTCTTCAGGCACAAGGGCGCCATGGTCGCCCTGACCGTCCTGATCCTCCTCATCCTGTTGGCGTTCACGTCCATCGGCGTGGGACCCCTGCCCGGATGGTGGGACAAGGACTTCATCAACGCCTACCCGCCGGTCAACAGCGGCCAGCCGACGCTGCAGTTGTGGCCCTTCCAGATCGGTGAGCACCCGTTCGGGCAGAACACCATCGGCAAGGACTACTTCGCGCTGGTCATGAAGGGCGCCCAGCAGTCGCTGTTCATCGCCTTCATGGTGGGCCTGCTGGCCACCTTCATCGGCACCAGCATCGGCGCCATCGCCGGCTACTACCGCGGCATCGCCGAAAGCCTGCTCATGCGGGTCACCGACCTGTTCATCATCATCCCCACCCTGGTGCTCGCCGCAGTGCTGGGCCGGATGGCCGGCTCGAGCATCCCCCTGCTGGCACTGGTGCTGGGACTGGTCTCCTGGACCGGCCTCGCGCGCCTGGTGCGCGGTGAGGTGCTGTCGCTGCGCGAGCGTGAGTTCGTGGCGGCCGCCCGCGCCGTCGGCACGTCTGCGCCGCGCATCATCGTGCGCCACATCCTCCCCAACGCGCTGGGCACCATCGTCGTCAACGCAACCCTGCTCATCTCGTCGGCGATCCTGCTGGAGACGGCGCTGTCGTTCCTCGGGTTCGGCGTCAAGGCGCCCAACACCTCGCTCGGTCTGCTGGTCAGCGAGTTCCAGAACGCCCTGACCACCCGGCCGTGGCTGTTCTGGTGGCCCGGCATCTTCATCCTCATCATCGCGCTGTGCGTCAACTTCATCGGTGACGGCCTGCGCGATGCCTTCGATCCCCGCCAGCAGATGGACTGATCATGACGACAACTGACAACCAGTACACCGGCCCGCGGTTCACCGGCGAGAACCCGGTGCTGAAGTTCGACGAACTCGACGTGCGGTTCCGCACCGAGTTCGGCACCGTCCACGCCGTCAAGGGCCTCACCCTGTCGGTGGAGCCCGGCGAAGTGATGGCGCTGGTCGGCGAGTCCGGCTCCGGCAAGTCCGTCTCCGCCACGACTGCGCTCGGCCTGCTGCCGAAGACCGCCCGCATCCAGGGTGAGACCCGCGTCGGCGACAAGACCATCAACCACCTCAGCCCCCGCGAGCTGCGCAAGGTGCGCGGCAAGAGCGTCGCGATGGTGTTCCAGGAGCCCATGACGGCGCTCAACCCCGTCATCAAGATCGGTGACCAGCTCATCGAGTCGATGGAGGTGCACGGTGTCGCCTACGGGCGCCAGGCGTGGAACCGGGCCATCGACCTGCTCAAGGCCGTCGGCATCCCCGGCGCCGAGCGGCGCGTGAACCAGTTCCCCCATGAACTCTCAGGCGGTATGCGCCAGCGCGTCGTGATCGCCATGGCGCTGGCCTGTGACCCCGAGGTCATCGTCGCCGACGAACCCACCACAGCCCTCGACGTGACGGTGCAGGCCGAGATCCTCGACCTGCTGCGCTCGCTGAAGGACAAGCTCAACACCGGCATCCTGCTCATCACGCACAACATGGGCGTCGTGGCGGACATGGCCGACAACGTGGCCGTGATGTTCAAGGGCAACATCGTGGAGCGGGGCCCCGTCGAGCAGGTGCTCCTCAACCCGCAACACCCGTACACCAAGAAGCTGCTGGCCGCCGTGCCGCACCTGGGCGACGGCCCCGGCCAGTTCGGCGAGGCGCCCAACCCGGTCGCGGAGGAGGCCGAGGCGGCCCTCGACGTGCGCAACCTCGTCGTCGAGTACCACCGCGCGGGTAAGAAGCCGTTCCGCGCCGTCGACGACGTGTCGTTCGACGTGCGCCGCGGCGAGATCGTCGGGCTGGTGGGCGAATCCGGCTCTGGTAAGTCGACGATCGGCCGGGCGCTGCTGGGGCTCATCCCGTCCCATTCGGGCGAGGTGCAGGTGCTGGGCGAGGACCTCCTCTCCCTGCACGGCAAGGAACTGCGCCGGCTCCGCAAGCGGATCGGCGTCATCTTCCAGGACCCGGCCGCTTCGCTCAACCCCCGGTTCCCCGTCGGCGATGTGATCTCCGAGCCGCTCGAGGTGCACAAGGTGGGCGACCGCAAGTCGCGCGAGAACCGCGTGCACGAGCTGCTCGAGGCCGTCCAGCTGCCGCGCTCCGCGTTCAACCGCTACCCGCACGAGCTCTCCGGCGGTCAGCGCCAACGCGTGTCCATCGCCCGCGCCCTGGCCCTGAACCCGGACCTCCTGATCGCGGACGAGCCCACCTCGGCGCTCGACGTGTCGGTGCAGGCCTCGGTGCTGGCGATGTTCACCACGCTGCAGAAGGAATTCGGCTTCGCGTGCCTGTTCATCTCGCACGACCTCGCCGTCATCGACTCGCTGGCGCACCGCGTAGTCGTGATGCAGTACGGCAAGATCGTCGAGGCCGGCAGCCGCGAGCAGGTGCTGCTGAACCCGCAGGAGGAGTACACCAAGCGACTCCTCGCCGCCGCGCCCGTTCCGGACCCCCTCGAGCAGCGCGATCGTCGCGCCGCCCGCCACGCGTTGCTGAAGGAACTCGGCGACGAGATCGTGGAGTTCGACGCCCGGGAACTCGACTTCGAGAAGTGACGCGCACGGCCGCACTCGACGCGGCGATGCACGAAGCCGATCCCTCGTCGCTGAAGGCGGGGGAGCGGCTTCGTGCTCGTTTCACGGCCGACGAGGTCGCCTGGGCACTCACCCAGGCGGCGCTGCGGCGCAAGGGCGTGGCGAAGTTCTCCCGGGCGTCGGAGATGTTGTTCACTCCGGCCGGGCTGGAGCAGGCCTCCCGCGAACCAGTGGCGCGCTGGAGGGCCGAGCGCTTCGTGGCAGCGGGCGTCACGGAGGTGTGGGACCTGGGCTGCGGAATTGGCGCGGACGCCATGGCGTTCGCGGCCGCGGGTCTGCGCGTCGTCGCCGTGGAACTGGACCCCGAGACAGCGGCCGTGGCCCGGCACAACCTCGATCTGGTGGGCGGCGGCGAGGTCATCGTCGCAGCCGCTGAGGACGTCGACGTGCCTGCGGGGGCGGCCGTGTTCCTCGACCCTGCCCGGCGAACCGCGCGGGGCCGAACCTGGAATGTCGCCGATTTCACGCCGTCGTGGGACTTCGTGCTCGCGCACCTGGAGGGGGAGCGGTTCGCCTGCGTGAAGCTCGGCCCGGGAGTGCCCAAGGAACTGATCCCGGGCGACGTGCAGCCCTGTTTCGTGAGCCACCGCAGTGACGTGGTGGAGGCATCGCTGTGGAATGGCTTCCCGAGGGAACCGCGTGCGGTGGTGCTGACGTCGCGGGACGTGCATGAACTGGGCCCACAGGCCCGGCGTGACCTGCCGGTGCGGCCCGTCGGCCGGTACCTCATCGAGCCCGACGGCGCGGTGATCCGTGCCGGGCTGATGGACGCCGTCGAACCTGCCCTCGACCTCTGGTTGCTCGATCCGCACCTCGCGTACCTGTCTTCTGACCAAGCTGTGGAGTCGCCGTTCGCCACGTGTTTTGAGGTGGTGCAAGTGCTCGACTACGACCTCAAGCGGCTGCGTGCCTGGGTTCGTGACCACGCCGTGGGCACGCTGGAGATCAAGAAGCGCGGCATTGAAGTGGACCCGGCGGTGCTGCGGAAACAGCTGAAGCCGAAGGGGCCCAATCAGGCGACCCTCATCCTCTCGCGCACGAGCGAGGGCACGCGCGCGTTGGTCTGTAGGAGAATCTAGCCATGCCCTTCGCCCCAGAGTTGACCACGCTCGGCTACGTCACCTCGCCCGATCGCACGCAGGTGCTGCTCTGCCACCGGGTGGCCCGGTCACACGACGAGCAACTGGGCAAGTACAACGGCCTGGGCGGCAAGGTGGAGCGCGGCGAGGACGTCGCAGAGGCGATGCGCCGCGAGTTGCGGGAAGAGGCCAACATCGAGGTCACGGAGATGGAACTGCGCGGCACGGTGGCGTGGCCGGGCTTCAACGGCCGCGACGTGTTCGGCTTCGTGTTCCTCATCACCGGTTTCACCGGAAGCATCCCGGACAGCAACGTCGAGGGTGACCTGGGCTGGCATGACGTGGCCACCATGATGGAGCTGCCCATGTGGGACGGCGACCGCCATTTCCTCCCGCTCGTCTTCGACGACGGGCCCCAGTTCCACGGCGTCATCCCCTACGACGGTGGGCACAGCGTCGGCTGGAAGGTGTCGCGCGGCGCCCGTTGAGCGCCTAAGCTCACCGCCATGGGCAAACTCGGTGACCAGCAGGTGACGGACGACGATGTCCGCGAGGCCAACCGTGCGAACTGGGACGAGCGGGCCACGCTCCACGAGGCGGGGTCCTACGAGGTGTCTCGCTACGCCGAAGACCCTGAGCAGATCTCCAGCGTGGTGACCGACGACCGGGCACCCCTGGCGCGGGCCCTCGGCCGTGACCCGCTGGCCGCCAGACCGCTCGAAGGCCTCGACCTGCTGCACCTCCAGTGCCACATCGGCACGGACACCCTGTCGCTGGCCCGGCTGGGCGCGCGCGTCACGGGCGCAGATTTCTCACCGGCCAGCCTCGAGGCGGCGCGTCGGCTCTTCGCCGCCTCCGGCACTCCGGGCTCCTTCGTCGAGACCGATGTGCAGTACGCCGGCGACAACGTGCCGGGCAGCTTCGACGTCATCTACACCTCCATCGGCACCGTCACCTGGTTCCGCGACCTCGACGCCTGGGCGGCCGGCATCGCCAAGCTCCTGCGGCCCGGCGGCACGTTCTACATCCGCGACGGGCACCCCGTCATGTTCTCCCTGGACGACGAACGCACCGACGGCGAACTCGTCGTCCGGTACCGCGGCATGGCCGACGGCACCTCCGAGGTGTGGGACGACGAGGAGACTTACGGCAGCGACGACAAGCTCACCAACGTGCGCACCTATGACTGGCCGCATTCCCTCTCGGAGATCGTCAGCGCCCTCATCGGGGCCGGGCTGACCATCACGGGGATGGATGAGGGACGGACCCTCCCCTGGGACGCGTTGCCGCAGATGACGTTGACCGCGGACGGTGGCTCGTATGAGCTGCCCGAACACCAGCGGTTCCTGGTGCCGTTGACGTACACCATCACGGCCTGCAGGTAGCCCCGGGCTCAGCGCGCGAGTCTGCGCCCCTGCAGCACCGCTGACAGGAACACCACGAAGATGCCTGCCACCGGGACGATCAGGAGGCCCATCCGCAGCGAGACGTTGTCCGCCACCGCGCCCACGATGGGCGGCGACACCAGGAAGCCCACGCGCAGCAGCCACGAGACGATCGTGAGCCCGGTGCCCGCGCGGAGGCCCGGCAGGTTGTCTCCGGCGTGCATGGCGGCGGGCACGAACGTGGCGCAGCCGAAGCCGGCCGCTGCGAAGCCCAGCACCGTGCCGGGCACGCTCGGCCAGGCGAGGGCGAGGCCCATGCCCACGGCGATCAGCACGCCGCCGAAGCGGGCGACGGCCCGCTCACCCCAGTGATCGACCATGCGGTCTCCCAGGATCCGGCCCACGAACTGGGCACCCACCAATGACACGAAACCGAAGGCGGCGAGGGCTGCCGGTGCGCCCAGCGTCTGGAGGTACAGGGTGGCCCACGAGTTGCCGAGATCCTCCACGACGCTGCCGGAGATCGAGATCAGCGACAGGGCGGCCAGCAGCGCGATGATGCGCGGGCTGATGCCGCGTCGGACCTTGTCGGCGAGCTCATGGGGGTCGGCGACGGCGCGCTCGTCACCGTCGTGACCGGGCAGGGCGTTGCGCTGCGCCACGACGGCGACGACGGTGAAGAGCAGCGCGGAGATGCTCAGGTGCACCGCGAGCGGGAGCCGCAGAGCGATCGCGGCCGCGGCCATCAGCCCGCCCGCCACGGCACCCATGGACCAGAAGGCGTGGAACGAGTTGATGATCGACGAGCCGTAGCGCCGCTGCACGCGCAGCCCGTGCGCGTTCTGCGCCACGTCGATGATGGCGTCAGCGGCGCCGACGGCGAACAGCGCCCCGGCGAACAGCGCCAGCGACGGCGACACCCCTGCCGCCAGCACGAAGAGGCTCGCGAGCATGGTGCCGTAGGTCGCCACGCGGGCGGAGGTGAAGCGTCGGATGAACCAGGCCGCCGTCAACCCGGCCACGATGGCGCCCACCGGCATGGCGGCCACCGCGAAGCCGTAGACAGTGTTGCCCAGGCCCAACGCCGCCTTGATCTCGGGGTAGCGGGGCAGCACATTGGCCACGATCGCGCCGTTGGTGAAGAACATGGCGTTGACCGCGAAGCGTGCTTTGCGGTCCACCTGCGGGATCGTCCGGACGGTTGTCATGCGCCCGATGGTAGCGAGCACTCGGAGTGCGCGGTTGCTCAGGCGTTGGCAGCGACCTGGGTTCCGGCGCCCCGACGACGCACCGACGTCTGGGGGAGGGCTGCCGCGAGCCGCTCGTCGGAGCCGTGGACGGTGTAGCCGCCGTCGGCGAGCATCTCGAGGTCGGCCTTGCCTGCCTGGCCCTCGGAGGTGAGGTAGTCGCCGAGGAACAGCGAGTTGCAGATCTCCATGCTGAGCGGCTGGAGCGAGCGCAGGTGCTGCTCGCGCCCGGCGGAGACGCGCACGTCGGCCGCCCCGTGCACGAAACGGATCATGGCGAGGATGCGCAGGCACTGGTGTGGGGTGAGCTCGTGGTGGCCCTGCAGCGGGGTGCCGTCGAACGGCATGAGGAAGTTCACCGGCACGGAATCCGCGCCGATCTCCTTGAGCTGGAACGTCACCTCGACGAGCTGCTCGTCGGTCTCACCCATGCCGGCGATGAGGCCGGAGCAGGCGGAGAGGCCGTGCTCGCGGGCGTGCTGGACGGTCTCCTTGCGGTCGTCGAAGTCGTGGGTGCTGCAGATGTTGTCGTAGTGGGACTCGGCGGTGTTGAGGTTGTGGTTGTAGGCGTCCGTCCCGACGGCGGCGAGCTTCTCCGCCTGCCCGTCCTTGAGGATGCCCAGGCAGGCGCACACCTCGACGTCGGGGTTGTCGTCCTTGAGGTCTTCGACGATCTTGGACACGCGGTCCACGTCGAGGTTCGACGGGCCGCGGCCTGAGGCGACCAGGCACACGCGGCCGGCCCCGGCCTGGATGCCGGCCTTCGCCGCGGCCAGCGCGTCCTCGTGGGTGAGCCAGGTGTAGCGGAGGATCCCGGCGTCGGAGCCCAGGCGCTGCGAGCAGTAGAAGCAGTCCTCGGGGCACTTGCCCGACTTCAGGTTGACGAGGTAGTTGACCTTCGTGGCAACACCGTGGAAATGGCGGCGCACACGCCCGGCCGCGGCGACGAGCTCATAGGTGCGGGCGTCCGGAAGCTGCAGGACGGCCAGGGCCTCGTCGGGGGAGATGGTGCCGTCGGCGATCGCCTTGTCGGCAAGGGAGTACAGATCCACGGGCTCGTTCCTTCGCGTTTGAACACTGTTCAGATAAGGAGCTTAACAGTGTTCAAATCCGCGGTGACCCGGGGATCCGGGCTCACGGGGCACAGTGCCACCACAAAACCTGGCACTCGGCTTGATTGAGTGCTAAAGCCGCGATAGTTTGGGGACTGGCACTCGACACCCTCGGGTGCTAACTGCCTAGGCGGCACCGCGACGACGCCCGGGTCCAACAGAAGAAGACATCTCAGCCGGTTTCGGCCGGAAGACACAAAGGAAGGTGTTTGACGTGGCAACCACGATCAAGCCTCTCGAGGACCGCATTCTGATCCAGCCCCTCGAGGCCACCCAGCAGACCCAGTCGGGCCTCTTCATCCCCGACACCGCCAAGGAAAAGCCCCAGGAGGGCAAGGTCATCGCCACCGGCCCCGGCCGCATCGACGACAAGGGCAACCGCATCCCCCTCGATGTCGCTGAGGGCGACGTCGTCATCTTCTCGAAGTACGGCGGCACCGAGGTCAAGTACGACGGCAACGAATACCTCCTGCTCAACGCGCGGGACATCCTCGCCGTCGTCTCCAAGTAAGGGCTGATTTCACCCATGGCAAAGATTCTCGCTTTCAACGAGGAAGCCCGCCGCGCTCTCGAGCGTGGCGTTGACGCCCTCGCCGACACCGTCAAGGTGACGCTCGGCCCCAAGGGCCGCTACGTCGTCCTCGACCAGAAGTGGGGCGCCCCGACCATCACCAACGACGGCGTCACCGTCGCCAAGGAGGTCGAGCTCGACGATCCTTACGAGGATCTCGGCGCCCAGCTGGCCAAGGAGGTCGCCACCAAGACCAACGACGTCGCAGGTGACGGCACCACCACCGCCACCGTGCTCGCCCAGGCCATGGTCCACGCCGGCCTGCGCGCCGTGACCGCCGGCATCAACCCGGTCGGCCTCAAGCGCGGCATCGACAAGGCCGTTGAGGCCGTCGTCGAGCGCCTGCGTGAGAACGCCCGCGTGGTCGACACCACCGCCGACATGGCGTCGGTCGCCACCATCTCTTCGCGTGACGAGCAGATCGGCGAGCTCATCGCCGAGGCGTTCGACAAGGTCGGCAAGGACGGCGTCATCACCGTCGACGAGTCGCAGACCTTCGGCACCGAGCTCGAGTTCACCGAGGGCATGCAGTTCGACAAGGGCTACCTGTCGCCGTACATGGTCACTGACACGGACCGCATGGAAGCCGTGCTCGATGATCCCTACATCCTGATCAACAGCGGCAAGATCTCGTCGATGAACGAGCTGCTCCCGCTGCTGGAAAAGGTCATCGCCGCCAAGGGCACGCTGTTCATCGTGGCTGAGGACGTCGACGGCGAAGCGCTCTCGACCCTCGTGGTCAACAAGATCCGCGGCACCTTCACCTCCGTGGCCGTCAAGGCCCCGGCCTTCGGTGACCGCCGCAAGGCCATGCTCGAAGACATCGCCATCCTCACCGGTGGCCAGGTCGTCGCGCCCGAGGTCGGCCTCAAGCTCGACCAGGTTGGCCTCGAGGTGCTCGGCCGCGCCCGCCGCATCGTCGTCACCAAGGACGCCACCACCATCGTCGATGGCGCTGGCGAATCCTCCGAGGTCGACGGCCGCGTGGCCCAGCTGCGCGCCGAGATCGAGCGCACGGATTCCGACTGGGACCGCGAGAAGCTGCAGGAGCGGGTCGCCAAGCTCGCCGGTGGCGTGTGCGTGATCCAGGTCGGCGCCGCCACCGAGGTGGAGCTCAAGGAGAAGAAGCACCGCATCGAGGACGCCGTCTCGGCTACCCGTGCGGCCATCGAGGAGGGCATCGTCGCCGGTGGCGGCTCCGCCCTCATCCACGCCGGCGCGGTGCTTGCTGACGGCCTCGGCCTCGAAGGCGACGAGCTCGCCGGCGTGAACGTCGTGGCCAAGTCGCTCGCCGAGCCGCTGCGCTGGATCGCGGAGAACGGTGGCGAAGCCGGCTACGTCATCACCTCCAAGGTTGCCGAGATGGAGGTCGGTCACGGCTACAACGCCAAGATCGGCGAGTACCAGGATCTCGTTGCCAACGGCGTGATCGACCCGGTCAAGGTCACGCGCTCCGCGCTGGCCAACGCCGCGTCCATCGCGTCGCTGCTGCTCACCACGGAAACGCTCGTCGTCGACAAGCGCGAAGACGAAGACGCCTGATCTGACACCAGTCGCTGCAAGGCCCTGTCCGGTTCGCCCGGGCGGGGCCTTCTGCGTTCCCGCTGGTGTTGAGCTGGCCAGCTGCCGGCGCCGGCGATAGCCTGGTCCCCGACCTGGGAGGGCGGCGAAGTGGGCAAGCGGATCACTGTGGTTGGCGCGGTTTCGGTGCGGGACGGACGCATTCTGGCGGCCCGCCGGAGCGACTCCATGTCACTGCCCGGGCTCTGGGAGTTCCCCGGTGGGAAGATCGAGCCCGGCGAGACGCCGCAGGAGACGCTGCGCCGCGAGATCGACGAGGAGCTGGGCTGCACCGTCGAGGTGGGCGACTTCCTCACCCGTACCGAATACCAGTACTCGTTCGGGGTCGTGGACCTGAGCACCTACTGGTGCCGGATCGTCGACGGTGAACCTGAGCCGACTGAGCACTCCGAGCTGCGCTGGGTGGACGCCCATGAGCTGGCCGAGCTGGAGTGGGCACCGGCTGACGTCCCGGCCGCCGAACTGATCTTCGCGGCCCGCGACCGATGGAGCTGACAGCGGGCTTTGGCCGCGACCTGACGTTCGGTTTCGTCGACCGCACGCAGACCTCACCCCGCCTCCACCACCCCCGGCTGATCGTGAACGAAGGCCGCGACACCATGCTGCGGACGATCCGCCACGAGCTGCGCCGCGCCGACAGCTTCGTGTTCTCCGTCGCTTTCGTCACCCCGGGTGCCATCGCCGCGCTGAAACAGGCGCTGCTCGACTTCTCGGGCGCGGGCACGATCATCACCTCGACGTACCTGGGCTTCAACTCGCCGGCCGCCTTTGACGAACTGCTCAACCTGCCGCGCATCGAAGTGCTGCTGCTGGACGGTGCCTCGGAGGGATTCCATGCGAAGGGCTATGTGTTCCGTCAGGAGCACAGCTCGACGGCCATCGTGGGCAGCTCCAACCTCACCGAGTCAGCCCTGCTGCGCAACCACGAATGGAACCTGCGCTTCTCAGCGTTGGCGGACGGTGACATCGTGCACCAGCTCGAAGCTGCCGTCGACAGGCAGCGTGCCCGCGCGGTGCCCCTCACCCGCGCCTGGGTAGAGGCCTACCGTAAGACCTGGCGGCCGCCCGCCGCTCCGAGCACCCCGCACCAGGCCCCCGCCGTTGGGGCCGGCGCTGCCGTCATGGTCGTCGCCAACTCCATGCAGGTGGAGGCGCTCGCCGAGATCGATCTGGTGCGGGCCCGGGGGGAGAAGCGCGGCCTCGTCGTGTCCGCCACGGGCACGGGCAAGACGATCCTCGCGGCCCTCGATGTGCGAACGGCCCAACCGCAACGCATGCTGTTCGTGGTGCACCGGGAACAGATCCTGGACAAGGCCATCGCTGAGTTCCGCCGGGTCCTGGGCGCCCCCGCCAGCGACATCGGCAAATTGGCCGGCGGCCGCCGCGAGGTGGATCGCCGCTACGTGTTCGCCACCGTCCAGTCGCTGTCCAACGCCCTGGGTGACATCGCCCCGGATGCCTTCGACTACGTCCTCATCGACGAGGTGCACCGGGCGGGCGCCGACAGCTACCGCCGCATCATCGAGCATCTCACCCCGGCCTTCCTGCTGGGCATGACCGCCACCCCGGAGCGCACCGACGGTTTCAACATCTTCGAGCTGTTCCACTACAACGTGGCCTACGAGATCAGGCTGCAGAAGGCGCTGGAGGCCGACATGCTGGCCCCGTTCCACTACTACGGGGTCACAGACTACGTCACCGGCGACGGTGAGGTCATCGACGACACGACCAGCCTCGCCCGCCTCGTGGACCGCGAACGCGTCGACCACGTGCTCGCCGCAGTGGAGCGCTACGGGCAGGCGGGGATCCCGGTACGCGGCCTCATCTTCTGCTCCCGCAACGAGGAGGCCAGGCAGCTGTCCCAGGTCCTCAACGGGCGCATCCTGCGAGGCCGCAGACTGCGCACGATGTCCCTGTCCGGCATGGACTCGGTGCGGGCCAGGGAGGACGCGGTCGCACGGTTGGAAGGGGGCGACCTCGACTACCTCCTCACCGTCGACATCTTCAACGAGGGCATCGACATCCCTGCCATCAATCAGGTGGTGATGCTGCGCCAGACCCAGTCGGCCATCGTGTTCACCCAGCAATTGGGTCGTGGCCTGCGCAAGGCCGCCGGCAAGGACTACCTCGTCGTCATCGATTTCATCGGCAACTACGCCAACAACTACCTGGTACCGGTGGCGTTGTTCGGCGACTCCAGCCTGTCGAAGGATTCGGTGCGGCAGAATCTCATCGAGGCTGAGGAGGCCGGCTCCATCGCCGGGCTGTCCAGCGTCAACTTCGACGCCATCGCCCGCGATCAGGTCTTCAAGGCCATCGCCCAGGTCAAGCTTGATTCGATGGTGGCACTGAAGAAGGCCTACACAGAGATGCGCAACAGGGTCGGGGGAGAGCCGAAGCTCCTGGACTTCGCGCGGTTCGACACTGCGGATCCGGTGGTGCTGGGCACAAAGGAGAAGAACTACTGGCAGCTGTCGGCCAAGTTCGCCAACGTGCAGGGCCCCACGCCCCGCCAGACCAGACTGCTCAACCTGCTCACGGTCGAGCTGCTCAATGGGAAGCGGCCCCACGAACTTGTGGTGCTCCGGGCGCTGCTGGAGGAGGGCCGGCTCGCCGGGGCCGACATCGTCGAGCGCTTGCGCGCACGAGACTGCACCAGCACGCCCGAGGTGGTGCGCAGCGCCGTCAGCATGTTGACTCTCGGGTTCTTCCCGGCGAAGACGAAGCCCAGCTACCATCCGCTCGCGGTCGAGAGCGACGGCGGACTGGAACTGAGCCCCGAATTCCGCGACGAATGGGCCAACCCCGATTTCCGGGCGCAGGCCACCGACGTCATCGACACGGGCCTCTTCCTCGCCCGTCACCGGCACGGCTGGGCGCAGACGCTGCGCCCGGGCGGGCGCTACTCGCGCAAGGACGCCTGCCGGCTGCTCAACTTCCGCGGCGACGAGACGGCCACGCTCTACGGCTACAAGGTGGACGAGTTCTCCCGCACCTGCCCCATCTTCGTGACCTACCACAAGGGCGACGAGGTGGAGTCCTCCGTGGCCTACGGCGACGAGTTCCTCGACGAATCCACTTTGCGATGGTTCACCCGCAGCAGGCTGCATCTGGGCAGCCGGGAGGTGCGCCGCATCGTCGAGCACAGCGTGGACCTGCACCTGTTCGTCAAGCGTGACGACGCCGAGGGTCGCGACTTCGTGTACCTCGGCACAGTGAGCCCGCACAACGCGCGGCAGGAGACGATGCCCATGGACGACACGATGTCCGTCGTCACGATGCACCTGCGCCTCGACGAGCCGGTGGAACGGGGCCTCTACGACTACCTCACGGCCGGCCCGGCCCCCGCCCAAGCGACGCTCGCCGATCTCGGGTGGCGGGAGGCGGCGCTCGAGCTGCCGCTATTCGCTCATCCTCAAACCGCGCAAACGGAAAAGGTAGTGCCATAATCGGGCGATGACCAGCACGCGCGACGACAATCTCGGCCAGACGCAACGCTCCCTGGCCGAGCGCGCGCGCGACGTCATCCGGGACCGCATCACCACCGGCGCCTACCAGCCCGGGTACCGGATCAAGGAGCGAGACCTCTCCGAGGAGCTGGGCATTTCGCGCATCCCGGTGCGCGAGGCGCTGGCCGGGCTGTCGACGGAGGGCTTCATCACCCTGCAGCCCCGCCGCGGCGCGGTGGTCACCGAACTGGTCCCGGAGGACCTGCGGGAGATCTTCGAGCTGCGCGAGGCCCTCGAGGTGCAGGAGGTCGAGCTCGCACTCAAGCACGGCAGCGAAGCGGAACGCGCCCGGCTGCTGCGCGTCGTCGAGAAGGAACAGTCCGCCCTGAAATCTGGAAACCGTGACCTGGTGCGCCGGTACAACGCAGAATTCCACGAGGTGCTGGTCCAGATGACGCACAACTCGCTCCTGGCCACGATGCTCGAGCCGCTGCGCAACCGGCTGAACTGGTTGTTCAAGCAGAACGACGACCCGGCCGCGATCTGCGGTGAGCACTTCGAGATCGCCCAGGCCATCGTGTCGGGGGACAGGAAGAAGGCGCGGGCGCTCGCCGAAGTGCATGTGGGGACCTCACTGCGGCTCGCCCACACGCTCCTCTTCGGCGACACAGAAGCCTGACGCGGGTCAGGAGCGGAGGACGGTTCCGGCCTTGCCCTCGAGGGCAGCGCCGATCTTGTCCAGCGCGGTGATGACGCCCATGGGCCCACCCTGTTCGACGAAGCGGCGGATCGCCGCGACCTTCGGGCCCATGGAACCGGCGCCGAACTGGCCCTCGGCCTCGTGGCGGCGGATCTCCGCCAGGCTCACCTCGCCGAGCGGGGCCGCGTCGTCCCTGCCCCAGTTGACCCAGGCATTGTCCACGTTGGTGGCCAGCACGAGGGCATCGGCGCCCAGCCGGCGGGCCAGCAGCACGCTGGCCAGGTCCTTGTCGATGACGGCCTCGACGCCGTGCAGCACGCCTTCGGAGTCGCGTGTGACGGGGATTCCGCCACCGCCGCCGGCCACGACGAGCAAGCCGGCCTTCAGCAGCGCGTCGATCGCCGGCGCGTCGAGGATCTCGAGCGGTTCGGGGCTGGGCACGAGCCGGCGCCAGCGGCCGGGCTCGATCTCGCTGAGCATCTGACCGAAGTGGCTCAGCCGCTCTGCCGTCGCCTCGTCCACGTAACGCCCGACGGGCTTGGTGGGCTTGTCGAACGCCGGGTCATCCGCAGCGACGAGCGCGCGGGTGACGACGACGGCGGGCTTCATGGCGATCTGACGGCGCCCCAGTGCGCGGTCCAGAGCGTTGAGCAGGATGAAGCCGATCGACCCCTGCGTGTTGGCCACGCACCAGTCCAGCGGAACCGGAGTCAGCACGTAGGCGGCCAGGTCGTTCTTGGCCAGGATGTTGCCCACCTGCGGGCCGTTTCCGTGGGAGATCAGCACCTGGTGGCCGTCGTTGGCCAGAGCTGCGATCTGTTCTGCCGCCGCCTCAACGGCGGCTATCTGGTGATCGGCCCGGACGGATTCTCCGGGGCCGGTCATTGCGTTGCCCCCCAGGGCTACCAAAATCCTCATGTATATGGTATACCATATGCCAGAAGGTTTAAGAAGGCAGAGACGCCCGGAGAACAGGCAGGAAAGATGACTCACACCGCATGGCCGGACATGGTGGCCGGCGCCGCCGCCGACGAGGTTCGCGCACAGCTCGCAGGCGGGGCTGACCCCAGCGCGACGTCGACCGGCGCGCAGACCCGTTCCTCCGCGGTGCTGATCGCGGCGAGCGCCGGCAACACCGAGGCGCTCGAGGTGCTGGTCGAGGCCGGCGCCGACATCAACGCCCAGAACCGCATCTCGCTCAACCCGTTCCTGTGGGCCTGCATCAACAACGATCTGACCCTGGCGCGTCGCATGGTGGAGGCCGGGACCGACCTCGAGCTGGTCACCCGGTTCGGGGGAGTGGGCATCCACCCCTCCGCGGAGAAGGGGTTCGTGGAGCTCACGCGCTACCTGGCCGAGGAGACCGACGTCAACGTCAACCACACCAACATCTGTGGCTGGACCCCGCTGCTGGAGGCGATCATCCTCCGCGACGGCGGCCCGGCGCAGCAGGAGATCGTGAAGATCCTCCTCGACGCGGGCGCCGACCCGAGGATGGTCGACCAGTGGGGTGTGACCCCGCTGCAGCACGCCGAGAAGTTGGGCTTCACCGAGATCGCCGAGCTCCTCGTAGCAGCAGGCGCCTGACATGACCGTGATGAGGGCGCTCGTGGCTGACCGGGAGTTCACCTCCTGGGCCGCCACCCGCCCGCGCGCGCGAGTCCACTCGGTCTTCGGGCGCACCATCAACATGGTCGACGCCTCCGGCCTCTGGACCCTCGCCGCCGCGACGGTGCCGGTGGGCCCGCGCACCGCCGTCCTCGACGTGCCGTCCGCAGCAACTCTCAGGCTCGCCGTCGGCGATGAGGTGGATCTCGCCTCCGTCGACCTCAGGAACGCCACCACCTGGAATCCCGCCCACTGGCCGCTGTGGATCACGCGCGAGGCGCTCGACGTGGTGCGGGCGCACCTCCCGGTCACCGACGCGACGGACCCGTTCGAGCGTGCCGCAGAGGGACGGATCGCCACCCACACGGTGCGCCTCCAGACCGCGGTGCGCGGCGGCGACTTCACCACCACCAAGATCGCGGCAGCGCGCCTCATCGGCCTCGGCCCCGGTCTCACCCCGGCCGGTGACGACCTCCTCGCGGGCTTCATCATCGGCTGCCACGTGACGGGTCGCAACGCGGCCCTGCGGTGGCTGCGCTCCGCCGTCGCAGAGCACGCTGCGGCCACCAACGACATCAGCCTCACGATGCTGACCGCGGCCCTCGACGGCCGCGCGACCAGCGTCCTCCACCACCTCGTCGATGCGCTCGGCGCAGGCGACACCGACCGCATCATCGCGGCCACCGACCAATGCCTCGCGGTCGGGCACACCTCAGGACTGCACATTGTGGGCGGACTCGTCGCCGCCCTGGAACTCACTGAAAGAGGTCATCGATGACGACAACAACGACGCTCATCAAGAAGAACACCTACATCGACTCGGTCTCGCTGATGTCGGTCTCCACGAAGGCGAACGCGCTGCCGGGTGTGCAGCAGGCCTTCACCGCCATGGGCACCCCCATGAACAAGGAGGTGCTGGAGGGACTCGGTCTGCTGAGCGGGGAGGTCGCCGAAGCCACTCCCGGCGACCTCATCCTCATCGCCGTCACCGACGACGGCGTCGACACCGATGAGGTCATGGGCCAGGTCCAGGAGCTGCTCGTCCGCAAACCCCGCGGCGACGAGGAGACCGAGGTCACCTACCGCACCCTGAAGGGCGCCGTCGGTGGCCGCAAGGACGCCAACCTCGCAGTGATCTCCGTGAACGGGGCGTTCGCCGCGAACCAGGCGCACGCAGCGCTCGACGCCGGGCTCAGCGTGCTGATGTTCTCCGACAACGTCTCCATCGAGGACGAACTGTCCCTCAAGCGCAAGGCGCACGACAAGGGCCTGCTCATGATGGGTCCGGACTGTGGCACCGCCATCCTCGGCGGCGTCGGTCTCTGCTTCGCCAACGAGGTACGCCGCGGCCGCATCGGCATCGTCGGCGCCTCCGGCACCGGCAGCCAGGAGATGAGCGTGCGTCTGCACGCCTTCGGCGGCGGCATCAGCCACCTCATCGGCACCGGCGGCCGGGACCTCTCGGAGGAGATCGGCGGCATCATGATGCTCGACGGCATCGCCGCGCTGGACACGGACCCGGGCACCGACGTGCTCGTCGTCGTGTCCAAGCCCCCGGCGCACTCCGTGGCGAGCAAGGTCATCGACGCGCTCGCCGCCTCGGAGAAGCCCGCCGTCGTCTGCTTCCTCGGCGCCCCGCAGGAGCTCCTGGACGAGGCCGAGGCCAAGGGCGTCAAGGCGTTCAACCGCACCAAGCCCGCCGTCATCGCCGCCCTCGAGGCCAGCGGCGTCGACACCAGCACCATGAACCTCCACCCCCTCAACTGGCCCCTCATCGAGGAGGTCCGCGGCAAGCTCGCTCCCGAGCAGCGCTACATCCGCGGCATCTTCGCCGGCGGCACCCTCTGCGACGAGGCCATGTTCCTCGCCCTGGAGGACTTCGACGACGTCTACTCCAACCTGCGCTCCGGTGAGTTCCACCTCGGGGCCGGCGACACGTCGAAGGGCCACACCTTCCTCGACTTCGGCTCGGACGAGTTCACCAACGGCAAACCGCACCCCATGATCGACCCGTCCAACCGCATCCAGCGCTTCCTGGAGGAGGCCGCCGACCCGGAGACCGGCGTCATCGTGCTCGACTTCGTGCTGGGCTACGGGGCCAACCCCGACCCCGTCGGCGTGATGCTGCCCGCCATCAAGCAGGCCAAGCAGCAGGCTGCCGCTGAAGGGCGCCACCTCGAGGTCCTCGCCTTCGTGCTCGGCACCGACGGCGACCCACAGGACTTCGACTCGCAGGTGAACCAGCTCACCGACGCGGGCGTCACGTGGGCATCGTCTTCCACCAACACCGGGCTCCTCGCCCGCGAATTCGTCAAGAAGGGCAACAACTGATGAGCATCGCAGACCTCCTGACCAACCCGCTGTCGGCCGTCAACGTCGGGGCCGAGATGTTCGCCGACGACATCGCCACCCAGGGCGCCCGCGTCACGCACCTCGACTGGACCCCGCCCGGTGGCGGCCAGCCCGACGTGATCGCCGCGCTGACCAAGCTGGCTGATCCCGCCAACGCCGAGCGCATCGAGGCCGCCAACGCCATCGCGCTGGAACGCATCGTCACCTCCCAGCCCATGCTGGTGGGCTTCGGCCAGGCCCTCGACGTGGTGCCCGGCATGACGAAGAAGACCATCCTGCACGCCGGCCCGCCCATCGAGTTCCAGCGCATGGCCGGCGCCATGAAGGGCGCCGTCACCGGCGCGCTGGTGTTCGAGGGCCTCGCCAAGGACCTCGACGAGGCCTATGAGTTGGCGCTGTCGGGCGAGATCGACTTCAGCCCCTGCCACGAGCACAACGCGGTGGGTTCCATGGCCGGCGTCACCTCCGCATCGATGTTCATGCACGTGGTGGAGAACCGCCCCTACGGCAACTACGCCTACACCAACCTGTCCGAGCAACTCGCCAAGATCCTGCGGATGGGCGCCAACGACCAGAGCGTCATCGACCGCCTCAACTGGATGCGTGACGTGTTCGGCCCGATCCTCCGCGACGCCATGGTGTCGGCCAAGGAGATCGACCTGCGCATGATGCTGGCCCAGGCCATCCACATGGGCGACGAGGCCCACAACCGCAACAACGCCGGGACCGCGCTGCTCATCCAGGCCCTGACGCCGCACATCCTCGAGTCGGGCTTCTCGACGAAGGACAAGCAGGACGTCTTCAACTTCGTGCTCAGCTCCGACTACTTCTCGGGCCCCACCTGGATGGCCACCTCCAAGGCCGCCATGGACGCGGCGCACAACATTCCGGACTCCACCGTCGTGACCACGATGTGCCGCAACGGCGTGGAGTTCGGCATCCGGGTCTCCGGCATCGGCGGCAACACCTGGTTCACCGGACCCGCCCAGCGTGTCGTCGGCCCGCTGTTCGCCGGTTACACGGTGGAGGACTCCGGCCTCGACATCGGCGATTCCGCGATCACCGAGACCTACGGCATCGGCGGCTTCGCCATGGCCGCAGCCCCGGCGATCGTTCCGCTGGTGGGCGGCACCGTCTCCGAGGCCATCGGCTACTCGAAGACCATGATGGACATCACCACCGGGACCAACCCGAACATCACGATCCCGCTGCTGGACTTCCGCGGGATCGCCAGCGCCATCGACGTGCGCAAGGTGGAGGACACGGGCATCCTGCCCGTCATCAACACCGCCATCGCGCACAAGGACGCCGGCATCGGCATGATCGGCGCTGGCATCACTTACCCGCCCCTGGAGGCGTTCCACACAGCAACTCTCGCACTGGCCGAGAAGTTCTGATCCTCATCACAATGGGTGGGCAGTGTTGCCCTCCCGGTAACCCTTGAAAGGGGAAACACCATGTCAACGCTCTCTGTTGACGCTGCCGACGCAGTGGACATCTCGGACGAGACCTTCGCCGAGTACGCGTCGCGCGGCTACTCCGAGGAGGTGCTGCCGGTGCGCCGCAAGGACCGCACCTGGGGCATCCGCAACTTCGCGATGGTGTGGATGGGGCCCATCCACAACATCCTCAGCTACTTCACCGTCGTCGGCTTCTTCGCCTTCGGCCTGTCCGCCTGGCAGGTCATCGGGGCCATCATGACGGCGGCGGTCATCGTGTCGATCGGCTACGTCCTCAACGGCCACGCGGCCGCCAAGTACGGTGTGCCGTTCGCGATGCTCATCCGCGACACCTTCGGCGTCAAGGGCGCCGTGTTCCCGGCCCTGCTGCGTGGCCTCATCGCCGGCTGCGTGTTCTTCGGCCTCACCACGGTGTCCTCGGCCCAGGCCCTCGACGTCGTGTTCGAACGGCTCTTCCCGGGCTTCCTGAACCTCGGTGGGGGAGCGGACGTGCTCGGCCTCCCCATCCCGACGCTGATCAGCTACGTGGTGATGTGGGTCGTCACCGTGGTGCTCTACCTCGCCGGCCAGAAGTTCATCGGCAAGTTCTCCGACTGGGCCTCGCCCGCCGTCTGGATCCTGATGGTCGTCGGTGTCATCATCGCGATCAGCAACGCCGGCGGCGTCGGCGACGTGCTCGCGCTCGACCCGATCACCGAACCGGTCACCGTCGTCGGCTTCGTCACCTGCGTCTCGATGCTCGTATCCAACTGGGCCGGCCCGATCGTGAACATCGCCGACATCTCGCGCACCGCCGCCAACCAGCGCGCGCCGCGCCTGGGGTTCCCCATCGGCATGATCGTGTCCTACATCCTGTTCGCCATCGTGACGGTGTCGTTCATGGCCAGCCTGTACGCCGTCAGCGGCGGTGAGATCGACGTCAACAAGCCCACGGTCTTCGTCGACGCCATCAACTCGATCGGCAACCCCTTCATCGTCATCCTGCTGATCCTGGCCATGAACGTCGGCGCCACCGCCTTCGTCGTGTTCGGCAACATGCTGCCCTCCGGGCTGCAGATGACGGCCCAGCTGCCCAAGTGGTTCACCGTGAAGACCGGCGGCCTCCTCGCCGCCGTCGTCGGCACGCTGATCCTGCCCTGGCAGTTCGTCGAGAACACCACCATGCTGTACCTCTTCTACAGCTTCATCGGCTCGATGTTCGGCCCCATCGCCGGCATCATGCTCGCCAGCTACTACCTCGAGCGCAAGCGCGTCCTGAACCTCGACCACATCTACACCGCCCCCGGTGCGGACGGCGGGTACCCGGGCGGCGTCAACTGGCGCGCGATCGGCGTGCTGGTCGTCAGCTTCGTCGTGACTATGTCCGGGAAGCTCTTCAGCGGCGTCGAACTGCTGGCCACCATCAACAACTGGGCCTTCTTCTGCGGCCTCATCATCGGGTTCGTGGGCTACCTGCTCGTCCGTCCCCGCACCACCACCAACTGATCGTCCCCACAGACAAAGGAGTTACTCATGGACGAATACTTCAAGCTCGCAGTCGACGCCACCATGGAAGGCATGCGTGAGGGCACCGGCGGACCGTTCGGCGCCACCCTCGTCGACAAGAACGGCGAAGTCATCGCCGCCGTCGGCAACACCGTGCTCAAGGAGATGGACCCGTCGGGCCACGCCGAGCTCGTCGCGGTCCGCGAGGCCTGCGCCAAGTTGAACACGCTCGACCTCAGCGGCTCGACCATGTACGCCACGTGCGAGCCCTGCCCCATGTGCGTGGCCGTGATGATGTGGGCCGGCGTGGAGAAGTGCTACTACGCCTCCACCCGCACCGACGCTGCGGAGGCCGGGTTCTCGGACCAGCACCTGCGCGACTTCCTCGACAAGACCGACCCCACCCTCTTCGACCTCGAGCATCTCGAAGAGGGCCGTGAAGACTGTGCTGAGATCTGGACCGAGTTCGGTCGGCTGAAAGCCGAGCGGGCCTGACCCACAGCACACTGAGAACCCCGCCAGGCGTCCCCCTGTCTGGCGGGGTTCGTCATTTCCGGAGCCGTCCGCCGCTCGGCCACCGGTTAGCCCAGCCTCAGGCGGCGGCGTAGACTGAGGCCTCGAATGGCCGCGACCGAAGGGTGACCAAGTGTCCGAGGAACTGACTGGATCGGGGGTGCCCGCGCCGTTCGGCGTGCTGGGGCTCACCTATGACGATGTGCTCCTTCAGCCCAACCAATCAGACATCATTCCCTCGCAGGTGGACACCGGCACCCAGCTGACCCGTCGCATCAGGCTCAACGTTCCGCTCGCTTCCGCCGCGATGGACACCGTCACCGAATCCCGCCTGGCCATCGCCATGGCGCGCGAGGGTGGCATCGGCATCCTGCACCGCAACCTCAGCATCGAGGACCAGGCGCACATGGTTGACCAGGTGAAGCGCTCGGAGGCCGGGATGGTCTCTGAACCCATCACCGTCGGTCCCGACGCCACGCTCGGGGAGGTCGACGACCTCTGCGCGCAGTTCCGCATCTCCGGCACGCCCGTGGTGGATTCCGACGGCACGCTCCTGGGCATCATCACCAACCGCGACATGCGCTTCGAGGACGACGCCTCCCGCAAGGTGGGCGAGGTCATGACGAAGATGCCGCTGGTCACCGCCCACGTCGGCGTGACCAACGACGAGGCCATCGGCCTCATGGCCAAGCACAAGATCGAGAAGCTGCCCATCGTCGACGGCCAGGGCAAGCTCAAGGGGCTCATCACCCTCAAGGACTTCGTCAAGGCCGACAAATACCCCCATGCCGCCAAGGACGACTCCGGCCGCCTGCGCGTCGGCGCCGCCGTCGGCTTCTTTGGCGACTCCTGGGACCGCGCCATGGCGCTGGTGGAGAAGGGCGTCGACGCCATCGTCGTGGACACCGCGCACGGCCACAGCCGCGGCGTCGTGGACATGATCAAGCGACTCAAGGCAGAACCCCTCGCGGCTGACGTCGACATCATCGGCGGCAACGTCGCCACCTACGCCGGCGCCAAGGCGCTCGTCGAGGCCGGCGCAGACGCCGTGAAGGTGGGCGTGGGCCCCGGCTCCATCTGCACCACCCGCGTGGTGGCAGGCGTGGGCGTGCCCCAGGTCACCGCCATCTACGACGCGGCCCGTGCCGCCCGGCCGGCCGGCGTCCCTGTCATCGGCGACGGCGGCCTCCAGTACTCCGGCGACATCGCCAAGGCCATCGTGGCCGGCGCCTCCAGCGTCATGCTCGGCTCACTCCTGGCCGGCTGCGCCGAGAGCCCCGGCGAGCTGGTCTTCATCAACGGCAAGCAGTACAAGAGCTACCGCGGCATGGGCTCGCTGGGCGCCATGGCTGCTCGCGGGCGCAAGGCCTCCTACTCGAAGGACCGCTACTTCCAGGGCGACGTCACGGCCGACGACAAGCTCATCCCCGAAGGCATCGAGGGTCAGGTCGCCTACCGCGGCCCGCTGGCCGCCGTCGCCTACCAGTTGGTGGGTGGCCTGCGGCAGTCCATGTTCTACTCGGGCGCGGGCACCATCGCCGAGCTCCAGGACAGGGGCCGCTTCGTGCGGATCACGGCCGCCGGTCTGCGCGAATCGCACCCGCATGACATCCAGATGACCGCCGAAGCGCCGAACTACTCGTCGCGCTAGGAAGAGAACAGGTATAAACAACCACATGTACGAGCTTGAGCGTTCCAAGCGCGCCTCCCGCGCCTACAGCTTCGACGACGTCGCCATCGCGCCCACGCGTCGCACCCGCAGCGACGAGGAGGTGGACCTCTCCTGGAAGATCGACGCCGTCAGCTTCGACGTGCCCATCGTGGCCGCCCCCATGGACTCGGTCATGTCGCCGGCAGCGGCCATCCGCATGGGCCAGCTCGGCGGCCTGGGCGTGCTGAACCTGGAGGGTCTCTGGACCCGCTATGAGGATCCGCAGGCCCAGTACGAACTGATCACCCAGCAGTCGGATCAGGTCACCGCCACCAAGCGGCTGCAGGAGATCTACGCAGAGCCTGTGAAGGCGGAGCTCATCCGTGATCGCCTGGCCGAGATCCGCGAGGCCGGGGTCCCGGTGGCCGGGTCGCTGTCGCCCGCCCGCACGCAGGAGTTCGCGCCCATCATCGAGAAGGCCGGCATGGACTTCTTCGTCATCCGCGGCACCACCGTCTCGGCGGAGCACGTCGGCGGCGAGGACACCCTCAACCTCAAGGACTTCATCTACCGCTTCGACACCCCCGTGCTCGTCGGCGGCGTGGCCACCTACCGTGCCGGTCTGCACCTCATGCGCTCCGGTGCGGCCGGCGTCCTCGTCGGTTTCGGCGGTGGCGCCACGCACACCACCGCGTCGGTGCTGGGCATCCAGGTGCCCATGGCCTCTGCGGTGACGGACGTGGCGGAGGCCCGCCGTGACTACCTCGAGGAGTCGGGCGGCCGCTACGTGCACATCATCGCCGACGGCGCCGTCGGGCGTTCCGGCGACATCGCCAAGGCCGTCGCCTGTGGTGCCGACGCCGTGATGGTCGGCTCACCTCTGGCCCGCGCCACCGAGGCCCCCGGCCGCGGCTGGCACTGGGGTTCCGAGGCGTGGCACGCCTCGTTGCCGCGGGGCGAGCGCTCCTTCTTCGAGCAGGTGGGCACCCTCGAAGAGGTCGTGCTCGGCCCGTCGCGGGTTCCGGACGGCACGATGAACCTGGCTGGCGGTCTCCGCAAGGCCATGGCGCTGACCGGTTACACCGACCTCAAGTCGTTCCAGCGCATCGAACTCATCCTGCTCTGACGATGGGGATCCCCATGGACGAAGCACTCCACGAGCTGAAGCGCCTGCGCGGCAGCATCGACAACATGGACTCCGCCCTCATCCACCTGCTGGCTGAGCGCTTCAAGGTGACCCAGCGGGTGGGGGAGCTCAAGGCGAGGGCGGGGCTGCCGCCGGCAGACCCGGGCCGCGAGGCCCAGCAGATCGCCCGGCTTCGTGCGCTCGCGGAGAGCGCGGAGCTGGATCCTGAGCTGGCGGAGAAGTTCCTGACGTTCATCGTCAGCGAGGTGGTGCGCCACCACGAGCGGATCGCCGCGGAGCAGGCAGACTGACGCCCTGAGCCGGCGGCCTCGGGGGAGGTTGCCGGCTCAGTCGTGGGAGTTGATCATGAACTCCGCCGCCCGCACCAGGTAGTCGCGCAGGGCCGCGTCGTCCTCCGGAGCGAGATCCAGCGTGTCGCAGGCGTTCATCATGTGGTGCACCCACCGGTCGCGCTGCAGCGGAGTGACGGCGAATTCCAGGTGCCGCATCCGCAGCCTGGGGTGGCCGCGCTGTTCCTGGTAGGTCTTCGGGCCGCCCCAGTACTGCTCGAGGAACATCCTCAACCGGTCCTCCGCCGGGCCCAGGTCCTCCTCGGGATAGAGCTCCCGCAGCGGGGCGTCATCGGCGACACCCTTGTAGAACTCATGCACGAGTTGTTGGAAGGTTCCGTAGCCGCCCACGCGGTCGTAGAAGCTCTTGTCGGTCACGGACCCATTGTGTCAGGAGCCGGCAACGCACCCTTTACAGCAACCTGAACGCGGTGTCAGGATTGGCGGCAGCGGCCCACCCCCAACGACGAGGAGCCCCGCCATGAACGAACTGACCCCGCAGCGGATCCGGACCAACCGCCTCACCCAGAACGTGTGGACGGCCGGTCCGATGGACGGTACGCCGCTGCTGCTGGTGCACGGCAACCTCAGCAGCGGCGGCTTCTGGCGGTACGTCGTCGAGCACCTCGCCGCCGACGTGAGGGTCATCGCGCCGGATCTCCGCGGCTTCGGCGACACCGACCCCCTCCCCATCGACGCCCGGCACGGGCTGGGCGACATGGTCGACGACCTCCATGACCTTCTCTCGTACCTGGGTCTCGCGGGGCAGCGCAGGGTCAACGCCGTCGGGTGGTCCATGGGCGCCGGGGTCCTCCAGCAACTGATGCTCGAATACCGCGACGACCTGGCGTCGGTCACCCTCATCGCACCGCTGTCGCCGTACGGCTACGGCGGCACGAAGGGAACCGACGGCGAACCGGCGACGGCCGATCACGCCGGTGCGGGTGCCGGCGGGGCCAACCCCGCGTTCGTCGCGCGGCTCGCGGCCCACGACACCAGCGAGGGCGACCCGCAGACCAGTCCCCGCGTGATCATGCGCACGTACTTCGGGGGAGGTGCCAACCACGCCAACCTGGACGAGGATTTCCTCACGCAGGAACTGGTCAAGATCCGCACGGGAGACGACTTCTACCCGGGCAACGCGGTGGCCTCGGAGAACTGGCCCGGCTCGGCGACAGGGGATCGCGGCGTACTCAACACCATGAGCCCCAGGTGGTACAACACCGCGGGCATCGTGGACCTCGAACGCAAGCCGCCGGTGCTGTGGATCCACGCCTCGGAGGACAAGGTGGTGGCCAACGGTTCGTTGTTCGATCTGGCCACGCTCGGCCAGCTCGGCGCCATCCCCGGCTGGCCCGGCGAGGACGTGCTGCCTCCCCAGCCGATGGTCGATCAGACCCGGGCGGTGCTTGAGCGGTACCGCGCGAACGGGGGAGAGGTCCGGGAGGTCTTCCTGGAGGGCGAGGATCACGGCATCCCTCTGGCCGTCCCGGGCCTCGTCGCACGGGAGGTGACCAGCATCCTGGTTCAGTGATCCCGGGCGCCACCTTGTACAGATGTATAGGTAGTTATACGCTTGTATCGTGATGGATGACCGGACGACGAGCGCCAAGCTGCGCGACGCGTGTATCGAGATCGTCGCGGAATCGGGGGTGAAGGCCGCGACGGCGCGGGCCGTCGCCGACCTGGCCGGGGTGTCGCTGGGCCTCATCCGCCACCACTTCGGCTCCATGGGGCAGCTCCTGCACGCCTGTGACCAACACGTCGCGGATCTCGTGCGCAACGGCAAAGAGGACGCCATCGCCCAGGGCGCCGGGTTCGACGCGCTGGCCGCGCTCCGGGCCACCGGCTCCGAGCACGTCATGGGCTACCTCGCCATGCGCCTCACCGACAATTCCGAGGGCATCAACCACCTCGTCGACGCGATGATCGACGACGCCGACGACTACCTCGCGGCAGGCGTTCAGGCCGGGCTGCTCACGCCCACCGACGATGAGCGGTCCCGGGCCGTCCTGCTGACGATGTTCGGGTTGGGCTCGCTCAGCCTGCACAACCACCTGAGCAGGCACTTCGGCATCGACCTGCGCAGCGCAGACCCCTCCACCCAGCCCGGCTTCGCGCGCTACCTGCGCGTCCACCTGGAGGTCTTCGGCGGCCTCCTGCAACCCGCGGTCCGTGAGCAGTACCTCGCGGCCATCGATCAACTGTCCGAGGAGGACGCATGATCCCCATCCAGACGCGGCAGCTCACCAAGCACTACGGGTCCTTCCCCGCGCTGGTGGACCTCGATCTCGACGTGCGGCAGGGGGAGGTCTTCGGCTTCCTCGGCCCGAACGGAGCCGGGAAGTCCACCACCATCCGCGTGCTGATGGGCGAGCTCAACGCGACGTCGGGCTCGGCCACGGTGCTGGGTGCCGCACCGCGCGAGGTGGCCCACCGCAACCGGCTGGGTTATCTCCCGGCGGACCTGGCGCTGTGGCCGGCGATGACAGGACGGGACACCCTGAAGTTCTTCGCCAATCTCCGCGGGGGAGTCGACTGGCGCTACGTCGACCAACTCGTGGAGCGCCTCAAGGCGAACCTCGACAAGCGCGTCGGTGAACTCTCCAGCGGCAACCGGCAGAAGATCGGCCTGATCGCCACGTTCATGCACAAGCCCGAACTGCTCCTGCTCGACGAACCCAACGCAGGCCTCGACCCCCTCGTGCAGCACGAGTTCTGGGCCATGATGCGCGAGGTCGCCGACGACGGCCGCAGCGTCTTCCTGTCGTCGCACACCCTGTCAGAGGTGGAGCGCGTGGCGGACCGGGTGGGCATCATCCGTCAAGGTCGCCTCGTCGCGGTGGAGGAGGTCGCTGCGCTCCGCGCCATGCAGATGCGCCGCATCGAGCTGGATTTCGACGGCGAACTCGACGAAGGCTTCCTCCGCAGGATCGACGGCGTGCGCGACGTGGAACTCACGCCGGGGCGCGCCCTCGTCGATTTCAACGGCGACATGTCTGCGCTGCTGGGGGCTGTCACCGGCCTCACCACCCTGCGCGACCTCCGCACCAACGATGCCGACCTCGAGGAGATCTTCCTGGCCTACTACAAGGACGCGAAGTGAGCACCGCGGTCCTCCGCAAGGGCCTGGCCGACGGGTGGCGGGGCCTGACGACCGCCGCCGCAGTCGTCGCCGCGATGCTGGTGTTCGGGCTGATCGTCTACCAGGACATCGACTTGAGCATCTACGAGGCGCTCCCGGAAGCCGTCCGCAGCGTGATGGGTGTCCCCGCGGAGGCGGACGCGTCCGTGCTCGCCTACAACGAGATGCTCGGGGCCATCGGCGCGATGGCACTGGCAGGCGTCGGCATCGCGATCGGGGCCCAGGCCGTGGCCGGCGAAGAGGGCAACCGGACGCTGCCCCTGGTGCTGGCCGCGCCCGTGTCGCGCACGGCCTACGCCCTGAGCAGGGCGGTGGCCATGGTGCTGCTCCTCGTGGCCGCGACGGTCGTGATCTGGGCGGCCGGCGCGCTGGCGCCGCTGGCCCTCGGCATCGACATCGGCCAATCCGATCTCGGTGCCCTCATGACCCACCTCGGGGCCAACACCGTGTTCCACGCCGCCGTCGCGTTCGCGGTCGGCGCGCTCACCGGCCGCAAGTCTCTGGCGGCCGCGGTAGCTGCCGGCGTCATGGTGCTGGGGTGGCTCGGCGCCGGGCTGTTGCCGCTGTGGCGTGAGGGCTGGGCCGATTGGGTGCCGTGGACCTGGTTCAACGGGTCGAAGCCCCTTGTCAACGGCGTCGACGGCGGCCACCTCGCGCTGCTGCTGGCCGGCGCCGCGGTGCTGATCGCGGTGGGGGTGATCGGATTCGCGGGTCGTGAGATCCGCCTGCATGAGGGCGGCGCGACGCTGAAGGAGCGGCTCCACGCGCTCCCTGTCGTCGGGAAACTGGTTCGCCCCACCGGTCGGGGCCAGTCACTCCTGGGTCTGCGCTTCGCCTCCCAGCGCACGCTGCTGATCACGGTGACGTTCATCATGGGCGCGCTGATGGGCCTCCTGATGGGCCCGTTGTACTCGTCGATGGAGGCCGACCTCAACCAGTTCGCCGCGAGCTTCCCCGAGGCAATGGTGGCGATGTTCGGCGGTGGCAACATGTCCACCCCCGCCGGGTTCCTCCACATCGAAACGATGGGCATGATGGCCCCCATTGCCGTGATCCTGCTGGCCACGGCAGCCGCCTCGGCCGGCATCGCGGGCGAGGAGCACGCCGGGCGGCTCGCGGGAGTGCTCGCCACCCCCGTCTCGCGCTCCCGCGTCTACTGGACCACCGCTGCGGTCATGGCGGGCTACGTGCTGGTGGTCAGCGTCGGGCTGTTCCTCGGCCTGTGGGCGGGCAACGCGCTGGGCGGGCTCGAGGTGGAACTCGCGAACGTCGCGACCGCCTGCTTCCTGATGGCCTGCCTCGGCTGGGCCTTCGGCGGCTTCGCCCTGGTGTTGTCCGCTGCCACCGGCCGCCCGGGCCTCGTCGTCTGGGGCACCACGGGCGTGGCCATCGCGACGTACTTCGGCTACACGCTCCTCATGGCGGCGGGCAGGGAGGAGTGGGGATGGTGGTCGCCGTTCCGCGCCTACCTGTACGGCGCCCCGATCGAGGTGGGCATGCAGTGGTGGCAGCCCGCGTGGCTCCTCGCGATGGCGGTCGTGCTGATCCTCGCCGGGCTACCGCTCTTCGCGCGCCGGGACCTCCGCTGACGATGCTGACCGACGAGATCCGCGCCGCGCTGCGTGCCCAGGCCGACCCGGCACGCGCCGCCGGCCAGCAGCGGTACATGAAATCGGTGCTGCCGTACTACGGCCTGACGTCACCTGCATTGAGGGCGACCCTGAAGCCGGTCCTGTCCCGGTCCCGGCTGGCGTCGGCCGACGGGTGGCGCGCCGCCGTCGTCGATCTCTGGGACCACGCCACCCACCGCGAGGAGTGGTACGCCGCCATCGCAGTTCTGCGCCACGGTCGCTACCGGGCCTTCGCCCTCGAGCCCTCACCGGAGAACATCGCCATGCTCCGAAACCTCATCGTGACCGGGGCGTGGTGGGACGTCGTCGACGAGATCTCCGCCCGCACCGTGGGGGAGCTCCTCCGGGCCCAGCCCGCCCTCATGACACCGCTCCTGCGCGGCTGGGCGGAGGAGGAGGACCTCTGGCTGCGGCGCACCGCGATCATCTGCCAGCGGTTGTTCCGGGAGGCCACCGATCGTGAGCTGCTGACGCACGCGATCGAGCACAGCATCAGCGACGGCGACTTCTTCGCGCGCAAGGCCATCGGCTGGGCGCTGCGCGAGTACTCCAAAACCGACGGCCCATGGGTGCGCACCTACATCGCGGCCAATGCGGACAGGCTCTCGCCGCTCTCGGTGCGGGAGGGCCTCAAGTGGCTGGGCCGCCCGTCGTCGGCAGGTTGAGCCCTCCAGCCGGGCGTGCCTTGCCGCACCGGTATCGTCGAGGGGTGGACATGGTGGAGATCTCCCTCGACAGCCCCGTTTCAGCGCTGGGCCGCCTCCTCCTCGTCGAGACGGAGGCCGGCCGGAGCATCATCCGCAGGACCTCCCAGGGCGGCACCCACACGCTCACCGCGTACCTGCCGGACGGCCGCAAGACAGACTTCGAGGGCGTGCGCGGGGAGCGCACCCTGAGGCAGGCCGTGGCCACCGTGTCGGCCGCCCGCCCGCTCCGGGCCTTCCAGGTGGAGGGCGGCGAGGTCACGGCCAAACTGCGGCCGGCGCAGACCTTCCTGTCCTACCTGCCGTGGGTGGTGGGGATCGCACTGGCCGGCCTGGGCGGCGTCGGCGACGGGTTCGGCATTTTCCGCTTCGTGTTCCTCGCGCTCGGCGTCACCATCATCCTCGTGGCCCAGGACGCCTTCAAGAAGGGCCGCCGGTATCGCGACTGGGCCGTGGAGACCGGCGACGGCGACGTCAGGGCCATCGACTTCCCCCTGCCGGCGCTGCCCGAGGAGATCGAGGTCGACGACGTCAAGGAGGAGTACGGACGGCTGCTCAGTGACATCGTCTACCGCATCGAGTTCCCCGCACTGTTCGACCCCCACGAGCCCACGTCGAAGGAGTTCACCCTCGCACTGCTGCAATGGGACAACAACGACGGCGTGGCCGGCGATGACGAGCGGCGCGAGCTCGCCCGCCGCGTGCGGGCAACCTTCGCCGCCGCACGGGCGAACGCCGAGCGGATCGGGATGGCGCACCTGCCGCAGGCGGCCCAGTTCCGAGCGACCACGGCGCTCAAGGCCGCCAGGCTCGCCGTCGATGAAGCGGCACCCGCGCCGGAGCGGGAGACAGCGCTGCGCCGAGCCGTCGAGATCCTCGACGACTTGGCGCTCTACTACCTGCCCACCGGGACGGAAGCGCGCAGGGCCATCACCGGCAGCACCCCGCCGCAGCTCCCCGGAAGGCGGGCCTCCTGATGTACGCCACCTGGCAGCAGGTCCCGCCCGACACCACGTGGGCCGGCTTCGCGCCCGGCGCGGTGCTGCTCTACAACGACGACGAGGCCGTCGTCGTCGACGCGCGGCGGGGACAGAAAGACAAGATCAAGCTGCGCATCCAGCGGCCCAACGGCGAGCGGTTCGAGCGTGACGTGAAGCCCGGCGAGTCCCTGGGGGCCCAGGCGGCCTCCCTCCTGGAGGGCTCCGGTGCCCGGGCGATGGTGCTGCCTGCCGTGATCTGGCACGAGGACCAGCTGTTCTCGCCGCGCAACATCGCCGCCCTGCTGGCCAGCGCCCTCGTGACCACCGTGTTCATGGTCCTGACCAGCCTGAACTCGAACCCGATGTCGTTTCTGTACCTGTCGTTCATGATCGCCGGCGCGGCCGCCATGGGCGTGCGGCGGCTCTGGAAGGGCGGCCGGCTCACCTTCCTGGCGCCGGACCGTCTGGGCCTGACGATGGGGACGATCCACGCCTATGCGCTGACGCGCGAGGCGGGCAAGTTGTGGGTTCCGCCGACGCCCGGCTCGGACCGGCGCGGCCTCGCCTACCAACGCGTCGACGCGATCCGCGACGCCTATCTGGGCCTGCGCGGCGACATCGCCTACCGCATCGAGTCGCCGGCGCTCTTCGACCCGAAGGTGCCGGCCACGGCCGAGTTCGAGGCGGCGTTGGTGGCGTTCGACGACGTCACGGATCTCACCTCCACCGACGAACTGGACGAACGTGCCACCGAGGTGGAACTGACGTTCAACGTGGCACAGGCCAACGCCGAACGTCTGGGGCTCAGCCACTTCCCGGAACACGCCCGCGCGGATGCGCGCCGCGCGGGCAAGGCTGCCAGGCTCGCCGCCGGAGCCACCACGGAGGGGGAACGCCAGGCATCGCTCGCGCAGGTCAAGCGCATCCTCGACTCGCTGGCGCTGTACTACCTCCCCGCCGTCGACGAGAAGCTGGCCATCGAGAAGTAGCCGCCGATGGCTCAGGCCACGACGTCGCGCCAAGAGTGCCGCGGGCGCCACCCCAGCTTCTCGGCGGCGGCCCGGTTGCTGAGCAACGTGCCGAACTCCGCCACCTCGTCCGGCACCGTCAGGTCCGGGTGGATGGCCTTGAGGGCGTCGCGCGTGGGCATGTCGAGGATGATGTCGTCAGCGGCGATCACGAAGGAGTGCGCGCCGGTGAGGTCTGCGGTGAGCGCGTCCTCACAGGACTGGGCGACGTCGCGGGCGTCGATGTAGCCGAACAGGTTCCACCGTCGCGCCTCTGGATCCTTCGCGAACGACGGCTGCATGGCGTAGTCGTCCACCGTGAAGATGTTCGACAACCGCAGCGCGATCACCGGGATGCCGGCCCAGCGGGCCACCTCGGCGGCCATCGTCTCGGTCATCACCTTGCTGAGCGAGTACGTCGAGTTCGGCAGCGGGTAGTGGTCTTCGTCGACGGGGACGTAGCGCACCTCGTCGAACGGCAGCCCGAGGGTGGTTTCGCTGGAGGCCCACACGATGCGCTTCAACCGCAGCTTCCAGGCCGCCATGAACACGTTGGTGTTCATCAGCAGGTTCTGGTTGAGCGTGTGGGTGTCGGTGTGGATGTTGTCGGCCGGGATGTTGGCCAGGTGGATGACCGCGTCGGCGTCGACGAGGAGGTCCATGGCCTCGCCCACCTGGGTCAGGTCCGCCTTGAAGAAGCGGCCGTCGTACCAGGCGGGGCGGGGTGCGAGATCGGTGGCCACGACGTCGTGGTCGGTGTTGTCGGTGAAGTGGCGCAGGGTGGCCTGCCCGGCCTTGCCGCTGGCGCCCGTGATGACGATTCTCATGCCTTCAGACTAGGGCGGCCGCTGCCTGTCGGCAGCGGCCGCCTCGTCTCAAGCGGAAAGTTGGCCGATCAGTTGTCGATCAAGCCCTCGAACAGGACGGTGGAGAGGTAGCGCTCGCCGAACGACGGGACGATGACCACGATGGTCTTGCCGGCATTCTCCGGGCGGGCCGCCACCTCGGCTGCGGCCGACAGTGCGGCGCCGGAGGACAGGCCAACCAGGAGGCCCTCCTCGCGTGCGGCCCGGCGGGCGAAGTCGACGGCCTGGTCGATGTTGCGGGGCAGGACCTCGTCGATGACGGAGCGGTCCAGGATCTCGGGGATGAAGTTGGCGCCGATGCCCTGGATCTTGTGCGGGCCGGGCTGGCCGCCGGAGAGGATCGCCGATTCCTGCGGTTCCACCGCGACGATCTGCACGCTGGGCTTGCGCTCCTTCAGGACCTGGCCGACACCGGAGATGGTGCCGCCGGTGCCGATTCCGGCCACGACGATGTCCACGGCGCCGTCGGTGTCGTTCCAGATCTCCTCGGCGGTGGTGGTGCGGTGGATCTCCACGTTGGCAGGGTTGGCGAACTGGCGGGCGAGGATGCCGCCGCGCTCAGCCGCGATCTCCTCGGCGCGCTCGACGGCGCCGCGCATGCCGGCGGGGCCGGGTGTCAGCACGAGCTCGGCACCGTAGGCGCGCAGCAGTGCGCGGCGCTCCAGCGACATGGTCTCGGGCATGGTCAGCACCACCTTGTAGCCGCGGGCGGCGCCCACCATGGCCAGGGCGATACCGGTGTTGCCGGAGGTGCCCTCGACGATGGTGCCGCCGGGCTGCAGTTCGCCGGAGGCCTCAGCTGCGTCGACGATGGCCACGCCGATGCGGTCCTTGACGGAGTTGGCGGGGTTGTAGAACTCGAGCTTCGCGGCGACGATGGCGTTGTCGCCGGCGACCCGGTTCAGCTTCACGAGGGGGGTGCGACCGACGAGGGCCGTGACGTCAGAGTAAATGCTCATGCCACCGCCAACCGCGCTGACGGGGGGATTATTCCCCGGCGAGGGAATTCGGCTCCACGAATTTCCCAGGGCACGGCTGAGGTGCTGGTTATCCCGACGAGCTGGCGACGTGTCCACGGTCGGTGAGCGAGGCTCTCCCCGTTAGGGCGGAGGCGCCCCACGACATTAGACTCGTCGCCATGACTGCCCACGAGAAGGTGCTGGTCGTCGACTTCGGCGCCCAGTACGCCCAACTGATCGCGCGCCGTGTGCGCGAGGCCAACGTGTACTCGGAGATCGTCAGCCACAGGCTGAGCGTCGAGGAGATGATGGCCCAGAAGCCCGCCGCGCTCATCCTCTCCGGTGGACCGTCCTCGGTGTACGCCGACGACGCGCCCTCTGTCGATCCCGCCATCTTCAGCGCGGGGGTCCCGGTCCTGGGCATCTGCTACGGCTTCCAGGCGATGGCGCAGGCCCTCGGCGGCACGGTCGCGAAGACCGGCCAGCGCGAGTACGGCCGCACGTCCCTGTCGATCGCCGAGGGTGGCTGCCTGCTCGGCTCGCTGCCCAACACCCTCAACGTCTGGATGTCGCACGGCGACTCCGTGAGCAAAGCCCCCAAGGGCTTCAAGGTCCTCGCCCGTACCGCCGGTGCTCCGGTGGCGGCGTTCGAGGACAGGGAGCGCGGGCTCGCCGGTGTGCAGTGGCACCCCGAGGTCAACCACACGCAGTGGGGCCAGCAGGTCATCGAACACTTCCTGTTCAACATCGCCAAGCTGACTGCCGACTGGACCCCGGAGAACATGGTCACGGAGTCCATCAACGCGGTCCGCAGCCAGGTGGGCGACAAGCATGTCCTCTGCGCGCTGTCCGGCGGCGTTGACTCCGCCGTCGCCGCCGCTCTCGTGCAGCAGGCCATCGGCTCGCAGCTCACGTGCGTGTTCGTCGACCACGGCCTCCTCCGCGAGGGCGAAGTCGAGCAGGTCCGCACCGACTTCGTGGCGGCCACCGGCGTCGACCTCGTCTTCGCCGACGAGCGTGAGCGCTTCCTCACCGCGCTGGCAGGCGTCAGCGATCCGGAGGAGAAGCGCAAGATCATCGGCCGCGAGTTCATCCGCACCTTCGAGGAGAAGGCGCGCGAGATCGCAGGAGACCGTGGCATCGACTTCCTCGTCCAGGGCACGCTGTACCCGGACGTCGTCGAGTCCGGCGGCGGCGAGGGTGCGGCCAACATCAAGAGCCACCACAACGTCGGCGGCCTGCCGGACGACCTGCAGTTCACGCTGATCGAGCCGCTGCGCCAGATGTTCAAGGACGAGGTGCGCGCCGTGGGCGAGCAGCTCGGCCTTCCTGAGGCCATGGTGTGGCGCCACCCGTTCCCCGGCCCCGGCCTGGCCATCCGCATCGTCGGCGAGATCACCGAGGACCGCCTCGCGATCCTCCGCCAGGCTGACGCCATCGCGCGCGAGGAACTGGCCAACGCCAAGCTGGAGCGCGAGATCTGGCAGTTCCCCGTCGTGCTGCTGGCGGATGTCCGCTCCGTGGGCGTGCAGGGCGACGGCCGCACCTACGGCCACCCCATCGTGCTGCGCCCCGTCGTGTCCGACGACGCGATGACGGCCGACTGGGCCCGGCTGCCCTACGAACTGCTGGAGAAGATCTCCAGCCGGATCACCAACGAATGCCCCGAGGTCAACCGCGTGGCGCTCGACATCACGAGCAAGCCGCCGGGCACCATCGAGTGGGAGTGACGAAAACCCCCAAGCTGCGTTGCAGCTTGGGGGTTTTCCTGTGCGGTCAGATGTCGTAGTTGGGTCCCTTGGGGCCCTGGTTCTTCCGGTCGTCGTACCAGGTGCGGGCCTTGTCGAAGCCCTCTTCGGCGATGGTGCCGCCGTCTTCGCGGGGGATGACCGCCCACAGGATGAGGTACACGAGCAGGCCGCTGCCGGCGAAGATCGAGATGAGGATGAAGGCGACGCGCACCATGGTGACGTCGACGTTGATGGCCTTGGCGACGCCGGCGGCGACGCCACCGATCATGCCGTTACGGGAGCGGGTGAGTTTCATGATTGTTCCTTCCGGTGGGTGGTGCGGCCACGTGTTGCGAGGAGCCCGATCGTGCCTGCTGCGGCCAGGGTCACGGCGAGGATCGGCTGAATGAGGGGCGAGGCGATGTGCCCCGCGAGGAGGAGCACGACGGCGAAGCCGACGGCCACCAGGCCGATGGCCAGGGCGGCGATGTCCAGGGATGGGCGGTTCATGCGGACTCCTTGATGAGCACGTCGGACAGTTGGGCATGGACGTCGATGTGGAGACCCCCGGTCGCCGTGCCACCGTCTGCGGGGCTTCCCGGTGCCATGGTGACGTCGGCCAGCCACGAGGTGGTGGTCATCGCCTCGACCGGTCCAGGCAGGATCAGTTCGATGTCGGAGGCGACCACTTCGACGCGCAGTACCGTCTGGTCGTCGAGTTGCAGGCCGCTCAGGTCCACGACGCCCTCCCTGCCGACGAGGCGCACCACCTGGGTGTCCTCGGTGGGGGCCGGAGCCACAACGGTCTGGGTGGCGAGCCACCCCGTCGCCACGATCGAGGCGGCCAGGGCGGCCAACACGAAACGGGGGATCCGACGGTCACGAGTGGCCAGGGCGCAGATCACGGTGACCAGGCCGCCGGCGGCGGTGGTCGCGGCCAGCGTGACGCTCAGGTCGTAGCCAAGCAGCCCGGCCGAGACGCCCGACGCCGCCATCATCGCCACGATGACCGCGACGCCCATCCACCAACCGTTCTTGGCCTGCGGCGCCATGGCGCGCGGCGTCGGCGGCTCCTCGGGGGCGTACAGGTCGACGGTGGGCAACTGCCGCGACGGTACCGCCGCGCGATGCGAGCCCACCGCGTCGTTGATGCTGCGCCGCCAGTGCTCGACCAGGGCCTGGTCGTCGAGCGGGGCGACGGGCGCGGCCGCGGGGAAGAGGCG
>NZ_PQFE01000029.1:0-9763 GCF_022342445.1 Tessaracoccus sp. ZS01 | reverse complement strand
GCGGGAGGCAGCGCGACGGCGGCGCTGCGTGGGGGCGGGGGCGGCGCTTTCCGGCGTCACTTGATCATTGTTCTCTGATGTGAGCATGCGGCTCCTTACGCGCACTTGGCGCGGACCGGGCACAGCGGGCTGTGCCGTAAGACTCTGATCCTCTGAGGCCGGCGAGCAGTCGCGGAAGAATTGTGCCGCGGTGCAGTCTCACTGCCTCAGGGTGGCACCGGGCGGCGCCATGACCTTCGCTCATTGTTCCACACATCATGAAAAACCGTCGCACCGGGTGGTGCGTGTCGTCAGTTGTGCGGACGCAGGGGGTCTCCGATGTCGCCCTCGTTGAGCGGCCCCTGGCTGAGCCGGTTGAGCAACATCTCGCCGGGGATCGTCTCGTCGATGGTGCGCAGGGCGGCCACCACGTCGTCGGGTCGCACCAGCGGAGTGCCGATGTGGGAGCGCAGGCGCAACACGCCGTCGTCGACGACCTCGAGCGAGATGATGGCCTCCCGCACGTCGAAGGCGCGCATGCCGCGTTTGGTCATGCGCTCGACGGTGAGGTGCTCGCGGCTGAGCAGCTCGGCCACGGCGGCGCTCAGCACACCAGGGGCGGCGCTGAGCCGGATCTCCCAGTCCGAGGCTTGCAGGAGGTCCCCCAGCGACTCCTTGACGGCCACCGCAGCGTCGAGCATCTCGAAGCCCTGGGGCAGTACGTCGTTGAGCGCCCCGACCACCTTCGCCGGATCACAGGCCTCGCTGAGGCCGAGTTCCACGTACTCCGCCTCAGACGACGCGGAGGTGGGCGACGGGCTGGCGTACGAGATGCGCGGGTGCGGGTTGAAACCGGACGAGTACGCCATGGGGAGCTCCGCCCTGCGGATGGCCCGCTCCAGCGCACGCCCGAAGTCGCGGTGGGATGTGAAACGCGCGGGGCCGCGCTTGGCGTAGCGCAGGCGCAGTTTCTGCTCCGGGGGCGGCTGCTGTACAGGCGGTTGGCGAGTACTCATGGGGCGTAGTGTATGCGCCATGACTGACTGGCTGACCGCCCCCACTCATCGCGCCTGGCTGCAGCAGGAGACCGAGCGCCTCCTCGCGTTCGGGGCCGCCGCGCCGGTCGCAGGACAGGGCGCGGCCTACCTGGATGCCAGGGGCGTCCCGGACCCGACGAGGCCCATCGAAACCTGGGTGACCTGCCGCATGGTGCACGTGTACTCGCTCGGCCACCTGATGGGGGTCCCCGGTTCCCGACCCCTCGCCATCCGCGCGATGAGCGGGCTCACCGACGCCCTCCATGATGAGCGGCACGGCGGGTGGTTCCACACCTCCGCCAGGGACGGCGGCAAGCAGGCCTACGACCACGCGTTCGTGGTGCTGGCCGGCTCCTCCGCCACCGTCGCCGGCCTGCCCGGGGGGCGCGAACTGCTCGACGACGCCCTGGCGGTCCTCGACGAACGCTTCTGGGACGAGGCGCACGGCATGGTGGCAGATGCCGCCGAGCCGGACTGGTCGTCGGTGGATCCCTACCGCGGGATCAACGCCAACATGCACACCGTGGAGGCCATGCTCGCCGCCGCCGACGCCACCTGGGACCAGCGTTGGCTGGAACGGGCCGAGCGGATCGCCTCGTTCGCCCGCCACCAGGCCGCCGTCCACGACTGGCGCCTGCCGGAGCACTACGACGACACCTGGCAGCCGCAACTCGAGTACAACGATGCGCAGCCCGAGGACCCGTTCCGGCCCTACGGCGCCACCATTGGCCACGGGCTCGAATGGGCCCGCCTGTTCCTCCACCTCGAGGCCGCCACGAACAACACCGACGGCACCTGGCTCGACGCCGCCCAGCACCTCTACGACCAGGCGATCACGGACGGCTGGGGCCGCGACGGGGCCGAGGGTTTCGTCTACACCACCGGCTGGGACGGCACCCCCGTCACGACGGACCGGCTGCACTGGGTCGCCGCCGAAGCCATCGGTGCGGCGGCCGCCCTGTTCCACCGCACCGGCGACAAGCGCTACGCCGCGGACTACTCACGCTGGTGGGACCATGTGGCCGAGCACTTCATCGACCCCGAGCACGGCTCCTGGCACCATCAGCTCGACGGTGGGCTCCGCGTCGCCACGTCGGTGTGGCCCGGCAAACCGGACATCTACCACGCCCTCCAGGCGACGCTGATCCCCCGCCTCCCCCTCGCACCGCAGATGGCCATGGCGTTGGCCCAGAGGCAGCTCGTTTGAGCGCGATCCGTCGGTGGTGGCCGCTGATCGCGCTGCTGGCCCTGGCGTTCAATCTGCGCCCCGTCGCGGTCTCGGTCGGACCGGTCCTGACCGAGATCAGCCGCGACATCGGCCTCGACGGCTTCACCGCCGGTCTGCTCACGTCGCTTCCCACCCTCTGCTTTGCGATCTTCGGCGCCATGGCACCCTGGATCGCCCGCCGCATCGGGGCGCACCGCTCGATCCTGGTCGCGCTCATCGCCCTGATCTTTGGGCAGGCGGGCCGGCTGCTGGTCGATGACTCGGCAGCATTCCTGGCGTTCTCCACCCTGGCGCTGGCTGGCATGGCGCAGGCGAACGTGTTGCTGCCCTCGCTGGTGCGCCGGCACTACCCCCACCAGGTGGGGACGGCCACGGCCCTGTACTCCCTCGCCCTGACCATCGGCGTGACGCTGGCCAGCACCGCCACCGTCCCCATGGCCCATGCCTTCGGGGGCTGGCGCGCCTCTCTCGCGGCCGGTGTGGTCATCGCCTTCGCCTCACTGCTGTGCTGGCTGCCGCTCGCGATCGCCGCCGGGCGGCCGAAGAAGGGCGGCGAGCCCGACATCACGCTCGCGGCCATCTCCCGTACCAGGCTGGGCTGGGCGCTCGCCATCATGTTCGGCGTCCAGTCGGCGCAGGCCTACTCGGTGTTCGGATGGCTGCCCACCATCTTCCGCACGGCCGGCATGGACCAGACGACGGCGGGCTACATGCTCGGCATCGCCACCGGCGTCGGGATCGTCCCGGCCTTCCTCATCCCGGCCTACGTCGCCCGCACGCGCAACCCCAGCGTCCTCTTCCTGTGCCTGATGGCCTTCCTCATCACCGGCTACCTCGGGCTGCTGAACGCGCCGCTCGCCGCGCCCATCTTCTGGTCCATCGCCATGGCCCTGGGCACTGCGTCGTTCCCGCTCGTCCTGGCGCTGTTCGGCACCCGGGCACATTCCCCCGCGGCCACGGCGGCGCTCAGCGGCTTCGCCCAGTCAGTGGGCTACACCATCGCCACCCTCGGCCCGCTCAGCTTCGGCATCCTCTACACGTTGTTCGACTCCTGGACCCCTCCCATCATGCTGCAGCTGGGGTTGGCCGTCCCGATGACCATCGCCGGTCTGTACGCCTGCCAGCCCCGGATCATCGAGGACCAGCTTCCCCGTCCGCACTAACCCCCAAGGGGGTGGTGGGCCCGGCCCGGCAAGCGCTCCAATAGGGGCACGGCGTGGACGAAGGGGGATCGATGTGATCAGAGTCGCATCTGTACCCGAGGGGCACGTATACGTCAGGCATCTGGCTGACCCCTGCAATGGCCACGACGTCGTGCGGCTCCCAGATCCGGGCGGGAAGGCGTGGCCCTCGGCCCTGCTCTCGCCCCAGTGGATCGACCAGAATGCCGAGAGCTTCGATGTGTTCCACATCCACTTCGGCTTCGACGCCCTTTCCACACGGGACCTGACCGACGTCCTCGAGGCGCTCGACCGCAACGACAAGCCGCTGGTCTATACGGTCCACGACCTGCGCAACCCGCACCACCTCGACCGGTTGGCGCACGACGAGGCGCTCGATGTGCTGATCCCGGCCGCAGCGGAGCTGATCACGCTCACCGCGGGGGCCGCGCAGGAGATCCGCCGGCGGTGGGACCGCGACGCGACGGTGCTGCCGCATCCCCACGTCGTGGACCCGGACACGCTGCATCGCCCCAGGCAGCAGCACGCCCGGCCCCGCGTCGGGGTCCATCTCAAGAGCCTGCGCGCCTCCATCGACCCGCTGCCCATCCTCGCCATCCTGGAGCGGGAGGTCCCTGCCCGCAGGATGGAGCTGGTGATCGACGTCCACACCGACGTCATGACGCCCGGCGAGTACCACCACGACGCCGAGGTGGCCGCCTACCTGAAGGGGCTGATGGGGAAGGACGGCGTCACGGTCCACGTGCACGACTACTACTCCGACGACGAACTCTGGGCCTACTTCCTCAGCCTGGACCTGTCGGTGCTCCCCTACCGGTTCGGCACCCATTCCGGGTGGTTGGAGGCCTGCTACGACGTCGGCACCCACGTCCTGGCGCCGCTCCTGGGCCACTACCACGACCAGCATCCCGGCATCTTCGGTTACCGCGTGGGCGACGACGGCCCCAGCGTCGCCGACATCGCCGCGGCACTCGACGCGCTGCCGGATGCCGCACCCTGGCGGGCCGATCCGGACGAGCGCCACGCGGAGCGACAGTTCCTCGCGGGCTGCCATGCAGACATCTACCGGCGGGCCATGGCCCGCGTGCGAACGTGAAGGTCGCGATCCTCGCCAACGACCGGTTCCCCATCTCAGCCCCGTTCGCAGGCGGCCTGGAATCGTTCACCTGGCACCTGGCGAAGGGGCTTCGGGAGCGCGGCGTCGAGGTCGTGCTGTTCGCGGGACCGGGCAGCGACCTGACGCTGGACTGCGAGGAACTCCCCGTCGCCCGGTTCGCCCTCAGCGACGACGCGCGCGGCGACATCGCCATGCCACCGGAGTCGCAGGTCACCGCCACCATCGCCTACGCCCACGCGCTGCGCACGCTCGCGGGTCGCCCCGACATCGACGTCGTGCACAACAACTCGCTGCACTACCTGCCGATCGTGTTGTCAGATTCGATCCCCCAGCCCCTCATCACGACACTGCACACCCCACCGCATCCCTGGCTCGAACCGGCCCTGCGCCTCACGCCACGGGCCAGGACTGTGGCGGTGTCGCACTGGGTGTCCGAGCGATGGGCCGGGTTCACCGCCGCCCAGGTCATCCACAACGGCATCGACCTCTCCGTCTGGCTGCCGGGCCCCGGCGGCGACGATCTCGTGTGGACCGGGCGGATCGCCCCGGAGAAGGCTCCCCACCGCGCCGTCCTGATCGCGCGCCACCTGGGGCGTCGGCTGCGGATCGCAGGTCCCATCGTCGACGTGGCGTACTTCCGCTCCGCGCTCCAGCCGCTCCTGGGCGACGACGTCAGCTACGAGGGCCACCTCGGGCCCTACGCGCTGCCCACGCTCGTCGGATCGTCGGCCGCGTGCCTGGTCACCCCCGAATGGGACGAGCCCTACGGGTTGGTGGCAGCCGAGGCCATGGCGTGCGGCACGCCGGTGCTGGCACTGGCCCGCGGCGGGTTGCCGGAGATCGTGCGCCCGCCGGGTGGGGAGTGCGTCGACCCGTCAGCGAGCCCGGAGGAGGCGGCCGTCGCCCTGGCCCGGGTGATCGGAATGGACCGCGCGGAGGTGCGCCGCCATGCCGAGGTGGCCTGCGGCCTCGACGCCATGGTCGACCACTACGTCGCCCTGTACGAGGAGCTCACATGATCGGTTGGTACGTGCATCACCAGGGGTTGGGGCACGCCACGCGAGGCACCCAGATCGCACGCCAACTCGGGCGCGAGGTACTGGGCTTCGGATCCATGCCCATCCCCGAGGGCTGGCCCGGAGCGTGGGTACAGCTCCCCTGGGACATCACGGATGAACCTGCGGACCCGACAGCCGGCGGCGTGTTCCACTGGGCTCCGCTCGACCACGCCGGGCACCGCGAGCGGCTGGCGCTGATCGCCGAGCGGCTCCGCGGCGACGTGTCCGTGATGGTCGTGGACGTCTCGGCGGAGGTGGCGCTCCTGTCCCGTCTCATGGGGGTACGCACCGTGGTCATGGGCATGCGAGGCGACCGCAGGGACCGCCCGCATGAGGCCGCCTACGATTCGGCCTCCCTGCTGCTCGCACCCTGGCCCGAGAGCGCGCCGGAACCCACATGGCCCCTCCGGTGGCGCCGGAAGACCCGGTACGTCGGCGCCATCTCCCGCTTCGACGACCGCGTGCCACCGCCCCTGACCCGCAGCCGACGCCGCGTGCTGGTGGTGTGGGGCGCCGGCGGCACCGGCGTGACCGACGACGACCTCCGCGCCGCAGAGGCGGCCACCCCCGGCTGGGAGTGGAAGGTCCGCAGCCCCGGACGGGCGGGCTCCCCAGACGTCTGGGCGGACCTCGAGTGGGCAGACGTCGTCGTCACGCATGCCGGGCAGAACGCCGTGGCGGAGGTGGCCGCGGCCGGTCGCCCCGCGGTGGTGGTCGCCCAGCCCAGGCCGTTCGACGAGCAGCTGGGCACCGTCGAGGCGTTGCGGAACCTGCGGTGCTGCGTGGCCCTGCCGCAGTGGCCGGGTGCCCGTGAGTGGCCGGGGCTGCTCGACGAGGCCGCAGGCTGCTGCGGTTGGCACCGCTGGACCACCCGCGACGGGGCCGCCCGGGCCGCCGCCGCGATAGCCGCGCTCGCGGACGAGGTCCCGTGATGGAGCTCGCCATCGTCACCATCGCGCACGGACGCCACGACCACCTCACCCGTCAGCTGCGCTGGATCGATGCGCTCGATCCCCGGCCCCTCGTCCACGTCGTGGTGGCGATGGGCGACCCCGCCGTCGCAGGCCTGATCGGCTACAGGGAGCGGACGGTGCTCGTCGAGCTGCCGGCCGACGGCGGACTACCCCTGGCCGGTGCCCGCAACCGCGGGGTGGCCGCAGCCGAGGAGGCGGGGGCGACGTTGGTGGCGCTGCTGGATGTGGACTGCCTTCCGGAACCGGGATTCGTGGCCGACTACACCTCCCGTCTGCTGGACGCCGCCACGCAGCCCGGCCCCTCAGTGGTGACCGGACGGGTGAGGTATCTCCCGGAGGGACTCAGCGGGGACGACTACACCCCCGAACGGCTCGCGGAGGTCGGGCGCGACCATCCCGCCCGGACGGTGCCGGAGACCGACGACCTGCTGGCGGCCGATGTGAACCTGTTGTGGTCGCTCAACATCGCCACCAGCATCACCGACTGGCACCGCATCGGCGGTTTCGACGAACGCTACGTGGGCTACGGCGGCGAGGACACCGACTTCGGCCGCCGGCTGGCCGCGGCCGGAGGCCACCTGTGGTGGATCCGCGGGGCCGGGGCGTTCCACCAGTGGCACCCGTCGAGCAGCCCACCCGTCGAGCACGCGGCTGCGATCGCCCGCAACGCGAACCTGTTCCATTCCCTCTGGGGCGAGTACCCCATGCCGGGCTGGCTTGAGGCGATGGAGCAGTCCGGCCACCTGCTCCGGACAGCCGAAGGCTGGGCGCCTGCCGCGCCCTGAGCGTGCCCCAGCCGTCAGCCCTTCTTGTACAGCTTCTTGCTCTGGTAGACCGGCTCGCAGGTGACATGCACCCCGAGGTTCCGGAAGATGGACTCGTCCACCGGGCCGAGGATGACGGAGGCGTGCACGTCGCAGCCGCGCAACTGCTGCAGTTCGGCCAGCGCCCGGCGGGCGTTCTCGTCGAAGCGGGCGCCGACGGACAACGCGATGAGCACCTCGTCGGTGTGGAGGCGCGGGTTGGCGCTGCCTAGGTGACGGGTCTTGAGGGTCTGGATGGGCTCGATGGTCTCCGGGTCGAGGAGGCGCACCTCATCGGGGAGGCCGGCGAGCATCTTCAGCGCATTGAGCAGCATGGCGGAACTGGCCCCGAGCAGCGCCGAGGTCTTGCCCGTGACGACGGCGCCATCGGGAAGCTGGATGGCGGCGGCCGGGCCCTTGGTGCGCTTCTCCAGTTCGAGCGCCGGCCCGACGACGGGGCGGTCGTCGCGCGTGATGCCGAGGGTGGACATGATCAGGGCGATACGGTCCGACTGGTGGGGTTCGGACTCGTCGCGGCGTTCGGCCACGAGCGCCTTGAAGTAGCGCCGCAGCACCTCCTGCTTCGACGCCTCGCGGCACACCTCGTCGTCGGAGATGCAGATGCCCGCCATGTTGACACCCATGTCCGTGGGTGACTGGTAGGGGCTCTCCCCCGTCAACTGCTCGAAGAGGAGCTTCAGCACAGGGAAGGACTCGACGTCGCGGTTGTAGTTGACGACCTGCTCGCCGTACGCGGCGAGGTGGAAGGGGTCGATCATGTTGACGTCGTCAAGGTCTGCCGTGGCCGCCTCGTAGGCCATGTTGACCGGGTGGTCCAGCGGCAGGTTCCAGATGGGGAAGGTCTCGTACTTGGCGTAGCCGGAGGCGATGCCGCGCTTGTGGTCGTGGTAGAGCTGCGACAGGCAGGTCGCCATCTTGCCGCTGCCCGGGCCCGGGGCGGTGACCACGACGACGTCGCGGGTGGTCTCGATGTACTCGTTGCGGCCGTAGCCGTTGTCGCTCACGATCAGCGGGATGTCGTTGGGGTAGCCCTTGATCGGGTAGTGGCGGTACACCTTGAGACCCAGCCGCTCCAGCTTGCGCTTGAAGTTGCGGGCCTGGCGGTGGTCGTCGGCCATCTGCGTGATGACCACGGAGCCGACGTAGAGCCCGTAGGTGCGGAACTCGTCGATGAGCCGCAGCACGTCGGCCTCGTAGGTGATGCCGATGTCGGCGCGCACCTTGTTGCGGATGAGGTCGTGGGAGGAGATGACCATGACGATCTCGACCTCGTCGGCGATGGTGTTGAGCATCGCGATCTTGTTGTCCGGGGTGAAGCCGGGCAGGACCCGCGCGGCGTGGTGGTCGTCGAAGAGCTTGCCGCCGAACTCGAGGTAGAGCTTCCCGCCGAAGCGCTTGCGTCGCTGGTCGATGTGCTCGGATTGGAGGTCGAGGTACTTCTGACGGTCGAATCCGGGTTTGCGATTGCTCTGAGCCACGGACCGCCAGCTTACACGTTGTAGGCCGCTCGGCCCTGACCGGAAGGGGGTAGGTTCCTGTCATGGCGCAGCTCAACGTCCACGAACACGGCGACACCACAGCCCCACCGCTCGTCCTCGTCCACGGCCTGACCGACGACGGCACCTGCTGGCCGGATGCCGTCGCCCGCTGGGAATCAGACTTCCGCATCCTCGCCGTCGACCAGCGCGGGCACGGCCGCTCCCCCCGCTTCACCGACGAGGAGTTGGGCCGCGTCCCCGAGGTGCTGCGCGACGACGTGGCAGACGTGCTGCGCGAGCTGGGCCGGCCGGCATTGGTCGTGGGGCATTCGCTCGGCGGGTTGGTCGCCGCCCGCGTCGCGCAGGCGTATCCGGAGCTCGTGCGCGCCCTCGTGCTGGAGGACCCGGCCAAGCCCGCCCCGCACTGGGAAGCGGCGGAGCGGGAGTTCGCGCGCCAGCAGCTCGCCTTCGTGGAGACGGTGACGGAGGACCCCGACGGCGAGGTCACCCGCATGCTGCAGGAGACGCCGTGGACGGACACCGAGCTGAAGCCGTGGGCGGAATCCAAGGCCCGTGTCGACCGTGAATACCTCCGACGGGGTCTCTACCTGGGCGACACCGCCTGGGAGGAGATGTTCACCGGGCTGAGCGTGCCGACGCTGATCCTGGTTCCCGTCAACGGCGAGATGGCCCCTGATCCCGCGAAGATCCACAACGACCTGGTGCGGGTGGTGGAGGTACCGGGCGCCGGGCACTGCATCCGCCGCGACCGCCCCGAAGCCTTCTACGAGCTCGTGGAGGCGTTCCTGCACCTGTACGTGGGCTGAGCCACCCGACGACCCGGGGCGGGCCGGCGGGGGGCTCAGCCCACGTACAGGTGCAGGAAC
>NZ_PQFE01000028.1:0-13949 GCF_022342445.1 Tessaracoccus sp. ZS01 | reverse complement strand
CACCCAGACGATCTGGGTCACCACCGGCAACAGCGCCTCGCCGACCCCGACGCCCACGCCGCCGAAGCCCACGGCGGGGGGTTTCGTGCGCAGCGCCCCCTACACGCTGCCGGGCATCCACCGAAACGTGAACGGCCGCGACTGGCAGACCAGGTGCGAGCCCTACTCGCAGACCGAACGCTGCCGCACCGACATCTGGGCCTCGATCGTGGTCAAGGAAGGCGGGCGGTTCGTACAGAAGGAGGGGTGGGCGTTCAACAACCTCACCTACCTGCCGCTCATGAGCCGTGCGGAGTGGGGCACCAACCCGATCGCCATGCACAACATGAACGGATTCGAATCCGGCGGCCGCCGGTGGACGACCGAGTGCGACACCGCCCAGACCGGCCGCGGCGCCTGCCGCAGCTACACCTTCACCACTGTCTTCCGCGCGACGACGACCACCAGCGGTCTGGTCGTGAAGCAGTCCGGCTCGTGGGTCTTCAACAACCTGGTGCTGTTCCCCTGACCCCTGCACCCGGTCACACGGCATCGGGCCGACCCGCATGAGGCGGGTCGGCCCGATCCCGTTGAATCACCGGTGGGCCGGCGTCAGGCCTTTGCCAAGGCGATCTTCAGCCCCAGCTCATCGTCGACATCGGTGGCTCCGGCCACCGGCGCGTTCGTGAGTTCGACGGCGAGCACCTCGCCGGCGATGAGGCTCCGGTGGGTCTCGACGGCGTCGCCGAGGGGGCCGTCGGCCTCGACGGTGACGCGGATCCGGTCCGTGATCTCCAGCCCGGCGCGCTTGCGGGCGTCCTGGATGAACCGGATGACCTCGCGGGCCAGGCCGGCCAGCACCAGGGCCGGCGTCAGCTCCAGGTCGAGCGCGACGGTTTCGCCCTGCTCGTTGACCACTGACCAGCCCTCGCGGGGCCGCTCGGTCACGATGACGTCGTCGGCGGACAGCTCCACCTCTTCGCCCTCGAACTCGATCAGGGCGTGGCCGACGTCGCGGAGCTGCCCGGCGAGCCAGGCGGCGTCCAGTTCGGCGATGACCTTCGCCACGAGCGGCGTCTTCTTCGCGAAGCGCTTGCCGAGGCTGCGGAAGTTGCCCTTGGCCGAGAAGTCGACGAGGTCGCCGGCCGAATCGAAGGACTCGATGGACTCGACGTTCAGCTCGGCTTTGACCTCGTCCTGCAGCTCGGGCGAGAGCTTGGCGAAGATTCTCGACGGCACCAGCATGCGGCCCAGCACCTGGCGCACCTTCATCTTGGACTCGGCGCGCGCGGATCGGCCCAGTTCGACGGTGCGCTGGGTCAGCCGCATCGCCTCGGTCAGTTCCGGGATGATGAGCGACTCGTCCGCCACGGGCCACGAGGCCAGGTGCACCGAGCTGGGGCCCTCCGGGTCCGCGGCGTAGAAGAGGTCCTGCCACACGCGCTCCGTGACGAACGGCATGATCGGCGCCAGCAGGCGGGTGAGCGTGTCGAGCGTCTCGTGGAGCGTCCACAGGGCGCCCTCGTCGCCGCTCCAGAACCGGCGACGGGAACGACGCACGTGCCAGTTCGACAACGCATCGATGAAGCCGCCGAGGGCCTGCCCGTAGCGCTGCGTGTCGAAGTTCTCGAGCGCGTCCGTGGTCTCCAGGATCAGCTCCTGGGTGGTGGAGGTCAGCCAACGGTCCAGCACATGGCGATCTGCCACGGCGGGCGCGGTGCCCTTCGGCGCCCAGTTGGCGGCGCGCGCATACAGCGTGTGGAAGGCGACGGTGTTCCAGTACGTCAGCAGCACCTTGCGCACGGTCTCGCCGATGGTGGTGTCGCCCACCCGGCGGGCCGACCACGGCGAGCCGGAGCACGCCATGAACCAGCGCACCGCGTCGGCGCCGTGCTTGTCCATCAGCGGGATGGGTTCCAGCACGTTGCCCAGGTGCTTGGACATCTTGCGGCCGTCGTCGGCCAGGATGTGGCCGAGGCACACGACGTTCTGGTATGCCGATTCGCCGAAGACGAGGGTGCCCACCGCCATCAGCGAGTAGAACCAGCCGCGGGTCTGGTCGATGGCCTCGCAGATGAAATCAGCCGGGTAGCGCTCCTCGAACATCTCGACGGAACCCTCGGCGTGCGGATAGCCCCACTGCGCGAAGGGCATCGAGCCGGAGTCGAACCAGGCGTCGATGACCTCGGGCACGCGCCGCGACTCCTTGCCGCAGGTGGGGCAGCCGAAGGTGATGTCGTCGACGAACGGGCGGTGCGGGTCGAGCGCCAACTGGTCCTGATCAGTCAGCTCCGAGAGCTCCGCGCGGGAACCGACGCACACCTGGTGGTCGTCCTCGCAGCGCCAGATGGGCAGCGGCGTGCCCCAGTAGCGGGTGCGTGACAGGGCCCAGTCGACGTTGTTGGTGAGCCAGTCGCCGAAGCGGCCGTGCTTGATGTTCTCCGGGTGCCAGGTGGTGTCCTCGTTCTCGGCGAGCAACTGGTCCTTGATGCGCGTGGTGCGGATGTACCAGGAGGGCATGGCGTAGTAGAGCAACGGGGTGTGGCAGCGCCAGCAGTGGGGGTAGCTGTGCGTGTAGTCCAGCTTGCGGAACATCAGGCCGCGCGAGGTGAGGTCTTCGACGATGAACGCGTCGGCGTCCTTGAAGAACATGCCGCCCACCAGGCTGAGGCCCTCCTCGAAGGCGCCCTCCTTGGTGACGGGGTTCACGAACGGCAGCCCGTAGGCGCGGCAGACGGCCATGTCGTCCTCACCGAAGGCCGGGGCCTGGTGGACCAGGCCGGAGCCGTCCTCCGTCGTGACGTAGTCGGCCAGCACCACGAAGTGGGCCTCGGCCGGGAACTCGACCAGTTCGAGCGGCCGCTGGTAGGACCAGCGCTCCATCTCCGCGCCGGTGAAGGACGCGCCCAGCGTCCATTCCTCGCCCAGCACCTGCTCGGCGAGCGGTTCGGCGACCACGAGCGACTTCTGCTCAGGGTGGCTGGCCACCCGGTAGGTGACCTCCGGATGCACCGCGACGGCGGTGTTGGACACCAGCGTCCAGGGCGTCGTCGTCCAGACCAGGAGGTCGACGTCGCCGGCGAGCGGGCCGGACGTGAGCGGGAAGCGCACGTAGATGGAGGGGTCTGTGACGTCCTCGTAGCCCTGCGCGAGTTCGTGGTCCGACAGCGCGGTGCCGCAGCGCGGGCAGTACGGCGCGACGCGGTAGTCCTCCTGCAGCAGGCCCTTGGAGTGGATCTGCTTCAGCGCCCACCAGAGTGACTCCACGTACTCGGGCGTCATGGTGACGTAGGCCTTGTCGAGGTTGACCCAGTAGCCCATCCGCTCCGTCAGATCGGAGAACGCGTCGACGTGGCGCAGCACGGATTCGCGGCACCTGGCGTTGAACGCCTCCACGCCATAGGCCTCGATGTCGGCCTTGCCGGAGAAGCCCAGTTCCTTCTCGACGGCGAGTTCGACGGGCAGGCCGTGGCAGTCCCAACCCGCCTTGCGCTCCACGTGGAAGCCGCGCATCGTCTTGAAGCGGGGGAACATGTCCTTGAACACCCGCGCCTCGATGTGGTGGGTGCCGGGCATGCCGTTGGCGGTGGGCGGACCTTCGTAGAACGTCCAGGGCTCACCGCCCTTGGACTTCTCGAGGGACTGGTCGAACGTGCCGCGCTCAGCCCACAACTTCAGGATGTCGTGCTCCAGCGCCGGGAAATCGACCTGGGCGGGCACGGCGCGGTAGCCGGGAGTGGTGCTCATCGGGTGGGTTCCTTCTTCGTCTGCAATGGCGAAGGGACGAGCCGTGGCCCGCGGTACCACCCTTCTTGGACGCGTGAGCGCCCCGCTTCATTCGCTGCCGCAGCCGGTTCTAATGAGTGGAGATCCACCGTTCTTCCGGCAGCTCCGGGGTGATGGCCCCATCCGCGCCGTGCGGTCCGTGCCATTATGCGCCGAGTGCGGCGCCGACTCAAGCCCACGCGGCGGTCGGCGCCCCGCCGGACGACCTCCATGGCAACATTGAGCCGATGGGGATGGAAGGGAGGTGCCCGAATGGCCGACGCTGAGGCCTGGCGGCACTGGGCGACCCTCCGCAACCTGCACTTCTTCCCCGCGTGGGAGGCCATGACGGGTACCTTCCGCGGCGGCGGCCTCCACGTCGGGGGACAGCGCGCGATCACCGTCGGGTGGTCCGGCACCTATGCAGGCCTGCCCTGCTTCGGTTTCCGGGCGACGGCGGGTTCGGACCCGGCCGGTCACCTCCACGTCGTGGCACTGCGGGTGCCGGGGGTGCGGTTCCCTTGGCTGAGCATCGAGGTGGCGGATTTCACCCAGTCCGGCCCCGGCATCCCCATCGAGGCGGATTTCGACCTGGCCTGGCGGGTCAGCGCCGCCCACCCCCAGTTCGCCAACGACGTGCTCAACGAGGCCGTCCGCCAGTTGCTGATCCCCATCACCGCGGACTTCTCGGAGATCTGGTTCGAGCACGACGCCGTCCTGCTGAGCGCGCGCGGCCGCGTCGATCCCGAGCACGTGGACCGGTACCTGGACCTGCTGCGCAAGATGGTCGACGCCATCGATTCACGGGTGCTCGACGCCATCCGGCCCCGCCCCTACCAGCGCGCCCTGCCCGCCTATCTCACCGCCTCGGCCCCCGCGCTGCGCACCGCGGCGCCGAGGCCCGTCGTCCGACGCGGCACCACCTGGCAGGAGTGGGCGGGACAGCGCGGCTGGCTCTACTACGCCAACGCGCGCGAGATCGTCGAACGCTTCAATCAGGGCCCGGTGCCGTCCGGCAGGTTCGTGCACGGTTTCGTGGGCCGCTTCGGCGACCTCCCGTGCTTCGGCTGGCAGTGGATCTCCGCCCCCGAGCAGGGCACCAAGATCCGCCAGGTGCTCTGCGTGCGACGCCCGGGCCTGGTGATGAACCCCGTGCGGCTGACCGCGGAGAACGCGTTGCTGGCCGAGTTGATGGGCACCAGCGACATCGAGGTGGGCGACCCCACGTTCGACGCCCGCTGGCGCGTCACGTCGTCGGACGCGGACGCCACCCGACGCCTGCTGGGCCCGGCCGTGTGGCGGTTCTTCACCGCCCCCACCACACCGGAGTTCAGCCAGTTGTGGCTCGAGCGGGAGGTGGCCGCCGTGGTCATCGAGGGTCCGGCGCCGCGCGAACACGTCGACGGGTACCTGCGCTTCCTGCACGACATCATCGGGGCCGTCGCCCACACTGTCGACGGCGGCTGAGGCGGGGCCGGCTGCCATAGACTCGCCGGCATGACGATCTTCAATGTGCCGCTGGACGAGTTGAGGCAGCGGGGCAGCATCAAGTGGCGCCGCTTCGAACCGGACGTGCTGCCCATGTTCGTCGCCGAGATGGACGCGGAGATCGCTGTCGCCGTCCGTGATCGGATCGAGCGCGCCATCCGCGATTCGGACACCGGTTACCCCGAGCTCCCCGCCTACCAGGAGGCGATGGCCGACTACGCGCAATGGCAGTGGGGCTGGCAGTTCGACACGACGGACGCCATGCTGGTCGCCGACGTCGTCACCGGCATGCGCGAGGCCGTGCTGGCCTTCACGGAGCCGGGGGACCGGGTGCTGATCAACCCGCCCGTCTACCCGCCCTTCCGCAGCGTCAGCCGCGGCCGGGAACTGGTCACCGCCCCCATGCTGGAGAGCGGGCGGCTGGACCTGGCCGCCATCGAGGCCGCGTTCATCGAGCACCGCCCCGCGCTGTACCTCCTGTGCTCGCCGCACAACCCCACCGGGGCCGTGCACACCGGCGAGGAACTGCGGGCGGTGGCCGCGTTGGCCGACGCCCACGGCGTGATCGTCGCCTCCAACGAGATCCACGCACCGCTCGCCGGCACCCGGCACACCCCCTTCCTCCAGGCGGCGCCGGGCGCGCGCGCGGTCATCATCACGTCCGCGTCGAAGTGCTGGAACCTGGCGGCCCTCAAGGCCGCGCTCATCATCGGCCCGGCGGAATTGCGTGGCCGCATCAACCCCGTCGTGTCGGACTCCGCCTCCTACTTCGGCATCCTCGCCCACACCACCGCGCTGCGCGAAGGCCGCGAGTGGCTGGCGCAGGCCTCGCAGGAGATCGACGCGAACAAGGCGTTCTTCGCCGAGGAACTGGCCCGGCAGCTCCCGCAACTCAGTTACACGCCGTCCGAGGGCACCTATCTGGCATGGCTCGACTGCTCGCCGCTGGGCTTGGAACACCCCGGCCGGCACTTCCACGAGGTGGGCCGGGTGCGGTTCAACTTCGGCACGGACTTCTCGCCTGAATCCACCCAATTCGTCAGGGTCAACCTGGCCTCTTCGCGTGAGATCATCACCGAGGGCATCAGGCGGATGGCTTCGTCCATCAACTAGTTTCGCGGGTCCTGACCGCTAACCTTCTGCCTAGTGCCAATCCGAGGAGATGACGATGACGCGACCCATGGCTGCATGGCGCACCACCTACACGCCCGGTGCGTGGCTGGCCCTGACCGGGCCGAGCACCCTGGTGGTCATGGCGCCCCCGCCGTCGCGCGCTGCAGCCACGGTCAACGAACTCTGGCTGAGCGTGGTGGCCGCCGGCTCTCTGGACGCGCTGCTGACGCTCGTGTCGCAGGTGGGCCTGGACTCCATGCCGGATCTGGGTGCGTTCCACTGGGACGACGACGGGCTGCACGGTCTCGCGCGCGGCCGCGTGCGGGTGGTCGACACTGATTCCGGGGATGTCGTCCTGCAGGGCGAGGGGAGCGTGACGTGGCGCGAGGAGCACCTGGGCCGCGAGCGCAACCTCGGCATCACGCTGGAGGAGTTCGACGCGGACCAGGCCCTGCAGTTGCCCCTGGTGGTCGGGGCGGCCACCGTCTCGGCCGTGTTCCTGACCACTGATCCCGCCGCCCTCGTGCGGTTCCCCACCGCGGACGAGCCGGCCGGTACGCCGCAGTTCGTCCCCACCGCGGCCCACGTCTCAGACGACGACGCGCCGGTGGACGTCGTCCATGACGAATTCTCGGAGGCCATGGTCCTCGACGCCCCGCCGTCTGAGGAATTCAACGCGGACGACACCGACGAAGCCGGCCCGGAGGAGATCGCCGCAGCGCTCAGCGCCGTCATCCCGCCCCCGGTCGCGCCCGAGGTGGTCGTGCCCCCCATCGCGGAGCCCGCATCGCTGTCGTCGCCGGCTGAGCGACCGGCACCCGTCGTGGTGCCACGCTCGTTCGGCGAGGTGGAGGAGGACGACGGCGGCACCATCTTCTCCACGGGACTGGCCGCCACGCACAAGCCCGCGCCGCCGGCCGACGAACGGCCGGACCCGCAGGTGCTGGCCGTGCCGTGTGTCAACAACCACCCCAACGCCCCCGGCAGCCGCACCTGCCGCATCTGCCAGTACCCGGTGGACTCGTCGAACCCGCGGCTCATCCGCCGCCCCGTCCTGGCGGGCGTGCACACCAACCGCGGCGACTTCGCCGACATCGTCGCCGGCATTGTCGTGGGCCGCGCCCCGGATTCGGGCCACGGCCCCTCCGGCAGCCACCTCATGCGCGTGGCCAGCCCCAGCAACGACATCTCGCGCAACCACCTGCTGATCACCACGCAGGACTGGAACGTGCACGTCACGGATCTGGATTCCACCAACGGCACCACCGTGCTCCCCGCCGGCGAACCCCCGTTCACCCTGCGCGACGGGGCCTCGGTCCAGGTGGGGATCGGCACGGTGCTCGACCTCGGTGACGGCGTTTCGCTGCGCATCGAGCCGCCCCGCGGTTAGAAGAGGAGGACCAGATCTCCGTGACGGACGCTCCGCTCGGGCCAGCCAGGCAGGCTGCCCGGCCCCTTCGGATCATCGCCCGTTTCCTCCGGCGGTTCTGGCAGGCCCTCCTCGTCGTCGTCCTGGCGGTCGCCCTGGGCATCGCGGCGTACCTCAGCCCGGGCCTCGTGCAGGCAGACGTGCACCTCGACGAGGGCATCGTCTTCGTCGGCAAGCGTGACGACGGCCTCATGGGCACCGTCAACGCCCAGATCGACGAGTTGTCCGCGGCGACGGCCACCGGCGACTCCAGGTTCCGGCTCTACCAGCACCAGGAGCACGCGCAGGCGTTCCTGCCGCAGTCGTCGAACCTGCACCCGTACCTGCCGGGGCGCAACATCCTGGAGCGGGCCACCAAGCTGCCGCCCAACGCCGTGGTGCAGCAGGTCGGCGGCTCCATGCTGGTGTTCGACCAGGAGAACGGGCGCGTCTGGCACGGGACCCTCGACGAGATGCTGCGGGTGGACTTCCTCCGCGACAAGCCGGATCTGGAGGTGGGCGAGTTCGGGGTGGCCACCCTGACCGTCAGCGGGAAGGCCATCGGCCTCAACGTCTCCGACAGCACGCTCGTGAGGCTCGAAGGCGACGTCGTCCTCACCACTGCGGTGCCCATCGAGTTCGACCCCGAGCGCCGCAGCTTCGAGATCTCCGCCGTCGGTGACAACGCCGTCGTCCTGGACAGGCACAACGCCCAGATCTGGGTGGAGGGGATGCCGAAGGCGTTCACCATCAGCGGGCAGTCCCAGGCGGTGCTGCTGCCTCCGGTGGCAGACGTGCTGCACGGTGAGGACGGCGCCCGGGCGCTCTTCGCCAACGAGGCCGGCCTGGGGGCGATCACGACGGACGGGTTCCGGTCCATGTCCGGCCGGATGGACCTGAGGCCGGTGCGCCCCATCCAGGTGGCGGACTGCCTGTACGGTGCGTTCCAGGGAGGCCCGGGAGTGCTCCGGGTCGTGAAGCGCTGCGCCGGTGAGGAACCGGTGGTCACCGAGCTCGACCACCTCACCAGCGACGGAACCGCCCTGGAGTTCCAGGTCAACCGCACGACGGTGGCCCTCAACGACATGGCCAACGGCACCGTCTGGCTGGTGGACAAGGGCACCGTGATCCTTCCGGAGGCCTGGTCGCACGTGCGGCCCATCGTCGAGCGCGAAGACAGCGAGTACACCGAGGGCGACCCGACGGTGCTACCGGACCGCACCCTCGACAACCGCGCCCCCATCGCCAAGGACGACCGCCTGGGCGCCCGCGCCGGCGTGGCCACCATCATCCCGGTGCTCGACAACGACACGGACCCCGACGGCGACGTGCTGACCATCTCCGTGCCGGACGACCTGCAGATCGACGGCGCCACGGTGCAGCCCGTGCGCGGCGGGTCGGGGCTGCAGATCACCGTCGACTCAGATGCCAGCGGCGAGATCGTCGTGCCCTACACCGTCGACGACGGCCGCGAGAAGACCGCGACGGCCAACGCCTATGTCACGGTCCACCCGGCCGAACCCGGCGCCGGCAACCAGCCGCCCGCGCTGCGCGGGAAGCACGACCCGGACGTGCCGGCACCCCAGCCGCTGCGGGTGACCAAGGGCGATTCCGGCGTGAAGTACCGGGCACTGCTGGATTGGCGCGACCCGGAGGGCGACCCGCTCATCCTGGCCAAGGCCTGGATGGACCCCCAGTTCAGCGACATCGTGCAGTTCCGCCCGGACGGCGAGATCACCTACACCGACGTGGGCACCACCTTCGGGCCCAAGACCATCCACGTCCAGGTGGCGGACCGGCACGGCGCCGTCACGACCGACCAGCTGCAGGTGCTCGTCTCCGAAGAGGTGGTGCCCCCCACCACCTACGGCGACTTCGCCACCACCATGCAGGGCGAATCCGTCACCGTCGAGCCGCTCGCCAACGACATCCGCGCGATCAACCTCACGGAGGTCAACCCGGTCGACTGCGCGGAGTGCGTCGAGACGTCGCTGGCGGACAACCGCTTCACGTTCACCTCGGACAGGGTGGGCGCCCACTACATCAACTACAGCGTCAACAACGGCGCCAGCGGGCTGGTGCGCGTGGACGTGCTGCCGCGGCTCACCAACCGGCCGCCCGTGCCGGTGGACGACGTCGCGCACCTCCCGGCGATGGGCTCAGTCACGGTAGACCCGCTCCTCAACGACACGGACCCCGACGGCGACGTCCTGGTCATCCAGACCATCACGGACGTGCCCCCAACGCTCAACGTCACGATGGAGCGCCGCACGCTGCTGACCATCGAGGCGACGGCGGAGCTCACCGGCACGGAAAAGTTCCACTACCACGTCTCGGACGGCACCGCGTCGAAGCGCGGCACCATCCAGGTGGTCGCCACCGACGCGTCGGACCAGATCGGGCCGCGGGTCGAGGACGACCTGCTGCGCGTGCGCGCCGGCGCCACGGGCGCGGTCAAGGTGCTGGAGAACGACACCTCGCCGGACGGCCGCGACCTCACGATCGACGCCGAACTGGTGGACAACCCGTTCGGCGACAACGCGTGGGTGGAGGGCGACACCGTGCGGGTCAGCGTCCCGGCGGGTTCGGCCCCCGGCGTCAGCCAGGTCCGCTACCGCGCCGTCGACAGCACAGGTGAGGCCACCGACGGCATCGTGCGGGTCACCATCGTGTCCGAGGAGGCCTCCAACGCGGAGCCCCCGCAGCCCCGCCAGGTGATCGACCGCGTGCTCGCAGGCACCACCACCCGCATCCCCATCCCGCTGGACGGCATCGATCCGCAGGGCGACTCGGTGCGGCTCGTGGGTCTCGGCTCCATCCCGACGCACGGTCGAGTCCTCAAGGTGGGGGAGCGGTACTTCGAGTACGAGGCGTTCCTCACCTCCGCCGGCACGGACACGTTCCGCTACGTCGTCGTCGACAGCCATGGCGTCGAGGCCACCGGCGAGATCCGGATCGGCGTGGCCCAGCCCAGCAAGACCAACAACAAGCCCATCGCCGTCATGGACGAGATCCGCACGCGCCCGGGTCGCCAGGTGCAGTTGGACCCCCTCTCCAACGACTACGACCTCGACGGCGACCCCATCAAGTTCGCCAGCGAGGAACCCGCGCGGATGCGCGCCGAGATCCCCGTGCAGCTGGTGGACAACCGCGAACTGGTCATGACGGCGCCGGAGGAGGAGGGCGACTACGACGGCACCTACGACATCGTCGACCTCCGCGGCGAACCGAACTCCGGGCTCATCAGGCTCACGGTTGACGAGGAGGCGCCACTGCTGCCGCCCGTGGCCCGCGACGACCTCGTCGACGTGGCCCAGCTCGCGGATCAGCAGTACGTCGAGATCGACCCCCTCGCCAACGACTACGACCCCGACGGCCCGCGTGACGAGCTCACCGTGGACCTCCCCGACACCGATGCCGAGGACGACCTCGCGCCCCGCCTCACCGACGAGGGCAAGGTTTCCATCGGCGTGCGCGACACCATGCAGCAGATCCGCTACCGGGCGGTGGACGACGACGGCCTGGGCACCAACGGCGTGATCACCGTCCCCGGCCGCGGCGACGTGGTGCCAACGCTGAAGGACCCGGCGCTCCAGATGACGGTGCGGGCCGGCGAGAACCTCCAGATCAACGTCAACGAGGTGGTGCAGGGCACCCAGGGCCGGGAGGTGGAACTCGCCAGCGTCGAGAACATCAAGGGCTACCCCGGCACCGGCCTGGCCCGGGCCGCGGGCCTGAACGCCGTGGAGTACCAGCCGGGGCTGGCAGATTTCGGCCCGGCCGCCGTCGTGTTCGAGGTCAGGGACGTGATGCCCGCCTCCAGCGCCACCACCGACGTGAGCAGCGCGTTCATCTCCATCCCGGTGACGGTCCTGCGCGCGAAGGTCAGCGGCAGCTCAGACCCCGACCAGGAGGGCTACCAGGTCAACCAGGCGCCCGTCCTGCTCACGGAGCGCCCGGTGCTCGAGGTAGGCGCCGCGGAGGATGAGCAGAGCATCGACGTGACGGCCTTCTTCCGCGACCCCGAGGGCGACAGCGTGCGGTTACTGGAGCGTCCGCGCCAGATCCGCGGCGACGCCCCCATCGAGTGGGAGGAGCACGGCAACCGCATCGTCGCGCGCGCCCTCGATTCGGCGCGCAAGGGCCAATCCGTCGTGCTGCAGGGCGAGGTGATCGACGGTTCGGTGGACGCCAACACCGCCCGGTTCGAACTCACCATCCTGGTGGTGGCCTCCCGCTTCCAGAAGGTCTCCGCGTCCGAGGTGGTCGTCGAGGTCGACGCCGGCCAGTCCATGCCGGTGCCGGTGCTCGGCGACAACGTGGTGTCCTACCTGCCGCACGACCAGCAGGTGTTCCTCGAAGGCGCCCGGGTGGTCAGCGGCGGCGGCAAGGCCGTCGCAGACCCGGGGGCCGGCGTCGTGACCGTCTCCCCCGCGCCGGGGTGGCACGGCACGATGGTGGTCAGCTACTCGGTCAACGACGCGCTCCGCGACCCCGAGCGGGTGGTCAGCGGGGTCATCCAGGTGCGGGTGCGCGACGTGCCCGGCCGCCCCGGCAACCCCTACGACATCGTCGCCGGCGACGGTTCGGTCACCTTCAAGTACACCTCCACCGGCACGGGCGGCGACGTGCCGGCCAACGTGACCGGCACCGCGTTGGCGTCCGCGCCGGGCCTCCCGCCCGCGGAGGGCACCTGCTCGCGCGGCATCTGCAGCATCCGTGGCCTCACCAACGGTGTCCCGTACACCGCGACGGTGACCGAGCAGAACTCCGTCGGCCCGTCGGAGATCTCGCCGCCGTCCGCGGCGTTCCACCCCGACGCGAAGCTGCTGCCGCCGCAGGTGGTCGAGGCCGCCACGGGCGACCGGGGCCTCACCGTCTCCTGGGTGCACAACCGGATCACGGATTCGGAGTTCGGTTCCAGCGGGGTCAAGGGCTACCTGGTCCGTCGCTATGTCGACGGCGCCGAACAGCCCGACAGCCCGCAGACGGTCTCGGCGGACCAACGGGCGCTGTGGTGGGCCAACCTCGTCAACGGCCAGTCGTCGCAGTTCCGGGTGCAGGCCCTCAGCGACCACGCGATCGTCTCCAACGCGGCCCACTTCGATTCCGACCTGTCGGACGCCTCGAACAGCGAGTACCCCGTCGGCGCGCCGATGGGCTCCATCGCCGTGACGCCCACCACCATCCAGGACGACATCGGCGGCGGCTTCCGGGTCTCCTTCGACGTGTCGGGGGTGGACCCCAACGGCGACCCCACCATCGCGCAGTACCGCGTCGTCCCCGTGGCATCGGGCCGCGAGCGCACGGACCGTCAGGCAGTGGTGGCGCCGACGGGGGCCACCACCCTCCAGGCGGCCATCCACGGCATGGGCACCGAGGCCACCCAGTTCCGCGTCTACGCGAAGAACCGGCACAGCGAGGTGGCGCTGGGGATGTCGCCGACGCCCATCACCTCGTGGGCCCGGCCGAAGCTCACGTCCGTGGAGGCGACCCCGGGCGACGGCCAGATCACCGTCAGCGTGGCCCACACCATGCCGCGCAACTCCCCGGGCGTGATCCAGTACTCGATGGGCGACGGTTGGCACCAGCTGCCCGGCGACGGCGTCATCAAGCCGCTCGTCAACGGCCGCCGGTACCAGTTGCAGGTCAAGGCGGTGCTCGACCAGATGGAGTCCGCCGTGGAGACCCGCACCGGCTTGCGTCCCCAGGGCGCCGAGCCCACGCCTCCCCAGGTCGCCTCCTACTCAGCCGTCGACGACACCCGGGTCACGGCGCGCCTCAGCGGCAGCGCCGACGACTGGGAGGCCACCAACGGCTGGGACCCGTCCGCCTTCGAGTTCTGCTATCCGGGATCGAGGGGCTGCGTCTGGTCCAGCCAGCGCAGCGGGGCGGTCCCCTACGGCGAGCAACAGATCCCGTGGCGCGTCAACAAGCAGAGCTTCAGCCACCTCCCGGCGATCTCCGCGGTGTCGACGGCGCCCGTCCTCCCGCAACTCCAGAACGACCAGCTGACCTTCAGGTTCAGCTACGTCGACTCCGGCAGCTGCACCATCGAACTGAGCGGCGAGGGCAAGCAGCAGCAGGAAGTGGTGCCGGCCGGCAGCGACGGGGTCATCTACTACCAGCCCACCGAGCAGTACATCTCGGCGGACCCGGTGACCGTCACCCCCAGCCCCGCGGAGCCCGGTGGCCC
>NZ_PQFE01000027.1:0-14246 GCF_022342445.1 Tessaracoccus sp. ZS01 | reverse complement strand
CCCGAGGGGCTCGGGTCCACCGTCGGCGTGGCGGTCGACGGGGAGGGCTCGACGGTGGGCTCAGCGCTGGGCGTGGAGGTGGGCCCGGCGGCCGTCGAGACGCTGGGCGTGGGTGGGGCCACCGTCGGTTCCGGCGTCTCCGGGGACGGGGCGCACGCCGACAGCAGCGCTGCCACCGCGAGCGCCGAGTGCCGCGCGAACCTGGCGCTCATCGCTTCTCGAAGTGGTGCCAGTCCCACCCGGAGAACCAGCTCCAGCCGTGCGACTGGAACGCCTTCACGGGGGCGCTGGTCGTGGTGAGCATGCCGGGCACGACGGGGGTGCGCTGCACGTGCGCGGTGCTGGGGTGCCACTTCCCGGTGGGGTCGCGGTACGGGTTCTGCCACGGGTTGACGTCGACCGCATAGCCGTAGCTGTGCGGCGACATCGCATACGGGTTGCCCACCACGCTGCGGCAGTTGAAGCCCGAGGTGTTGTTGGCGGCCATCATCGCCAGGTCGTCGCCGCCGAACACGTCTGGGTTGGTCATCTGATAGACCGGGAACCCCGCCTCGAACGTGCGCCGGAAGACGTCGGCCACCTCCGCCGCGCGCGAGCGCCGCACCACGATCTCGCCCCGGTAGACCCGCCCGTCCATCGACTGCTGGTTGATGCGGATGGTGCTCAGGCCGCTGGGGCCCACTGGGCAGCCGCTGCGGTACGTGGCCGACACCTCGGCGGCCGTGGTGTTCGAGATCACCGGGTTGGCGATGCGGGCCCGCTCGATGCCCAGCGACGCGCTGCTGGGGATGGTGGTCCCCCAGGGGAGATTGGCGCACATCCTGACCTGCGTGGTGCCGAGCGTGCCGAGCCCGTGCCGGTAGGTCAGCTGGTAGCTGCCGTCGGAAGTGGTCCGCGCCTCGCCGGCCTTGAACCAGCCGCCGGGCACCGCGGCGTAGGCCTGTACGAGGAGGTCGCCGATGCCGGGGGCGACGCGGCCTGTGATGGTCGCCGTGCCGAGCGGGTCGATGCGGGTGGCGGAGGTCAGGGTGACGTCGGCGCGGCGGAGTTCCACCGCGCGGGTCGCCTCGCCTCCCGCAGAGGTGACGACGAGGGTGGCCTGGCCGACGAACCCGCCGGCCAGCGTGGCGGTGAAGGCGCCGCCGCTGAGGGTCGCGGTGGAGGAGGAACGCACCACACCCGCGGCGTCGCGCAGCTCGATGGCGACGGTGGCCCCGTCGTCGCCGCCGCTGACCGTCCCGGTGACCTCGATGTCGCCGAGGCGGTCGTAGAGCACTCCCGTGGGATACACCGGGTGCTGCACCGACCGGATGGTCACGGATGCGGCCAACGCCTGCTGGGTCGCCTCGACGAGCGGCTCGGCTGTGTCCGGGGGCACCGTCGAAGCTGCGGTGCCCTCCGTATAGGTGGCTGCATCCGAGGGCTCCGGGCTTCCTGAAGCGGCCCCCGGATCGGTGTAGCGAAGGCCGCCGACCGCCGAGTCCGGCTCACAGAATGAGGCGACCACCCCGGAGTCGGTGAAGCGCACGATGTTGTTGAACACCCACTGACCGCGCGCCACGTAGCCGCCCGATGAGCCGCGCGTGTACGTCGTCATCCAGATCGACGACCGGCAGGCCCCGCGGCCGGTCCACTGCGTGTCGCACTCGGTCTTCCAGCGTCGCCCGCCGCTGGTGTGTTCGCCGGGCGTGGCCAGCGCGTTGCCCACCCACTGCGCCCGGGGGGAGGGTTTGTAGGTGAGGTTGTTGAAGGTCCAGCCGTACCTCTCGACGTAGCGGCCCGCGCTGTAGGTGACGGTGGTTGCCTGGATCTCGGTGCGGCACCGCTCCACGGTGGAGGAGTACACCTCGCAGGTGGTGCGCCACTGTCGACCATTGAGGGTGTGCGTACCGGGGGTGGTGTAGACGTCCAGCGCGACAGCGGTGTCGCTCATCGGGACGATCAGGAACCCGAGCGCCATCAGCAGGCCCAGCAGGCCGGAGCCCAGGGCACGTCGTCGTCGCATCAGAGGCCACCTCATCACGTCACCCTAACAGCGGCACCGGATCACGTCATCCCCTTGTGGTGACTGACCTCGATCCGGTGGAGGTGCTTGTCAGGCCCAATTGAGGCCGCGTCGGGAGACGAACCGGCGGGGTTCGCCGTCGACCGGGTCCGGGAATTCCAACGAATAGGCCAGCAGGCGCAGCGGGGTGGAGAAGTCGTCGATCTCCGTGGGCAGCACGTCCGGGTAGAGGGGGTCTCCGAGGAGGGGGATGCCGAGCTGGTCGAAGTGCGCGCGGATCTGGTGGGTCTTCCCGGTGAGCGGCCGCACCTCGTAGAGCGCGTGGCTGCCGCGCACCTCGACGATGTCGATCTCCGTGAAGGCGTTGGGTTCGCGCTCCAGGGTCTCGGCCTGCATGGTGCCGACGCGCTTGATGAGGTGCGACTCCACGCGCCGCGGGAAGCTGAGCCCCTCGTCGAACGGGGCGATGGCCCGGTACACCTTCACCGCCGTTCGTTCCGTGAACACGGAGTGGTAGGCGGCGCGCCAGCGCTTCTCGGTGGTCATCAGCAGCACGCCGGCCGTTCCGCGGTCCAGGCGGTGCGCGGCGGACAGCTCCGGCAGGTCCAACGCCTGGCGGGCCTTGACCACGGCGCTCTGCACCACGTGCCGGCCGCGGGGGATGGTGGAGAGGAAGTGCGGCTTGTCCAACACGACGATGCGCTCGTCGCGGTGGAGGACGGTCAGTTCGCCGGGCACCTCCGCCTCGTCGCGGAGTTCGCGGTGGAACCAGACGAAGGTGTGCGGGCGGTAGACCTCGCGCCCGGTCCAGGGCCGGCCTCGGTCGTCGACGAACGCGCCGCGGGCGAGCATCTCGTCGACGTCCTCCGGCGAGGTGGCGAGTTTGTGGACGAGCCATTCGCGCATGGTGGGCCAGGGGAGGGCGTTGTCAGGATCCCTGTCCGGAGTGCGCACCCACGCTGCCTGCAGCCCGTGACGGGGCGGCAACGGCGACCTGGGTGGCATGTTCTCCTCCGAATTGGCGGCGAGGGTGGGATTCGAACCCACGGAGCGTTGCCACTCGGCCGCTTTCAAGGCGGCTGCACTAGTCCACTATGCGACCTCGCCAGTGCCCCACCATGGTAGCGGGTGACGGCAGGTAGGCTCAGCCCCATGCCTGAGACGGTCTACCTCATCCAGCCGCGTCCCCCCGTGCGGGCCTTCGCGATCGCCGCCGTGAGCAGCCTGCTGGGCGCGGTGCTCCTGGTCGCGTCGCTGAGCTCCGGCTGGCATGTGCTCTGGGCGGTGCTGGGAGGCGTCGTGATGGTGACCGGGCTGGTCCTCCTGGTGCTGGCCTTCACGTCGATGAGCCGCCTGGCGGTGGAGGTCACGTTCGACGACGACGGCTACCGCGTGCGCGGCCGCGAGGTCGAGGGCGAGGGCCGCTGGCTCGACGTGAGCAAGGTCACCCAGACCCAGAGCGGCACCCGGGTGACCATTCATCACGGGCACGAGCGGGCCACCTACCTGATGTTCCCGGGGAACGACCCGAAGCAGGTCGACGATGTCGTCACGGATCTGCGCGAGCGTCTCCGCACGGTCAAGGGAATTTAGGCCCCGACTACTCGGCTTCGCCGTTCCACGCACACGCGTCGGCGACGGTCTGCGCACCCTCCTGCAACTCCTCCGGCGTGCCGGAGGGCGACGGTGACGCCGTGGTCTCTTCTTCGGCGGGCGCCGGCGTCGAGGGGGCTGCCGAGGTGGGGGCAACCGACGTGGGCGCGACCGCTGTGGGCGTGGGCGACGGCGGGTTCAGCGCGTCCTCGACGGACTGGCGCATCGCCTCGAAATCCGGATCCGCGTACGAGTAGCCGTTCTTGCCCGGCGAGTAGACCAGCCGCTGCACCTTGGCGTCCTTGACGCGGAACGCCAGCTGCACGAAGGCCTTGAGGTCGCGCTGGGGGATGTCGGTGGTGACCATGTGGGACGCGGCCTGCGCGATGCCCTCGTAGCTGGTCAACATCGTGGCGGGGTTCGCCTGCTTGATCACCGCGTCAATCAGGCACGACTGGCGCGCCATGCGGGAGTAGTCCGACGTGGTCTTGCGGCTCCGGGCGTACCACATGGCGTCGTAACCGTTGAGGCGCTGGTTCGGGCCCGGCAGGAGGCAGCGGTCCTCATCGCGACAGTTGGTGGCGGTGCCCTTCGGCAACGGTTCGTTGATGTTGACCACGACGCCGCCCATGGCGTTGATGAGCTGCTGGAGGCCGTCGATGTCGAGCATCATGAAGTAGTCGACTTCCAGGCCCGTGATGCCCTCGACGCCTTCCTTCAGGGCCTCCGCGCCGCGGTAGGTGTTGCCCTGCAGCAGGGTGGGGTAATCGAGTTCCACCTTGGCCCAGATGCTGTTGACCAGCCATTCCTCCTCCGGCTCGCCTCGGAAGCCCCGGGGGAACGCCTCAGCCATCTCCGAGTCCTCCGGGAACGGCGTGTACTGCACGTTGCGGGGAATCTGCACCAGCAAGGTGTCGCCGGTGGCCGTGTCGATGGAGGCCACCATGATGGTGTCGGTCCGGACGCTGTACTTCTCCACCTCGTCCGCGCGGGCCTCGTTACCGTCGGCGCCCAGCAGCAGCACGTTGACCCTGGGGACGTCCTTCCAGGGGTCCACCTGCGGTTCGGTGGCCAGCGTGGGGCGCGAAGTGGACTGCACGCCGCCGTCGCCGGTGTCGCCGCCGGGGCCGAAGACCCTCTCCACCAGCATGATCTGGTCGTGCGAGTAGCGGGCGCCCAACGCCGACGGTGCGCTGACACCGAACGCCAGGGCGGCCACGATGGCGGCGCCCAGGAGCCTGCGCCCGTGCTGGAGGCCGCCGGGGCGGGTGGCGATGTGCGTGGTGGCGATGAGCGCCACCCACACCAGGCCCAGCACGATGAGGGAGACGCTGGCGCGGTTCAGGAAGTCGGGGTCGACGGCGATGCTGGCGAAGCTGGCGGTGTCGCGGAGCGCCCAGTTGAGGAAGTAGAGGCCCAGGCCCAGGGCGCCGAGCGCGGTGGCAGCGCCGACGACCTTCAACCAGCGCTGCGGCGCGCCCAGCAGGCCGGAGCCGGGCAGGATCGTCGACGCGGCGGTGAGCAGCAGGGAGGTGCGCAGCTTGCGGCGCTTCACCTCGTCGGGATGCAGCGCCGCCCCGGGCTCTCCGATGGGGGTGCCGCCGAGCGTCACGGCCGGGGGAGTGGGGCGCGGTTTCGCGGTGGGACGGGGCTTGGGTTCCTCGCCGAACGGCACGTCGGCCCACTCGTCGCGGGCCTGCAGGGCGCGTTGCGGGACGGGCGTCGGCTTGGCGCTGGCGCGGAACCAGCTGTGGTCCTCCATGCGGGAGCGGTGCAGCGCCGACGTCTCTTCCGAGCCCTCCTCGGGCAGGTCGAAATCAGGCTCGTCGCCGAGGCTGTAGCCCCGTCGCGGCTTGTCGTCGCTCATCCATGCTCCCTGGGTGGTCCTGCGCGCCAGTGTAACCCGCACTGTTTTGGCGCTCACCATTGTGCTCGGCTAGGCTGGTTCGGCACTGGAGGTGTCGCCTAGTCCGGTCTATGGCGCCCGCCTGCTAAGCGGGTTTCGAGCTTCAACTCGATCGCGGGTTCAAATCCCGCCACCTCCGCCAGTGAACCAGAACCCCCGTTTCGGGGGTTTCTGCGTCTCCGGGGCTTTCACGCCGCCGGCGTGACGCTCCGCGCCACTGTGCTCCATGCCCGCGGCCCTAGGCTGATGCCCATGGCTGCCCTCACTGATCTCGGCGCGATGCTGCGCGAACTCTCCCCCTCCGTGCGCGACGGGCGCTTCGTCTACGTGCTCCGGGCCGACGACACCCTCGACGACTACGACTGGGAGGCGCTCGAGGTGGAGGCCCAGGCCGTGATCGTGGAGGAGGAGGGCCGCACGCTGGTCCTCGAGGAGGAGGTGGCGCTCGACTACGAAGGGCCCTTCGACGGCGTCTTCGGCTGGATCACGCTCGAGGTGCATTCGTCCCTCCAGGCGGTGGGGCTGACCGCCGCCGTGTCGACCGCCCTCGCCGGGGCCGGGATCAGCTGCAACATGCTGGCCGGGCTGCACCATGACCACCTCCTGGTGCCCATCGACAGCGTCTCCAACGCGCTCGAGATCCTGGAGCGGCTCACCTCGACCCCGTGAGTGTCCTCCAGCTGGTCTCGCCCTGCCCGAATCGGTGGGGGTGACCCCATCTGAAGGACAGTTACCGGGTCAGCCCCCGTTCGTGGGCCAGGAGGTACTCCTTGCGGTCCACGCCCCCGGCGTAGCCGACGAGCTTCCCTGAGCTGCCCACCACCCTGTGGCAGGGCACCACGATGCTGATGGGGTTGCGGCCCACGGCCGTGCCGACAGCACGTGAGGCCGAGGGGCGGCCCAGCGCCGCGGCGATGTCGCCGTAGGTGAGCGTCTCGCCGTAGGGGATGGCGGCCATCTCCGACCACACCGAGCGCTGGAACTCGGTGCCCACCGGGTTCAGCGGCAGGTCGAAGACGGTGCGCTCACCGTCGAAGTACTGGCGCAGCTGCTGGGTGACCTCGGGGAGGGCGTCCTCCACCCGGTCGCCGAACGTCTCCGGGCCGGGCGCGTGCCGGTGCTCGACCATGTAGATGGCCGCCAGCCCGCCGTCGCGCTCGACGATCGTGAGGGCGCCGATGGGGCTGTCCATGATGCTGTAGGTGCTCATTGATCCTCCGGGTGGCAGGCCGGACGGCCCGGGATGGTGTTGACGACGTGGGGTGTGAGGGCCCACAGGTACTGCGTGGCGTAGCTGCGCCAGGGGCGCCAGCAGTCGTTGCCTGCGAGGCTGATGCCGAGTGCCTCGGCGCCGCGGACGACGCCGAGGTCGGTGGCGGGGAGGGCGTCGGGGTCGCCGAGCCCTCGCATCGCGATCATCTCGATGCTCCAGGGACCGATCCCCTTCAGGCCGGCCAGGGTGCGTCGAGCCTCGGCGCGGTCGGCCCCGACGCCCAGATCGAGTTCACTCCCGGCCAGCGCGCGGACCAGCCGACGCAGCGTCTGGCGGCGCGAGTCCGGGAAGGCCAGCGCCGAGTCGGGAACCTCCGCCACGGCCTCGGCGGTGGGGAACAGGTGCGTGAGTCCCGGGACGGGGGTCTCAACGGCGGCGCCTACCGCCGTGACCAACCGCGCCCCGTGGGTCTGGGCCGCAGCGGTGGACACCTGCTGCCCGAGGACGATCCGCACGGCCAACTCGTCACCGTCGACGCTGCGAGGGATCCGGCGACCGGGATGCTTCCGCACGAGCGCGCCCAGGTGGGGGTCGCGGCCGAGGTGGTCGGCGACCGCGACGGGGTCGGCGTCGAGGTCGAGCAGGCGCCGCACCCGCGAGATGGCGGTGGGGAGTTGTGAGACGTCGGTGAGCCCGAGGCGGGCGCGGACGCCACCGGCGCCGGCCGGCCAGAGCGACACCACCCCGTACCCCGAGGGGAGCCGCAGGGTCCGGTGGTAGGCGCCGTCGTGGAAGGACTCGACGCCGGGGATCGCGGTCGCGATGAGGTGCCCGAACACGTTGCAGGGGCAGAAGGGGGTGCGGGTGGGGAGGGTGAGGTCGACGAAGGTCAGGCCCCCGCTCGACGGCGTGGGCCGCCGTCGGGTGCGGGCGCGCAGCTCGGTGGGGGTGGCGGCGTAGACCTCGGCGATCGTGGCGTTGAACGAGCGGAGGCTGGAGAAACCCGACGCGTAGGCGACATCCGTGAGGCGCAGGTCGGTCGCCTCCAGCAGGGTGCGCGCGGTGTGCGCCCGCCGCGTGCGGGCCAGGGCGACGGGCCCGGCGCCCACGCCGTCGGCGAGGAGCCGCTGCAACTGGCGCGGCGAGTAGCCCAGCGTGGCGGCCAGCCCCGGGACGCCCTCCCGGTCCACCACGCCGTCGTCGATGAGGCGCATGGCCCGGGCGACGGTGTCGCCGCGCACGTCCCATTCCGGCGACCCCGGGGCCGCCCCCGGGAGGCAACGCTTGCACGCGCGGAACCCGGCGGCCTGCGCGGCCGCGGCGGTGGGGTAGAACCGCACGTTGCCGGCCTGCGGGGTGCGCGCCGGGCAGGAGGGCCGGCAGTAGATGCCGGTGGACGTGACGCCGGTGTAGAACACCCCGTCGAAGCGCGCGTCCTTCGCGCGGATCGCCCTGAGGCAGGCGGCTTCGTCGGTGTGCATGCCTCCAGTGTGGCTGACGACGACTGCCTGAACTAGCAGGAATGCGACACGACGGTGACGCGGATTTCCGTGGACGAGGCCCCGTTTTGGCGAATCGGCGAAGAACCGCGTATAGTCTCTTCTTGCCCAAGCGCTCGTGGCTCAACGGATAGAGCATCTGACTACGGATCAGAAGGTTGCAGGTTCGAATCCTGCCGAGCGCGCCAGCGGAAGGCCTAGCCGGTCGATGACCGGCTAGGCCTTTCTTCATGCCATGGCAGCCACCCTTTTGCACGAGTCCTTTGCGCGATGAACGCCGCTGGCGAGCTGATCGCGTGATTAGACTCGAGCGATCCCCAACGCCGTCGGATCCAGCCGTCAGGCGCCCGATCAAGGAGAGTCGCGCATGGCCACGAAGAAGTCTCCCGCGAAGAAGTCCGCCAAGCCCCAGCAGGCCGCCGTCGACGAGGGCGCCCTCTCCGTTCCGCCGCCCGGCCCCGGCGTCGAGAACCCGGCCGTGGAGGAACCGACGGCACCCACGGCGCCACCGCCGCCCAAGCCCTCACAGCAGGGGCCCGACACGGTCACCCCGACGGGAGCGCCCACCGGGGCGCCTGCGGAGGCGGTGGGCCAGCAGGGCGAGTTCCTCACCACGTCGGTGGGCGCGCGGCTTCGTGAGACTGACCGCTCGCTCAAGGCCGGGGCCCGTGGGCCGATTCTCCTGCAGGACCACCACCTGCGGGAGAAGATCACCCATTTCGACCACGAGCGCATCCCTGAGCGGGTGGTCCACGCCCGTGGCACCGGCGCGCACGGCGTGTTCGTGGCCAACGGGCGCGCGACGAAGATCTGCCGCGCCGCGTTCCTGAAGAAGGGCGTCGAGACGCCGACGTTCGTGCGGTTCTCCACCGTCGTCGGGTTCCGTGGGTCGTCGGACACGGTGCGCGACACCCGCGGGTTCGCCACGAAGTTCTACACCTCTGAGGGCAACTACGACCTGGTGGGCAACAACATGCCGGTCTTCTTCATCCAGGACGGCATCAAGTTCCCCGATGTCGTCCATGCGGTCAAGCCCGAACCCGACAAGGAGATCCCCCAGGCGCAGAGCGCGCACGACACCTTCTGGGATTTCGTGACCCTGCACACCGAGGCGCAGGCCCACACGGCCTGGAACATGTCGGACCGCGGCATCCCGCTGTCGTATCGGATGATGGAGGGTTTCGGGGTCCACACGTTCCGCCTGATGAACGACGCCGGTGAGACCAGCCTGGTCAAGTTCCACTGGAAGCCGCGACAGGGCGTGCACTCGCAGGTGTGGGAAGAGACCCAGCTCACCGCCGGCAACGACCCCGACTTCCACCGTCGCGACCTCTACGACGCCATCGACGCTGGCGCCTACCCGGCCTGGGACCTCGGCGTGCAGGTGATGCCGGACACCGAGGAAGAGACGTTCGAGGGCATTGACCTGCTCGACCCGACGAAGCTCGTGCCCGAGGAGCTGTGCCCGGTGGAGATCATCGGCACCATGACGCTCAACCGGCGACCCATCAACTTCTTCGCCGAGACCGAGCAGGTGATGTTCAACCCCGCTCACCTGGTGCCCGGTATCGACTTCACCAACGACCCGCTCCTGCAGGCGCGGCTGTTCTCCTACGTCGACACACAGATCACCCGGCTGGGCGGCCCGAACTTCAGCCAAATACCCATCAACCGGGCCCATTGCCCAGTCAACGACATGTTCCGCGACGGCTTCCACCAGCACGCCGTGCACGGCGGGGTCGCGCCGTACAAGCCCAACTCCCTCGACGGCGGGAACCCTGCGGAGGCCACCGAGGACGACGCAGGATTCATCGACATCCCCACGCCGGTGGCGGGCGACAAGACGCGGGAGCGCCCGGCGAGCTTCGAGGATCACTTCAGCCAGGCGACGCTCTTCGTCCGTTCCCTCAGCCCAGTAGAGCGGCAGCACCTGGCGCGGGCCTACACCTTCGAACTCGGCAAGTGCTACGAGGAGGCCATCAAGGTGCGCCAACTGGCATGCCTGGCCAACATCGACGCAGAACTCTGCGCCCAGGTGGCGCAGGGCCTCGGGCTGCCGGTGCCGAAGCCGACGGTTCCGCCGGCAGACGTCGAGCCCAGCCCGGCGTTGTCGCAGGTGGGCCAGAAGTGGCCTGTGACCGGGCGGAAGGTTGCACTCGTGGTCGACGCCGACACCGCCCCGAAGACGATCGCCGCGGCGAAGGACGCAGTGCTGGCCGCTGGGATGGTGCCGTTCGTCACGGCTCCGCACGGCGGCAAGCTCGGCGACGTGGTGGTGGATCGGACGTTCCTCACCGCCGCATCGATCGAGTTCGACGCGGTGATCGTGGTTGACGCCCCCGAGCCTGCACCGGATGCCCTTCCGGCGTTCGACGCCAAGGCAGGCCAGGACACCGTCGGCCAACCGGTGGATCCGCGGGTGGTGAAGCTGGTGGCCGAGATGTACCGGCATTGCAAGGCGATCGGCGTCGAATCGGCGTCCGGCGAGGTGCTGGCGGCCGCCGGAGTGCCACTCGACGCTCCCGGCGTGCTGACCGGGGTCACTGAGGAACTCGTGGCCGGTCTGGCCGATCTCCTGGCCAGCCATCGGGTGTGGGAGAGGTTCCCCGCACCCGCCCCGGCCAGCTGAGTCCGTGCACGGGACACCGGGAGTAGGCTGACGAGCATGAGCGACGGCGCTTGCAGACGGATCTCCGTCGAACCGGGGGAGACTACCTTCCCCAGCGTTGAGAGCTTCGACGGTGTCTGGCGGATCCGCTCCACGGAGGCCGTCCGCCAGATCCTCAGGGAGCGCGACGCCACCACGCAGGCTGGCTTCAACTCCGAGTCCATCCCGGACGGCACCATGGCCGATCAACCCATCCTGTTCGTGGACGGGCAGCCGCACCGGCAGCAGCGCAGCAAGATCGCGCGCTTCTTCGCGCCCAAGACGGTGGCCACCCGCTATCGCGGGCTGATGGAATCGCGTGCAGACGCCCTGGTGGCCGAGATGGCCGCCACGGGGCGGGCGCGGCTCGACGACGTGTCGCTGCGCTATTCGACGGAGGTCGCGGCGAAGGTGATCGGGCTCACCGATTCGCGTCGACGGGGGCTGGCGCGTCGCCTGGAGCGTCTGCTGGACCAGCCGGTCTACGACCCGGCATCAGACCGAGCCGAGGGACCGGTCCGGGCGGCTCTTCGGGCGCTGCGCGGGGCGGCGCCGATGGCCTGGTTCTACTTCTGGGACGTGCGCCCCGCCATCCGGGCCCGCAGGCGACAGCCGCAGGAGGACGTCATCAGCCACCTCATCGACGAGGGGTACGGCGCCCCGGCCATCCTCATCGAGTGCGTCACCTACGGCGCGGCGGGCATGGCCACCACCCGCGAGTTCATCTCGATGGCGGCCCTTCACCTGTTGCGCGACGACGCGCTGCGCTCGCGCTACGTCGTGGCCCGCGACGACGAGCGCTACGCGATCCTCCACGAGATCCTGCGGCTGGAGCCGATCATCGGTCACCTGTACCGGAGGGCGGAGAAGGAGTTCACGTTCACGGACGCGGGCGTCACCCACACGGTGCGGGCGGGGCAACTCCTCGACCTGCACATCCGCCAGGCAAATGCAGACCCGGCCACCGTCGGTGACTCGCCGTTGGACCTCTGCCCCGGCCGGGAACTGCCCCGCGGCATCGGCCCCGAAGTGATGAGCTTCGGCGATGGGCCCCACAAATGCCCGGGCAACGCGTTGGCGATCCAGGAGTCCGACATTCTGCTGACGAGGCTTTTCGCGCACCCCGTCTCGCTGGTGGGTGAGCCGAAACTCGGGTGGGACGAGGTCATCTCGGGCTACGCGCTTCGGGACGTGACCGTCAACGTCGGTTGAGGCCGCTCGATCAGACCGTGGCGTGCCATACCTCCGCGCTGCGCGAGAGGAGTTCTTCGAGGCTGGGTCCGTCGGTTCGCTCTGCGTGGTGGTCATCTGGGCAGGGTGGTGCCTTGGGGCGTGGCGTGAGTGCGCGGAGCAGGTGGCGGGGGTGTTGTCGTGGTGTGCGGGCGGGGTCGATGTGCCGGGGTGGGGTGAACCAGGGCATCCCTGTGGCGGGGTCGAGGTGGACCTGCCATTGGGATTCGGCCGACTGTTGCGGGTCTGGCTCAACGAGGCGGTGGTGGTGGGGACAGAGCAAGACCGCGTTGACAAGGGAGGATTCTCCGCCGGCCCACCAGGGGATGATGTGGTGTGCTTCGCAGGAGGCGGGGCGGGCGGTGCAGCCGGGGAACGCGCAGCCGCCGTCGCGCAGGACCAGCGCGGTGCGGATGGCGGCGGGAAACAGCCGATGCTTGCGCCCCACATCCAGCGGCTGAGACGCGGTGCCGAGCACGACGGGAATCAACTCCGCGTCGCAGGCGAGGCGGCGGGCGTCGCCGGCGGAGAGGCCGTCGAGATCCTCCGCCCCCACGATGCCGACGTGGCCGAGCCCGGTGAGCAGGGTGTCGTAGTTCAGGGTGACGGTGACCTGCGGCCTGTCCCCGCCGTGGGCGGGCAGTTGCCCGGTGGCGGCGGCTGTCTGGACCAGCAGCACCAGGGCATCGGCGCGGCGGATCTCCCGGCTGGGCAGTTCTCCTGCCTCGCGGTAGGACGACAGGGGCGGCTCGATGGCGTCGAGTTGCGCCTCCAGCAGGTGGGCGTGGGCGGTGGGCAGCAGCGCGGTGACTCTGGTGCCGCCGTGGTGGTCTGGGGTGAAACGCAGGTACCGGTTGCGCATGGCGGCGCGGTCTTGGGCGTCGAGGCGTTTCTGGGCGGCGGCGTCTGCGCCGTTGGGGTCTACCAGTTCGTGGAGGCGGGTGGCGAGGGCGCGCAGTTCGGCGGGGCCGAGGGTGTCGGCGTGTTCGAGGATGGTTTCCTGGCATTGCACCAGGTCTGCGCGGGTGAGGGAGCCGGGGAGTTTCCGCAGCCCGTCGGTGATGCCCTCGGCCTGGGCGAGGGAGATGGCGCCTTCGTGGAGGGCGGCGGCGATCAGCGGGAACCGTTCGGCGAGGTCTGTGGCGAGTTTCAGGGAGGCGACCGCCTGGCCGGTGGTGGTGCGTACCGAGTGGCGTACCTGGTCGATGACGGGTGCGGCGGCGGCGAGCCGGGCCTCGTGGATGAGGTGCAGCCGAAGCCCGGCCAGCTGGGCTTCGGCCTCGGTCACCGCGGCCACCATGCCGGCGAGCCGATCCGCTGTGTCGTGGCCGGTGCTGAACGAGGGCACGGCGTCCCAGAGCGCGGCGATGTACCGTTGCCCCAGATCACGCATGTCGTCCATACACACTATTAAAATAGCCCGCACTGACAAAACTGTGCCCGCTGCCGAAGCGGGAGAAAAATGGCGCAGAAATTCTTCCGGGCAGTTGCCATGGTCTTCCGTCGGGACAACAAAGACGTCCCCGTCCCCCCATGGGGCCTGAACCGGGCAAGGCGGGGGACAGCCCCCAGCCCGGCCTGGGTCAGGCCCCGATGAGGATCAGGACGTGAACATCACGATGTTGTTGAACACCCACTCGTTGCTCTGCGAGAACGAGTACCCACCCGACGCTTTCGGCGTCGCCCGGTACACCGTCGTCATCGTGTACGAACGGCATCCACCACGGCCGGTGGCAGCGGTGTCACATTCCGTGCGCCACTTGCGACCATCCGCAGCAGTCCATGCTGCCGTGTGGCCGAGCGGGTTGCCCGCCCACGCCTCACGCGCCATGAACGGGAGGTACGTCAGGTTGTTGAAGGCCCATCCGGTCTTCACCTCGAACGTGCCGTCCTTCAACACCACCTGCGATGCCCAGATGTTCGTGCGGCAGCGCTGCGTCCGCGAGTAGTCCTCGCAGGCGGTGAACCACAGCCGCCCGTTGAACTCATGGGTGCCCGGCATCGTGTACGGAACCGTCCGCACGTAATCCGGCCGCTGCGATTGCGACCGCGTCGGCGTGGGAGTGGCGGTGGGGGCGACCGTTGGCTTGGAGGTCACGGTCGGCGTCGGGGAAGGCGTCGGGGAGGGCGTCGGGGACGGCGTAGGTGAGGGG
>NZ_PQFE01000026.1:0-21340 GCF_022342445.1 Tessaracoccus sp. ZS01 | reverse complement strand
GCGGAGGGTAGTGGGCAGGCGGGAACGCGCCCGCCTTCCGTACCCGACGGCGAACCAGCACCAGCGCGATCAGCACCAGGACGCCGGCGCCCCAGGGGAGGGGGAGCGCGGCGTCGAGGGTGGCCACCACGATGATGGTGGAGATCACGACGGCGGCCTTCTGCATGAAGGGGGACCAGTCGCGGAAGCCGGGCAGCACCTGGTCGATGGGGCGGGTGCCCTGCGGGCCGCGGGTGAGGACGGTGCCCCAACCGTAGAGGGCCAGGCCGAGGCCGGCGCAGAAAGCCAACACGATGAACACGACACGCACGAGGACCACGTCGACGCCCAGCCGCCCGGCGATGGCGCGGCTGAGGCCGGTGGAGACGCCGGCGGCCTCCGGGCGCTGCAGGGCGCCGAGGCTCGGATCGAACCAGCCGAGGTCGAGTTCTGTGGTCATGGCTCCAGTCTGCTCTGGCCTGGGCCGAAAGAGCATCGGGTGAGCCCCTGAAGCGCCCCTGGAAACGGCTCTCCGGTCTGGCCTGAGGGGGACACCCGTGACAATCTGGGGTCATGACTCAGCTACCGGTGGTGCCCAGCGTGCCCGCGCGCGCGCCGCTGCAACGCCGCGTCGAGTCCGGTGTGATCGCCGGTGTGGCCGCCGGTCTGGCCGCCCACCTGGGCGTCAACGTGCGGATGGTGCGGTTGGCCTTCGTGATCGGCGCCCTGCTCTCCGGCCTGGGTCTCCTCGCCTACGGTGCCCTGTGGGTGCTGCTGCCCAGCGGCCGGCTGGAGGAGGCCGCGGGCCTCGAGGCCGCGACCCGACGCGGCATGCGCCCCACGCTGCTGCCCGCCTCGCGCCCGGACCACGGTGTGCTGGTGGCCGGGGGCCTGGTGGTCGTCGGTCTGCTGTGGCTCTTCGTCTCGGGCGGTGTGGTCCCCACGGCGCTGTTCTGGCCGATGGTGATCGGCGGCGTGGGCATCATCGTGATCTGGTTGCAGGTCGACGAGCGGGTGGCCACCACCCGCAGCACCGACGCGCGGTTGTGGGCCCGGGTCACCCGCGGCGGCGGCACGATGAGCATCGTGCGCCTGGTCGGCGGGCTGGTGCTCGTGGGTGCCGGCATCTCGTGGACGCTGGCGACGCAGATCGGCCTGGCACAGCTCCCCGGCGTGCTCGGCGCGTCCGCGCTGCTCCTGGCCGGCCTGTTCATCGTGGCGGCCCCGTGGCTGTACCAGCACCGCAACCGGGTGCGCCGTGCCGACGCGGAGCGCCACCGCGCGGAGGCGCGCGCCGACATGGCTGCGCACCTGCATGATTCCGTCCTCCAGACGCTTGCCCTCATCCAGCGCCAGGCGGACGATTCCGCCACCGTCGCACAACTGGCCCGCCGTCAGGAGCGTGAATTGCGCACCTGGCTCTACGGCGAGACGGCGCGGGCCGCGTCGCTGCGTTCCGCCCTGCAGGAGATGGCCACCGACGTGGAGGGCCGGTTCCCCGTCGACGTCGAACTGGTCTGTGTGGGGGACGCCACCGTCGACGACAAGGTGGAGGCCCTCATCCTCGCCACCGGTGAAGCGGTCACGAATGCGGCCAAGCATTCGGGCGCGCCACGCGTCGATGTGTACGCCGAAGTGGATGATGGACAGATCGAGGTGTTCATTCGGGACCGTGGCAAGGGGTTCGATACCGAGCAATTGCCCGACGGGCGCATGGGCGTGAGAGAATCGATCCGGGCTCGCATGGAACGTTACGGGGGTAACGCGACGATCCGCTCGGAGCTCGGGGACGGCACTGAAGTGAAACTGGAGATGAGCGGATGAGTGAGGATCAGGCCCATGATGTGGCCGGGTTGCGGGTTGTCATAGTGGATGACCACGCGATGTTCCGGGCAGGCGTCAACCACGAGATCGGCCAGCACGTCACCATCGTGGGTGAGGGTGAGGATGTCGAGACCGCGGTGAAGGCAATCCTCGAGACTGAACCCGACGTCGTGCTGCTCGACGTGCACCTGCCCGGCGGCGGTGGCGCCGAAGTGATCAAGCAGGTGCTGCCCACCAAACCAGACGTGAAGTTCCTGGCGCTGTCGGTTTCCGACGCGGCGCAGGACGTGATCGGCGTCATCCGCGCCGGCGCCCGCGGCTACGTGACCAAGTCGATCAGCTCGGAGGAACTGATCGAGGGCATGGCGCGCGTGGCCGCCGGTGACGCGGTGTTCTCCCCGCGGCTGGCCGGCTTCGTGCTGGACGCCTTCAGCGGCGCCATCGACATCGCGCAGGTGGACGAGGAACTGGACAAGCTGAGCGCCCGCGAGCGCGAGGTGATGAAGCTCATCGCCCGCGGCTACTCCTACAAGGAGGTCGCGAAGGAGCTGTTCATCTCGATCAAGACGGTGGAAACCCACGTGTCGTCGGTGTTGCGGAAGCTGCAGCTGTCGAACCGGCACCAGCTCACGAAGTGGGCCACCGACCGCCACTTGGTCTAGCCGCTCCCGCTGTTCAGCTGATCTTCGCCAACACCCGGCTTCGGGTGCCGGTGTAGACCAGTTCGTACTCGCCCACGCGAACGCTTTCGCCGTCGGCCAGCTTGGCCTTGGCCGGCTTCCCGCCGTCCACCGCGGCCTTGATGAGCACCTGTTCGCGCTTGCCGGCCATCGCCGACACCGCACCCGAGGGCCCCATTCCCGGCTGTGGGGGAGTCAACGACACAGACCTTCCTGTGAGCAGCATCTCCTGCACCAGTTGCCCGTCGCGCAGCACGGTGAGCGATCCCTCGAGCTTGGCGCGGCTGAAGTAGAAGAGCGCCGCCAGGCCCAGCAGCACCAGCACCGCGCCGCCGATGATGAGCGGGAGCGGGTCGAGTTCCGCCTGCTCAGTATCGGGCGGGGCGGGTGCCACCGCAGTGCGGGAGGGAGTCGGCTGTGGCGTCTCTCCGGCGACTGCGTCTTCTGACGCGGCGGGCGCCGGCTCATCGACCAGTTGGAGCGGTGTGGCGGTGAGGGTCAACTCCACGGGGGTCCGCAACTCCGTGCGCACCACGTCACTCCAGGAACTGTCCGCCACGGCAGTGATGAGGAGGTCAGATTGGCTGCCATCCCACTCGTCCACGGTCAACGTCAAGGGAAGGTCGACAGTTTGGCCGGGGGTGAGAATCACTTCGTCCGGCAACCCCTCGACGGTGACCGGAGCTGAGCCGGTAACTTCCGCAGCGAGGCCCGTGAGGTGTGCGGGAAGGAGGCCGTAGGTCGAGGAAAACTGCAGCGTGGCGGAGTGTTTGCCAGCGCCCAGGGCCTTGGTGTTAGTGAATTTCGCCGTGAGGGCGCCGGCCGCCAGGTCGGGATCCAGCTTCTGCTTGGCCTGGAAGGTGAGCAGTTGCATGCGCAGGTCGCTCAGTACGTCGGCGAACTGGGTGACGGGGATCTCCTGCGTGTCTGGGAACACCCCGGTCATCAGGCCGGCGTCCGTTTCTTCTTCCACCGACAGGGCGTAGGTGGCGATGTCCCTGGCGCTCAGGGCCGCAGCCCGCGCCTTGAGGTCTACCCACCCTTCGGACGTGGGCTCAGCGAAAGGCGAGTCCGGCTTGGTGTCGAGGTCGCCGTCCGTGATGAGCACCAGCGCTCCGGCAGCCTTGGCGTCGGGGCGTTCAAGCTCCTCAAGGCCCAGTTCGAGGCCGGCGCCGATGTCGGTCTGGTCACCCGAGGGCTGCGCGGGGAGCTCGTTCAGTACTGCTTGGGGGTCGTCTCCGCGGGGTCCGCGGTAGGCGACTCGGGCGCCGTCGTCGAAGGTGATGAGAGCCACGTGGTCGGTGGGCTGCAACTGCGTGAGCGTCACGCCGAGCGCTTCCGCGACCCTGGCGTAGCGTTCTTCCGCCCGCATCGACAGAGACGTGTCGACGACGATCACGTAGTCGGATTCCTGGGGTTGAACCTGCAGAGCCTCGAGGACATCGTCGATGGTGGCGGCCGGCGGCGCGGCGAACGCTGCCCCTGCTTGTGCCGAACAAAGCCACAAACTTACGAGCACGGCTGATAGACGTCGCATGGTGCCCTCCCCCCAGATGGTCACGTGCCGCTCACCCTAGCGTCACGTGCCGTTGGGCAGGTAGTCGGGTGAGCATGCACGTCTCTATCATGCCAAAGGTTCAGTTTGGATATTCCGACTCGCACTTTCCTTCAAATCATGTATTGTCCTGCTTGCGACCCGTTGGGGGACGGGTCGACCGAAGTCCGTCAGCTCTGCCGGGTCGCCGAATCTTTCCCCCGTCGAAAGGAAGACTCATGCTCGATTACATGCAGGCCGTCCTCCGGGGCGTCATCGCACCGCGGATGAAGTCCGAGAGGGGTGCCACCGCAGTTGAGTACGGCATCATGGTCGCGGCGATCGCTGTCGTCATCATCGCCATCGTGTTCACGCTCGGTGGGCAACTCAACGACCTGTTTAAGGGTGTTTCAGACGGCATCAAGAACAAGGGTGTTGCCCCCACGCCCTAGGTCGACGTGATGGTTGAGGGGTTGAGGCGCGATGTGCCTCAACCCCGAACCTAGCAACTGAAGCTCATCCCGGGGGAGGGGACGCATGACCCGTTGCCGCAATGATCGCGGGGCAGCCGCAGTGGAGTTTGCCATTATCTCGATGTTGCTGGTCACGTTGCTGATGGGCATCATCGAATTCGGTTTTGCGTTCTTCGTCCAAGGCAATATCGCGGGTGCCGCCCGGGAGGCCGCACGGGCGCACGCTATTTCTGGTGACCCTGCGGCGGCGATGGCGGCGGCCACGGGCATTCCCGCAGGCGCAACTGTCGATCCGGGGACCTGCACACCTGGCGCTCCCGTGACGGTCAGGATCACGTACGAGTACGACGGACTGACCGGTTTCTTTCCCGGATACACCATGGAGGGCCAGGGGGTAATGCGATGCGGTGGATAAAGGCTGATGAACGGGGAGCGTCCGCGGTCGTAGTTGCCCTTGTGTTGGTGGTGATGATGGGTTTCGGTGCCCTCGCCGTTGACGTTGGTGCCCTGTGGTGGGACCGGAAGCAGCTCCAGAACGGCGCTGACTCTGCAGCACTGGCGCTGGCGCAGAGCTGCGCAACGGCGACTGGTTGCGAACCCGATTCAACGGCAACCTGGTACGCCGAGCAGAACAAGAACGACTCCAACGTGACAGCGGCTGTCACGCATGCTCCGTCCTCGGTGACGGTGAGGGTCGACACCGTACGTGACCATTTCCTGGCGCCCGTGCTGGACTCCAGCGGTGCGTTCGACTCCAGTGCCGTGAGCGCGGCCGCCACTGCCTCGTGGGGGCCGCCGAGCAAGGCTGTGACGCTGCCGCTCACTACGTCGATGTGTTGGTTCCAGTACCAGACGGGCAGCAGTGCGGTTTCTCCGCCCTCGACAACGGTCGAGTTTGCCATCCCACTCAAGAGCAAGAGCGGCTCGATCGCGGACGGCGGATTAGTCTGCGGCACGCATTCGGCTCACAACGAAACCGCGGGCGGATTTGGTTGGCTTGCGCCTGATTCCGGTTGCGAGGCCACCATCGACTTGAAGGACCCCTGGGTCGCCACGGACCCGGGAGGTTCGATCCCCAACGGTTGCGTCATCGAGACAGTGCTCAACGTGGGCGATACGGTTCTGATGCCTTTGTTCGATGCGTGGAAGGGCACTGGCAGTAACGCTGAGTACCACGTGTACGTCTTCGCTGCACTCGAGGTCACCGGCTATTGTTTCGGCCCTGACAACTCGTCAAGCCCCGGCTGGCCGGCCTGCCAGAGTCTGACTCTTGATCCGAAGGACAAGGGTCAGAACCTCCGAGGTCGTTTCGTGGAAATGGTGGAGTTGAAGGACGTGCTGGAGTATGGCTCGCCGAGTAGTCCTCCCCCCAACGCCGGGGCGGTCGGGGTACGGCTCACCCAGTGATTCAGGACTCCACCCCCCATGGCCATTGCACTGAAACGACAAGGACCCTTTCATATGAATAAACGCGGCTTCCTGGGGGCTCTGGCCGCCTTGCTGGCGCTGGTGGGTGGTGTCCTGCTCTTTGTCTACGTCAGTGGCGCCGATGAACGAGCGCTCGCATCATTGCATCCGAGGCCGGTGTTGGTGGTGAGCGAAGAGATCCCGGCTGGTATGAGATCCGCCGATTTATCCGAGTACGTCGAGCTTCGGCAGATTCCTTTCCACGCCATTGTCCCCGGCGCCATCCAGCAGCTTGACGAATTGCCCGCCGAGCAGGTCACGGTGACGTCCCTCAAGGTGGGCGAACAGGTGCTCATCAGCCGTTTCGTAACACCGGACGACAATCAGGTGGCAGCTGCTGTGCCGGTCCCCGAAGGACTGCAACTGATCACGATCCAACTTCCGCCCGAGCGAGTCGTGGGCTCGCAGATCATCGCGGGGGACAAAGTGGGTATATATGTCACCATGACGGCTGCGTCTGATGGCGCCGAGCCATCCACTGCCCCAACCGACCCCGAAGCTGATCCCGGGCTCGAGAAGAATCAAACCGATCTGTTGGCGGCTGACATCCTCGTGGCTCGGATCCAGGGCACCGTAGCACCGCCGGCAGGTGACGGAACCGCAGCGGGAGACCAACTGCCCGCCTCGGAACTCATGGTCACCGTTGCCGTGGATTCTCAAATGGCCGCGAGAATCGTCTATAGCAAAGAGAATGGTTCGCTCTGGCTGTCGAGGCAGACTCCGTCGACAGACATGACTGGCGTTGAGCCTGTCACCTCAGGGACGGTGTTTAAGTGATCCAGCTACTGCTAAGCACGTCTGACGACTCGCTCGAGGATCGTCTCCATCAGGCCATCGGTGACGGTTTCACCCGGGTCCCTCCGCTGCAATTGGCGGAGCAGGATGACCCAGTGGCGTCGTTGTTCGGCAGGGCCGCCATTCCAGACGTCGTGGTGCTCGACGCCACCGGAGTGGAAGACGTAGCGATGCGGATCGCTTCGGATCTTGCGCAGCGAGCAGACGTGTTGTTGGTGCATGCCGATCCGGGCCTCATCGGAGTAGCTGCCGTCCGGGCAGGCGTGCGAGACATCATCCCGGCCAATGCAGAACCACACGAATTGCGCGCGGCGCTCGACCGCGCTGCCGATCGTGTGTTCGCGTCCCGCGTAGCCCAGGACATGCCCGGGATGCTGCCGCCCCCTGTCAGCGGTCGCACCGGGGTCGTGGTGACAGTCACTTCCCCCAAGGGTGGCGTCGGCAAGACGACCGTGGCCACCAATCTGGCGGTGGGCCTAGCGCAACGCTTTCCGCAGCAGGTAGTTCTCATCGACGCCGATGTGCACTTCGGGGACGTCGCCAGTGCGCTCAACCTGCACGCACAGCACTCGCTGCCGGACATCGCGCGCGGTCCCGCCGCCAGAGACAGCATCGCAGTGAAGAGCTACGTGACACAGCACGTGACCGGACTCTTCGTGGTCCCAGGCTCGGATTCTCCCGCTGATGCGGATACCGTGACTGGCGACGATCTGGCCCAACTGGTCTCGCTGCTGCGTGGCCAATTCGCATACGTGGTCATCGACACCGCACCGGGACTCACGGACCATACGCTCGCGGCACTGGACCACACGGACCATCTGGTGCTCGTGACCAGCCTCGATGTGCCCGGTGTGCGGGGCCTGCGTAAGGAGATCGACACGCTCAATGACCTCAAGATGATCGCAGGCAGACGCACCATCGTCGTGAATTTCAATGAGCGCTCGCGCGGCATGACGATCGCCGATGTGGAGGCGACCATCCGCGCCGGTGTCGATGTCGCGTTGCCCCAGTCCAATGGAGTCCCGCTGTCGACCAACCAGGGCATCCCACTCCTGCAGAGTGGCGGCCGCGACCCGGTGAGCAAGGGGCTCCTCTCGCTGGTGGATGCCGTTGCGCCACAGGCTCAGACGAGCACTAGAGGGCGGCTGTTCCGGAGGAATCCATGAGCCTGAGGGAACGTCTGGAGGAGGTCCGGGGGACGTCCGGGGAGACGCCAGCCGCCCCCCTGTGGTCACCGCCTGATCCTGCGGAGCAGAGCCCATGGGGGCGCTCGGATCCGCAGGCAGTGGGAGCTCGGTCGGCGGACTCACCCGAGCCTCGTCCAGAGGTAGACATGCACGCTACGTCCGTTCCCACGACAAGGGTTACCGCGCGACTGTCGGAACGGGGACCCGTTGCACCGACGGCTCCGCCTGCGAGGAGCGACGCGCTCAGTGCACTGAAGGCTTCGGCCGTCGACACCCTGTTTGCACGGCTTGGCACTCGAGTGAACGACCCCGATATGGACGAGTCCAGCCTGCGGAGCATGGTGATGGACGAGCTGAACTCAGTGGTTGAAGCGGCGAAGGTGCCTCTCACAACTGCGGAGCGCCAGCGACTGATGCGTGAAGTAGAGGCTGACGTTCTGGGCTTGGGCCCTCTGGAGCCGCTGCTCGATGACTCCACGGTCACCGAGATCATGGTCAACGGGCCAGAATCCGTGTATGTAGAACGCAAGGGTCAACTGACGCGCACCGAGGTCTTCTTCGACGGGGAGCCACATCTGAGGCGAATCATCGAACGCATCGTCACAAGGGTAGGTCGGCGCATCGACGAGTCATCCCCGTTGGTGGATGCTCGTCTCGAGGACGGCTCGCGAGTAAATGCCATCATTCCGCCACTTGCGGTGAGCGGATCCACCTTGACGATCCGCAAGTTCTCCAGGGACGCACTTTCTGTCCTCGATCTGGAACGCTTCGGCACCATGACGCCAGAGATGGCGGAATTGCTCAAGGCCTGCGTCGAGGCGAGGCTCAACATTCTGGTTTCCGGCGGTACGGGCACAGGCAAGACTACGTTGCTCAACGTACTGAGCTCCTTCATTCCGTCAAATGAACGGATCATTTCCATCGAGGATTCGGTGGAGCTCCAACTCCAGCAGGACCACGTGATCCAGCTGGAGTCCAGGCCCGCCAACATCGAGGGGAGAGGCGAGATCACGATCCGTGACCTGGTGCGCAACTCGCTGCGTATGCGACCCGACCGCATCGTGGTGGGTGAGGTCCGTGGCGCAGAGGCGCTGGACATGCTGCAAGCCATGAACACGGGTCACGACGGCTCCCTTTCCACAGTTCACGCCAACTCGCCGCGTGACTGTCTTGCCAGGCTTGAGACCCTGGTCATGATGTCAGGCTTCGAGCTCCCGCTACGCGCCATCAGAGAGCAGGTCTCTTCGGCCGTCAACCTGATCGTGCAACTCACTCGTCTGAGGGATGGCACTCGACGGATTACTGCCGTCACCGAAGTGAGTGGCATGGAGGGGCAGATCATCACCTTGCAGGATGTGTTCTTGTTCGACTATTCCGCCGGCGTCGATCCGAATGGCCGGTTCAGGGGCCGGACGATTCCGACCGGTGTGCGTCCCATGTTCACGGACCGCTTCGAGGACCTCGGGATCTCCCTGTCTCCCGCCGTATTCGGCGGACCGGGGTGGGGCGGCTTGCGATGAGCCCCCAAACCCTCGCGTACATCGGTGGCGGTTTGATGGCAGCAGCCCTATTGACTTGGCTGGTGCTGTATCTCACTGTCGGTCGCACGGTGCCGATGTCGCGACGGCGACCTGCGGACGCGCTGCCCGTTGGTCTGTTGCCGCAGGCGGCGACCGCCGCGTCGGCTGTCGCAGGGTACGCTCTCGGCGGGCGGGCAGGCGCCGTCGAGGAGTCGCTCTCCGCGGCTGGAATCCGGATGCGTCCGCAGGACTTCTTGGTGCTGGTCGCTTCTGGGACGGTAGTTGGTTTTGCACTGGGGCTGCTCAGCGGAGGAGCGCTCCTTCCTATGCTGGCGCTGATCCTGGTCCCGCTCGCGGCGGTGCTGATCGTCCGGTTCAAGGCCGCCAAACGGCGCCAACTCTTCGGTGACCAGTTGGAAGAGACGCTCAGCACTCTGTCCGGGAGTCTCCGAGCCGGATTCAGCCTTCCGCAGGCCTGCGCTACGGTGGCTACCGAACTTGAGGAACCAACCTCGTCCGAATTCTCCCGTGTGGTGAATGAGACCAGACTCGGCCGGTCCTTTGTCGAGTCATTGGCGGAGGTTGCCCGACGCAACGAGAATGAAGATTTCGACTGGGTGGTCCAGGCCATCGCCATCAACCGCGAAGTGGGTGGCAACCTGGCCGACGTGCTGAACGGCGTCGGCGCGACCATCCGTGAGCGGATTCAACTGAAGCGCCAGGTTGGGGCCCTCGCTGCTGAGGGTAAGCTTTCCGCCATCATCCTGTCCGCGCTGCCACCCGGTATCTTCTTGATCTTGTCCCTCGTCAACCCGGGCTACGTGAGCCGTTTCGGCGAATCCATCCTCGGGATCGCTGCGTTGGTAGCCGCGGGTATTTCGCTCGCCATTGGCATCTTCTGGCTGAGCCGCGTCGTCAAGATCAAGTTCTGAGGGGGGTGAATCCAATGCCGCAGGTGGTGTACGTGAGCTTGGCGCTCCTCGTGGTTGGGTTTGCTTACCTGCTGAATCTGCTCCTCGCTGGGGAAGGACGTGTGCAGCGAGACGTTCGGGCGAACCTGCAACGCGGCCTGTCTGCGACCACAGGCGGGTCAACGCGAGTGGTCGCCGCACCCACTCTGGGGCTCAAGCTCGTGGGTACCCGGGCCGCAGGAACACTCGACAAGCTCTTGATGAAGGCGGGCCGGCCGGCGGCGTGGCCGCTGGAGCGCGTCATCAGCGTCAAGATGATCTCCACGCTCATCACCGTTGCGCTTGCGTTGCTCGTCGTCAGGAGCAATCCATCGTTGGCAGCCATTGCACTGGGATTGTTCGTCGTCATCTTCGTGTTTTTTCTTCCGGAACTCCTGTTGTGGAACACAGGCATCAAGCGCAGGGAAGCGGTCCAGCTGGAGCTGCCCGACGTACTGGATCAGATGAGCATCGCCGTCGAGGCAGGGCTGGGCTTCGATGCGGCCCTGGTCCGTGTTGCCCGAAATGGGCGCGGGGTGCTGGCCCCCGAGCTGATCCGGACGCTGCAGGACATCCAACTTGGCCAGCAGCGGCGGCTGGCCTATCTGGCGTTGTCGGACAGGCTCGCCGTCCCTGAATTGAGGCGATTCATCCGTTCGATCATCCAAGCTGAGGAACACGGCATCGCACTGAGTGAGGTCCTCCACAGCCAGGCGAAGGAACAGCGGATCGCACGTCGTCAGCGCGCCGAACACAAGGCCATGGAGATCCCCGTGAAGGTGGTTTTCCCGCTGATCTTGTTCCTCATGCCGGCCCTCATGATTGTCATCATGACGCCCGCTGCGCTCAGCATCATCGAGGCTTTCTCAGAGTGATGTGGATCTGGACGGCGCTGATGGCCGCTGCCGTGGCCGGGCTGGCGTCGAGGTTCCTCCCCAGAGTGGTGCTGGAACCGACCACGAAGCTCATCGGGACGGTACCTCGGGCAGCGATTCTGGGGGCTGGGGTAGGCCTCATCACCTCGGACCTTCTGGAGGCCGCAGCCCTGGCCGTCATCGCCGGGTTGGCGGGCGTCCTATTCGTCGTCGACCTCAAGGAACACCGGCTTCCCGACACTGTGATCCTCACCGGACTCATCGCCTGGGCGATAGGCATCGTCGCCATGGCCGCCACGACGGGGGACTGGGGCGCGCTGCTCCGCGCACTCCTGGCCGCGCTCGCGATGTTCGCCGGCTTCTTCGTCGCGGCATTGCTGGCCAACGGGATGCTCGGGTTCGGGGATGTGAAGCTCTCGGCGCTGCTGGGCGCCGTGCTCGGCTGGTACAGCTGGATGGCGGTGGGCCGCGGCCTGTTCTTCGGGATCGTCCTGCACGGCCTCTTTGCCGTGGTCGTGCTCATCGTCACGCGCGACCCGAAGGCCGACGTGCCGATGGGCCCGGCGCTGATCGCCGGGGCCGCGGTGGCCATCGCGATCAGCGCCTGAGGCTCACCAGAAGACGGCGATGCCGGCGTTGAGCAGCGTAAGGGCGAAGATGCCCCAGAAGTGCCCGGGCGCCACCTGACCCTTCTTCCTGTTGATCAGCACCAGCACGAAGATCGCGATCAGCACGAGCAGCTTGATACCGATCTTGATGTTGTTGACGTGCCCGTCGCCCATCTCCAGAATGCCCACCAGAGCGAGGCCGGAGATCAGCATCGTGAGAGCACCGTGGAACATGGCGGGGTTGACCATTCGGTGGGGTCCCTTCAGCTGAACAAAAGCGCCTCCGAAGAGCGCCGCGAAGCCGATGAGGTGGAGCAGAAAGAAGATTCCATGAACGATTTCCATGGCTCCAGACTCTACCCTTAAGGGGGGAACCCAGCCCAATTTCACGCTCCTCAGGGACAGTTCAGGGTTCGAAAGCATTTACAGTGACCCCGCCTACTGCAATGCTTGAAGCATGTTATGGACAATCATCGTTTGGATTATCGTCGGCCTCCTCGGAGGCGCTATCGCCAAGGCCATCATGCCTGGGCGTCAGGGTGGGGGCTGGCTGGCCACCATCATCCTGGGCATCATCGGTGCATTCGTTGGTGGTCTCATCGGTTCGCTCATCTTCGAAGGTGAGCTCAATCTGACCGGCCCCAACTTCTCCATCGGCGGTGTCATCACCTCCATCATTGGTGCCCTCATCGTGCTCGCCATCTACGGTTGGGCTCAGCGCCGCAAGGCCTGATCCTTCCCTCTGACCCCGAAGGGGCGCCCGGCTGCTGCCGGGCGCCCCTTCTTTCTATCTGCCGCAACCGGCACCGGTCGCAGGGTGATCAGAAGAACGGGCGCCAGGGCGACAGGAACAACTCCGTCACCTTGGCGACCACGGAGCGGCTCGCCCAGCGCTGTTCGTTCAGTTCGATGCTGTTCGACTGGTCCGTGCGGAATACGTCCTCCATGTGCTTGGCGACGCTTTCGTCGGTCACCTCGAGGTTCACCTCGTAGTTGCCCCACAGGCTCAGCCTGTCCAGGTTGGCCGTGCCGATCGTCGACCACACGCCGTCCATGGTGGCGGTCTTCGCGTGCACCATCGCCCCCTGGTACAGGTACAGCTTCACGCCTGAGCGCAGCAGGTTGGTGTAGTAACCGCGCGACAGCCAGTCGGCCACCACGTGGTTGGAACGTCCGGGCACGATGATCCGCACGTCGACCCCGCGGTTGACGGCGTCGCGGAGGCCGGCGATGAGGTCGTCGTCGGGGATGAGGTAGGCGTGGGTGAGCCAGATGTGTGAGGTGGCCCTGTCGATGGCCTCCAGGTACATGTTGCGGATGGGGTAGACCTGAAGGCGCGGCATGTTGCGGTGCACGCGCACGGTGGGGAGCCAGTCGCGCTCCGGGTTGTCCTCGATCCGCTCGTGTTCCTTGCGGACGTGGAGATTCCAGAAGTCGATGAACGCGTTGTCCAGCTCGGCGACCCCGGGGCCCACGACGCGGGCGTGGGTGTCGCGCCAGCCGGTGGCGTACAGCGAGCCGATGTTGTAGCCGCCGATGAAGCCGACCCGGCCGTCGACGGTGAGGAGCTTGCGGTGGTCGCGACCCCAGTGCCGCGGCGACCACGGGATGGGGATCGCCGGATGAGGCATCGTCGCGATGTTCTTCGGGATCGACTTGAAGAACGCACGGGGCACCACCAGGTTGGCGAACTCGTCCCAGATGGCGTGCACCTTCACGCCCCGGTCGGCGGCGCGGCCCAGGGCGTCGCGGAACCGGTGGCCCGTGGCGTCGCCCTTCCAGATGTAGGTCTCGAAGTAGATGGTGTGCTCGGCCGCGTCGATGGCCTCGATCATCGCGTCGAACAGGTACTCGCCGTAGGTGTAGACGGTGATCTCGTCCTCCGCCACGGGCAGCGGTTCCGGCCGCGTAACGGGGAACTTGCGCAGCTTGCGCTTCTTCCTGCGGAAGGATTCGACGACGGTCAGCGCGATCATCGCCAGGATCTGGGAGATGAGCACCGCGGCCGTGAGGCGGTTGAAGAACCGTCGTGCGCGGCTCCAGGTGGTCTGCATGGGGATAGCGTACCTACGGAGTCGTCGGCGCGAGCCGGTAGGCTGGGCAGCCGACATGAGTGACTCTCTTTTCCCGGATCTTTTTGCCGTCTTCCAGCCCGACGAGCCCGCTCCGCCGCGCGCGGAGGCACTGGTGACCCCGCGGAAGGCCAAGGCGAAGCAGGTCAGCGAGGAACAACTGCTGGAGGGTCTCAACCCGCCGCAGCGCCAAGCCGTCGTGCATGCGGGCGGCCCCGTGCTGGTGGTGGCCGGCGCCGGCTCCGGCAAGACGCGGGTGTTGACCCGGCGCATCGCGCATCTGGTCAGCCAGCGTGACGTCCATCCCGGCTCCGTCCTGGCCATCACGTTCACCAACAAGGCCGCCGCGGAGATGCGTCAGCGCGTCATCGAACTGGTGGGCAACCGCGCCAAGCTCATGTGGGTCTCCACCTTCCACTCCGCCTGTGTACGCATCCTGCGCGCCGACATCGACCGCTTCGGCATCGCCAAGTCGTTCTCCATCTACGACGACGCAGACTCCAAGCGGCTCATGTCGCTGGTGGTGCGCGACATGGAGCTCGACCCCAAGCGTTACCCGGTGCGCGCCGTGATGAACGCGGTGAGCAACTACAAGAACGAACTGGTCGACCACGAGCGCGCCGCCGCAGAGGCGGAGAACTCCCGGCAGGAGACGATCGCCCGGGCCTACGCCGACTATCAGGGCCGGCTCGTCGCCGCCAACGCGCTGGACTTCGACGACCTCATCATGACAGCCGTCCACCTCTTCCAGGCGTTTCCGGACATCCGCGAGAAGTACCGTCGCCGCTTCCGGCACGTGCTGGTGGACGAGTACCAGGACACCAACCATGCCCAGTACGCGCTGATCCGCGAGCTGTGCGCGGGCGAGGTCACCGGAGTGGTGGAGGGGTCCCCGACGGTGGAGCCTGCGGAGCTGATGGTCGTCGGCGACTCGGACCAGTCCATCTACGCCTTCCGCGGCGCCACCATCCGCAACATCCTCGACTTCGAATCGGACTTTCCGGGCGCCGGCACCATCGTGCTCGACCAGAACTACCGCTCCACCCAGAACGTCCTCACCGCGGCCAACGCGGTGATCTCGCGCAACCAGGGCCGCCGCGACAAGCACCTGTGGTCCGACTTGGGGGAGGGCGACCTCATCGTCGGATGGGTGGCCGACACGGAGCGCGACGAGGCGCAGTTCATCGCGGACGAGATCGACAGGCTCTCCGACGCGGGCGAGAGCCAGTACGGCGACACCGCCGTGTTCTACCGCACCAACGCCCAGTCGCGCGCATTCGAAGAAGTGTTCATCCGGGTCGGCATGCCGTACAAGGTCGTCGGTGGGGTCCGGTTCTACGAGCGCCGCGAGATCCGAGACGCCATCGCGTACCTGCGCGCCATCGTGAACCCCGCGGACGACGTCTCCGTGCGCCGCATCCTGAACGTGCCCAAGCGCGGCATCGGCGACAGGGCGGAGGCTGCCATCTCGACGCTGGCCAGCGCTCAGCGCATCACCTTCTTCGACGCGCTCCAGCGCGCGGAGGAGGCGCCGGGCCTCGCCAGCCGCTCCGTCAAGCTGATCCAGGGCTTCGTCGACGTGATGAACATCCACCGTGCCATGGTGGCCGCCGGCAAACCCGCCGACGAGGTGCTCACCTCCATCCTGAAGGAATCGCACTACCTCCCTGAGTTGCAGGCGTCGACAGACCCGCAGGACGAGACTCGCATCGAGAACCTCGTCGAGCTCGTGTCGGTGGCGGCGGAGTTCGTCGCCGCCGCGAACACCATCGACCTCGACGACGAGGAGGCCATCGAATCCGGCCTCGTGGCCGGCATGCCGGAGCCCGACGACTCGCTCGCCGCGTTCCTGGAGCGCATCGCGCTGGTGGCGGATTCGGACCAGGTGCCGGACCACGACGAGGGCAAGGGTGTCGTCACGCTGATGACCCTGCACACGGCCAAGGGCCTGGAGTTCGACACCGTGTTCCTCACCGGCATGGAGGAGGGCATGTTCCCGCACATGCGGGCCCTGACAGACCCGAACGAGCTGGAGGAGGAGCGACGGCTGGCCTACGTCGGCATCACGCGCGCCCGGAAGCGGCTCTACGTGACCCGCGCCGCCGTGCGCGTCACCTTCGGGCAGCCGGCCTACAACCCGGCGTCGCGGTTCCTGGAAGAGATGCCGGCCCACGTCCTGGACTGGCGCCGCACCGGCGCCGCCACCACGCAGTGGGCGAGCACCGCCGCCACGCGCAACCGCCAGACCTCCGCGTCGATCCAGAGCTTCGGCTCCGGCAACGGCCCGCTGAAGACCGTGCTGAGCGTGGGCGTGGGGGACAGGGTGCTGCACGCCAGCTTCGGCATGGGCACCGTGGTGGCCGTGGCAGGAGCCGGCGACAACCTGAGGGCCGATGTGGACTTCGGCTCGGCGGGCACGAAGAGGTTGAGCGTGAAGCACGCGCCGATGGAGAAGCTGTAGCGCACTGCGCGAAAGACAGTGCTGGGTTTGTCACCGTCTACGGTCCCAAACCGAGCAGTGAACAGCTTTCCTGGTGTGAGCTACGCGTTCAAGGAGTGCTGACGACTACTTGGAAACGCCCAGCGATCGCAGGAACACCATCGGGTTCGACGCGCTGTACACATCGCCCGGCGTCACGCCCGGCTTGTAGTACTCGAAGTGCAGGTGCGACCCGAACGAGCGGCCGGTGTTGCCGACGTAGCCGATGAGCTGGCCCGCCTTGACGGTCTGGCCGGTGCGCACGGCCTTGCGGCTCATGTGCGCGTAGAGCGTGGATCCACCGTTGTTGTGCTGGATCACGACGTTGGTGCCCGCCCAGCCGCCTGCGGTGGGGCTGAGCACGACGCCAGAGGCGGCAGCGTAGATGGGGGTGCCGGTGGGGGCCGGGAAGTCCTGGCCGGTGTGGTAGCGCGACCACTTGCCGCGCTGACCGAAGCCTGCGCCGACGCGGTAGCCGGACTTGACCGGCATGGAGCCGCCCTTGCTGGTGAGGTTGTCGACGTCCTCGGCGGTCATCGACTCGACGTCGCCGACGTTGATGCCCTGGGCCTTCGCGGCGCTGGCGGCCTTGCGGGCCCGCTCGAGCAGCTTCGCGGCCTTTTCGGCCTCTTCCTTCAGTTTCTGCGACTGGGCGGCGACGAGCTCCATGTCGGCGTCCATCAACTTGTCGCGCTCGCCCATAGAGAGATCTGCCTGCGCCTGCGTGGCGGACTGGTTCGCGGCGCCCAACTGCTCCTGGCGCTCCTGCGCAGCTTTGTCCGCGACGACGTCCGTGAGGCCGCTGCGTACCGCGTTGCGGCTCACGTCCTCGCTGCGGTCTTCGAAGCTCTCGGCTGCCGCCGACATCGCGGCGGCGGGGATGGCGGCCGCTACGTCCACGCCGCTGTCGAGGTCATTGCCACGGGCCGTGAAGGCGAAGGCGAAAAGTGCGGAGGCCCCGACGGCGCCGGCGACGCCCATGGCGACCATTCGGCGGGAGATGCCCAGCGCGCGGGAGGCGCGGCGTGCGGGCGATGCGGCGGGGGTGACGACCTCTACTTCGAGGATGTCGTCGGTTACAGGGTCAGCGGCGCGACGGGCGTTGCGCAACGGGCTGTGGTTCACCTGGTTCCTGACGTCAAGAGGGGTTCTGTAGGTCATTCCGAACGGAACCTTAACAGTTCTCAGGAACCTCTCAAAATCAAACCGAAATATTGTCCACAGATCTTTTCCGCCGTGCCATGTGACGGGTCGGGGGACGGCGGGGCCAGGCGCGCTCGTTCGTGGGAAGGGCTACCGTATCGGCCCTTGTCCCGATACGCTGGCGACGCTCGATCGTCCCAATTGAACAGGAATCACTGTGGATCTCCTCGAATACCAAGCGCGCGACCTCTTTGAGCGGTTCGGCGTACCCGTGCTCGCCGGACGCACGGCCACCACCCCCGAAGAAGCCCGTGAGGCCTACCGGTCCCTCGGCTCGGGGACGGTCGTCGTCAAGGCCCAAGTGCGTACCGGCGGTCGTGGCAAGGCGGGCGGCGTCAAGCTGGCCCACGACGAGGAGGCCGCCGTCGAGACGGCCCAGCAGATCCTCAACCTGGAGATCAAGGGCCACCCGGTCAAGGTCGTGATGCTCAGCCCCGGAGCCGACATCGCGGAGGAGTACTACTTCTCGATCCTCCTCGACCGCGCCTCCCGCGGCTATCTCGCGATGTGCAGCGTGGAGGGCGGCGTCGACATCGAGACCCTGGCCGAAGAGCGGCCCGAGGCGCTCGCCAAGGTCGAGTTGGACCCCGTCGACGGCATCACCGCTGAGGCGGCGGAGCGCATCCTCACCGAGGCAGGCTTCCCCCAGGAGATCCACGCGGCCGTCAGCCCCGTGCTCCAGAAGCTGTGGACCGTGTTCGTGGAATCAGACGCCACGCTCGTCGAGGTCAACCCCCTCGTGAAGACGGCCGACGGCACCATCCTCGCCCTCGACGGCAAGGTCACCCTCGACGCCAACGCAGATTTCCGGCACCCGGAGTGGGAGCAGTACGAGGAGAACACCGCGGACGTCGACCTCGAACGTCAGGCCCGCGAGCTCGACCTCAACTACGTGAAGCTCGACGGCTCCGTCGGCGTGATCGGCAACGGGGCTGGCCTCGTGATGAGCACCCTCGACGTGGTGGCCGCCGCCGGCGAAGAGCTGCCCGGCAAACCCAAGCCCGCCAACTTCCTCGACATCGGCGGCGGCGCGTCGGCCCAGGTGATGGCCAACGGGCTGCGCATCATCATGAGCGACCCCCAGGTGAAGTCGGTGTTCGTCAACGTCTTCGGCGGCATCACGGCCTGCAGCGACGTGGCCAACGGCATCGTCCACGCGCTGGAGATGCTGGGCGACGAGGCGCGTCTGCCCATCGTCGTCCGGCTCGACGGCAACTCCGTCGACGTCGGCAAGGCCATCCTCGAGGAGGCCAACCACCCGCTCATCACCGTCAAGAACACGATGGACGAGGCAGCCCGCACCGCGGCCAAGCTCGCCTCGGAAGGAAACTGACATGGCGATCTACATCAACGCCTCATCGCGCGTCCTCGTCCAGGGCATGACCGGCCGGGAGGGCCGCAAGCACACCCAGCGCATGGTCATGTCCGGCACCCGTGTCGTCGGCGGCGTGACCCCCGGCAAGGCCGGCGAATCCGTCATCTTCGAGGAGGACCCCGTACCGGTGTTCGGCTCCATGGTGGAGGGTGTGGCCGCCACCAACGCCGACGTGTCGGTGGTGTTCGTGCCGCCGAAGTTCGCCAAGGCAGCCGTCATGGAGGCTGTGGAGGCCGAGATCGGCCTGTGCGTGGTCATCACCGAGGGCATCCCCGTGCGCGACAGCGTCGAGTTCCAGGCCGCGGCCGCCGAGGCGGGCACCCGCATCATCGGCCCCAACTGCCCGGGCCTCATCTCTCCCGGCCGGTCCAACGTCGGCATCATCCCGGCGCACATCTCGGGTCCCGGTCGCATCGGCCTGGTGTCGAAGTCCGGCACGCTGACCTACCAGATGATGTACGAACTGCGCGACCACGGCTTCTCCACGGCCGTCGGCATCGGCGGTGACCCAGTCGTCGGGCTCAAGCACATCGACGTGCTGCAGGCCTTCGAGGAGGACGACGAGACCGACGTGATCGTGATGATCGGCGAGATCGGAGGCGACGCGGAGGAACGCGCCGCCGACTACATCAAGGCCAACATCACCAAGCCCGTCGTCGGCTACGTGGCAGGCTTCACGGCACCGCCCGGCCGCACCATGGGCCACGCGGGCGCCATCATCACCGGCTCGAGCGGCACCGCCCGCGCCAAGAAAGAGGCGCTGGAGGCCGCGGGTGTGCAGGTGGGGGAGACCCCGTCGCAGACCGCGCAGCTCGCCCGCGACGCCATCGCCAAGCTGCGCGCCGGGCAGCTGGTCTGATCAGTTGAGCTGGCTGGCCCGGACGGAGATCCGGGCGGCCAGCTCGGTCAGCTGCTCCTGGGTGAACTGCACCTCGGGGGTGGCGGAGATGATGGTGTAGGCCACCTTGTTCGTGGCCACGCTGACGATGAGTTGGTAGGTGACCTTTTCGGTGTCCGAGATCGCCTGCGTGGCGGTGAACACCAGCGACGACAGCGCGTTGCCTTCGGCGTCCTTCGCCGGCACGGGAGCGTGCTCCGCAATCTCGGCCGTCAGGACCCGCTGGGCGCAGGTGCGCAGGTTCGTGCCCAGCTTGGTGACGAAGACCGCGGCCTCCTCCGAGGAGGGGAAGGTGAACAGCAACTCGTCGATGCCGAAGCGCTCCGGGATCTTCTCGTCACGCGTCAGGGCGTAGGCCGTGCGCTGCCGCTCGGTGGGGCCGGCCTCGGTGGCCAGTTCCATGTTCTCGCAGCCCATGTTGGTGCCGTCGACGGGGTGCGGGCCGGTCATCGTCCAGCGTCCGGCCCCCGGGTGGATACGCGGCAGGTCGACGGGGACGAGCCAGCCCTCGGGCGGCGCAGGAGGCACGATCGCGGGGGCAGCCGTCACGTCGGTGGGGCCGGGTGCGTCCTGGGCTTCAGCCAGGTCCGCCTGCGACCGCAGCAGCGAATCCGCGACCACGTTCTCCTCGACGGGCTGCGCGTCGCGCGCGACGTCGACCATCTGCAGGGCGGCGCCGTCGCGCGTCAGGAGGACGGTGTGGTACTTCGCCACTGCCTCCTCCTGGACGATCGTCACCTGGAAGGTCTCCTCGGCCAGCCCCTCAATGGTGGTGGCGCGGACCAGCCGGGCGGGCACCTCGCCGCACGTGGTCAGGGAGGCGATGCGCTCGCTCATGACGCTGCTGGCGGCCTCGACGTTGGCGTACACGTCGATGCGGTGCAGCGTGGCCAGCTTGTCGTCACCGCTGGTGCCCAGGGTGCGCTGGAAGGAATGGGTGGGGTTGACCGTCGGCTGGGCGGTGCTCAGGCAGATCGCCCGCATGGTGTGGTCCGACTGGGTCTCCGTGGTGGAGATCACTGACCAGTCCGCGGCCGGGGCGATGGGGGCCAGGTCGTCCGCCTCCACCAGATCGGCGACATCAGCGGGTTGGTCCGTCACCGAAGGGCTACCGGAGGTGGGCGACTCGGGCCCGCTGGGAACGCCCGTCGGCTCGTCCTGCATGCCGCGCACCACGAAGAACGCGATGAGGCCCACCACCAGCGCGCCCACCAGCCCGGCCACGGCCCAGGTGCCCAACGTCATCTTGTGCGCGGAGACCCAGGAAGGGGCAGCGGCGGGGGCCGCGGTGCGTTCGGCCTCCACCGGGGTGTCGCTCGACATGGCGGAGCGACGGGGGGCCGGGCCAGGCCCGTCGGCGTACTCCCCGGCGGAGCGCGGGAAGACGGGGGCGGGGATCATCGGCTCGGGCTCTGGGGCGA